>CAYVQI010000179.1:0-1560 GCA_964454155.1 uncultured Alteromonadaceae bacterium | reverse complement strand
TCGGTCATCCGCAGGGTCTATCAGCCAACGCTTGTTCGGCCCCAGAATCTGAGCACTCAGGCCCTTGTCCGTAATCTCCAGTCGAATGGTGACTGACGGATCATCCACAGCCACACCCTCATAAGCCCTAATTGAGGGGTACCTTGCGGCGAGCCCTGGGGGCATCACCGATGAAGATCTCAGATTAAACCGTTCCTGAGTCCCATCTGGCGCAGGCAAGACGATACTGAACGAGGAGGTGCTACTGGCAGCAGCGACCTGCGCCTTCAGTCGATGAAGATCAATGCGGAGCAGTCTCGAAGTCCCTTTGCTCACCGCCCCCTTCTTGGTGCCTGACCGCTGCGCGTGATCTTCATGGTCATCGATCCCTGTCCAGAAATCGGTCACCAGAGAATCAGCAGCGTTGGTCGCGGGCACACCGCCCGCAACAAGAAGCGACCACACGACACAAAGAACTCGAACGTACGTATTGCGCATAAAAAACTCCAAACGACTCAATAGACTTTACAGGTTCGTCGGCGTGCAATATCACATCAATTTGCGATCAAGTGAAGTGCCAAGCCTGTTCAACTCGCTGAGAGCACTCACAAATCGACAGACGGACAGCCGTGTACTTTGCGTATACTGTGTTGCTCACACACTTCACCCACTTCAAGGACTTCACGATGAAACTGTTTTTAGCCCTCGCCTTTACGCTGTTACTCACCGCCTGCGCGGGCAGTAGATCGCTTGTCGACGCGCCTATTATTGACCGCAAGGGTGTCGACATGAGCCAGTATTACGCTGATAAAGCAGAATGCGAGGCCTATGCTACAGAGGTCAACACCGGTGAGAAGGCAGCCCGGGGCGTGGTCGGTGGTGCGGTCGTCGGCGGCGCTATTGGCGCGATCGTCAACCGCGGCTCTAATTCAGCCGAGCGTGGTGCGGGAGTCGGAGCCGTGACCGGAGGCGTGCGAGGGACTCGTGAAGGAATCCGCGAGCAAGAAAGAGTGATCAAGCAATGCCTTCGTGGGCGAGGCTACCGGGTACTCAACTAAACTCAGCGTTCAGAGCGAAAACAGGCAGTCTGCGCTGCCATTCGGGGCTTACTCATAAGTCTCCGTCAACGACTGATAGATCGCAATCTTGACATCTGCACGAAACGGCCAAGGGCTTTGCATCAACTGAATCATGCTGACAACCACCAACTCTTCCACTGGGTCGACCCAGAAAATGGTGCCGGCCGCACCGCCCCAGTTGTACTCGCCGTCGCTGCCCAACACACCAATAGCGGCAGAGTCAGTGACCACCCCAAGACCCAAACCAAAGCCAAATCCGGGCCGCCCAATATCGGCCGTTGGTGTCTGTCCCCATGCCGCATGCATCGACTCTTCAGAGAGGTGATTCCTCGTCATAAACTTGACGGTTTTCGGTCCTAGAATACGGACGCCATCCAATTCGCCCCCGCGCCGTAACATTTCGGCGAACCGGGCATAGTCCATCGCGGTTGAGACAAGGCCTGCCCCACCCGCAAAAAGAGTCACATCAAAGTAGTCCGATAGTGCAACCCCCTTCCGGTAG
>CAYVQI010000178.1:0-1563 GCA_964454155.1 uncultured Alteromonadaceae bacterium | reverse complement strand
GCTTCTTTTCCAGCGAGGCGCTGACGTCTCGGATAAATTGGATTCAACAAAAAGAGCGATCACTTAATCACGTTCAGACTCAAACCCAACGGGCACCGCATTTTTGTTCTGGCTGCCCACACAACACATCAACCAGAGTGCCCGAAGGGAGTCATGCGATGGGAGGTATCGGGTGTCATTACATGGCGACCTGGATGGATGACCGACCCACACAAACGTTTACGCAAATGGGCGGCGAAGGGGCCACGTGGCTTGGGCAAGCGCCGTTTACCGACACGCAACACGTCTTCCAGAACTTAGGAGATGGTACGTATTTTCATTCCGGAGTGATGGCAATCCGAGCTGCGGTCGCAGCACAGGTCAATATCACCTATAAAATTCTCTTTAACGAAGCAGTGGCGATGACTGGGGGCCAACCCATTGATGGCGCGCTATCCATCAGCCAATTAATTCAACAGCTTAGTGGGGAAGGCGTCAAACGCATTGCGCTAGTCTCGAATCAACCCGATCAGTACCGAGGACAGTTTTCAGCCGTCGCGGGCGTCACACTGCATCATCGAGACGAACTCGATGCATTACAACGCGCATTACGAGACTATTCAGGTTGTTCGGTTCTCATTTACCAGCAAGCTTGCGCCGCAGAGAAACGCCGCAAACGAAAGAAATCGACGGTGAGTCATCGTCCGCGCCGTATCGTTATCCATGAAGAAATTTGCGAGGGTTGCGGAGACTGTAGCGCGCAATCTAACTGCCTATCGGTCTTACCCAAGGCAACACCACTCGGCCGTAAGCGCCAAATTGATCAACACGGTTGCAACCTAGACTACAGCTGCGTGAAGGGGTTCTGCCCCAGTTTTGTGTCAGTGCTTAACGCAGTACCCAAGCAACGAGCCCCGCAAGATGACGCGGAAATGCTCTTTGAGCCGCTTCCCGCTGTTCGGCTACCCGATCTCACTCGGCCCTGGAATACCGTGGTTGCTGGCGTTGGTGGCACGGGCGTGCTGACTGTCACAGCACTCATTGCGATGGCAGCCCACATCGAGGGGAAAGGGTGTGCCACGCTCAATCAGACGGGCTTAGCACAGAAATTTGGCGCCGTAGTGAGTCACGTTCGGATCGCACAGCAACAGGACGATATTAAAGCGGTCAGAGTCCCTGCGGGCGAGGCCGACCTACTGCTCGGTTGCGATTTAGTCGTCAGTACTGGCTACGATACGATGGGCAAAACGGCGATTGGCCGAACGCAGGCAATCATCAATGATGCCGCATTGCCCACCGCAGCATTCATCCACGATCCGGATGCTGAATTGCCCACCGTAGCGATGCGGGCTCACATAGAAGAACAAACAGGGTCCGAAAATGTCTTGTTCGTCAATGCAACTCAGATCGCGGAGCTGTTATTGGGGGACTCACTGTATGTGAACCTGTTCTTGCTAGGGGTCGCTTTTCAGCAAGGGAAGGTGCCCGTGAGTGACACGGCACTCAACGCGGCCATTGAGCTCAATGGGAAATCGATCTCTGGGAACCAAAAGGCACTGCTAATGGGACGGCGTTACGCGGTCT
>CAYVQI010000177.1:0-1627 GCA_964454155.1 uncultured Alteromonadaceae bacterium | reverse complement strand
GCTGAGCCGTTTCAGAAGGATGGTACTCCGATTTCTCACGAACTCCAGATCACCCTATTTTCTCTATGAGGCAATAGTAAAGACCATCACCGTGACCCGGCGATGGAATGACTTGCTGTCCGAAAGCCATTTGAATACCGACATCTTTGGGCAAAGGCACGGACTGTGCATCCGCTGTGGTGCCTAAAAAGTCGCTGACGACGTCTTCGTTTTCGTCGGGCAGCAAAGAGCAGGTCGCGTATAACAGCTGGCCGCCTGTTTTGAGGTGCGGCCAAACCGAGGTAAGCAGGCGGAGTTGCAGCGTCGCAAACTGAGCAATATCTGCTTTCGTACGAATAACCTTCACGTCCGGGTTTCTTCTCATAACGCCTGTTGCCGAGCAGGGAGCGTCAAGCAAAATACTGTCAAACGCCTCGTCAATCAGGCCGTGAGGTATATCAGTGGCGCTGCAGGCAACGGTTGCGATCGTCAAGTCAAGACGCGTGGCGTTATCGGACACTTTTTCAAGTCTGGCCTCAGAGATATCCATGGCTGTGACCTGAGCGCCCAGTTCAGCAAGGTGACAGGCTTTGCCTCCCGGTGCGGCACATGCGTCGAGTATGCGAGCGCCCGGTACAAATGTAATGAGCTCGGCAGCGAGCTGCGCGGAGTGGTCTTGGACACTTGCGAAACCCGCTTCAAACTGTGGTATCTGGGCGACGGGTAGCGGCTCCAGCAATGTCAATGCGCTCGTCCCCAAAGCCTGTGTTGGGATCCCGGCCAATTGTAACTGCGCCTGGTAGTCGTCCCGTGAGGCCTTCTGCACGTTCACGCGCAGCGTTAAGGGGGGCTTTTTCTTCGACACGTCCGCGATGGCGGATACAGCGTCGGGGAGTGACCGAATCAGTGACTTATAAAGCCAGCCGGGCAACGCGGCGCGTTCAGTGTCACCGAGTGCGTCGTGTAACGCCAAGCGGTCTCGCTGGTACCGTCTCAAGCACCCATTGATAAGCCGTGACGCCCACGGCTTATCAATCGCGTTGCACACATCGACGGCGGCGGAAACGGAGGCGTAGTCGGGTGTGTGACACTCATCTAGCTCGTACATAGCCATAATTAATGTGGCTTCGAGAGCCGAGTCTTTGGCTTTGAGGGGTCGGTCTAGGAGCTGTCGGACGATACCCTTGTAGAGAGGCCACAGTCTAAGTGACCCGTAGACAAGTTCTTTCAAAAACGCACGATCGCTGTCTTGAACGCTGGCTTCGATGGGTCCGTACAGAGTGTTGAGAGAGCCGCCGTGAGATACGTCATCGAGCAAGCGAACGCTTGCGACTCGAACAGACAAACTCATTTTGACACGTTCTCGAATCGGTCACCCACAGAGAAGTGAACTTGATTTCCATTGAGTATGTCGGCGATAGACATGGGTTTTTTATTGGGCAATTGCAGGCGTGTTATGGCCAATACGCCATCTCCACAGGCCACGCAAAGTTGTTCCCGCGTAATATCGACCAGCGTTCCTGGTGCATGAGCGGGTGTATCTGACAGGGAAACCGGCAGGGCCTCCCACACTTTCATACGTTGATTGCCTAAGGTACTGAAGCATCCGGGTGCTGGGTTGAGTGCGCGGATTTTGCGCGCAAGCACC
>CAYVQI010000176.1:0-1631 GCA_964454155.1 uncultured Alteromonadaceae bacterium | reverse complement strand
GTTCGAGAAGGTAATCCGCGTCTTTCGCACCAAAATAGACTCGGTGATCAACGGCACGAAAAAGTTGCTGCCCGTAAACAAACAGGCGAGGCCCGTCCATACGGACTTGTGTCAGTAGCGAAGCGCCGTGTGATGCCCACGAACAGACAGGCACCAAGAGGCTCGAAAGCGACAGCAAAATGGCGATGTAAATTCTCTGCACAGAGCTCATCCGAATACAGAATGCAAAAAAGACGGCGAACCGTCTCAGTAGGCTATAGCTTACACTCATTACCTATTCCAATAAATGTGCTACCGGCAAGGCAATTCGGTCAAAACTGTGCGTCACCGATGAGGCAATTGAGGCGAAGTGGTCCGTTTACCCATTACCGCCATTAGGCGACGACAGAACTACTTTTTAGCCCTTCAATGGCCTCTTTACTGATCCCAAAACTACACAGCACTTGTTCGGTATGTTGACCGTGGCTGGGCGCACCCCAACCCGGTTCAAGACGCTCACCCGAAAATAGCGGCGGTGCCAACACCCGCCGCGATTTTCCCGCGAGCGGGTGATCGTAAACATCCACCGTACCATTCGCTAACAGTTGGTCTTGGGCCAACACCTCCTCCCGAGTCATCACCTTCGCGCAGGGGACGTCGACTGCGCGCAAGAGACCCACCATCTCATCACAACTCAGGGCCTTACAGCGCTCGGAAACGAGGGCTTTGAGGACTTTGATGTTGCGCATTTGATTTTCGAACGTGGCAAAACGCTCATCCGATAAGAGTTGCTGCATATCCAAGGCGGTTAAAAAGCGCTTTTGCATTTCATAACTGCCAGCAGAAATAATGACGCCACCGTCAGAACACACCCAGGGATCGTACAAGATATCAATGAGCAGTCCGGCACGTTCGTGGTCATCGCTGAGCAACGTGTGATTTTGGAAGCCGTCCAAGAAAATAAAAAACAAGCCAGAGTCGATCATCGAAAGATCAATATGCTGGCCTTGCCCCACTCTTTCTCGCATAAACAGTGCGCTGGTCACGGCTTGGCAAGCCGTATAGCCTGTAATTTTGTCGCAGAGCAACGTGCGCATGAACGCTGGCTGATCACCCTGCCCCTGAGTCGCCGCAATACCGGCGTGCGCCTGAATAATCGGATCGTAAGCGGGTGCATCGCTCATGGGACCTTCAGTACCAAAGCCTGAGATGGCGGTGTAGATGAGCCGCGGGTTGATCGCGCGAAGTGCACCTGAACCCAAACCGAGTTTATCCATTACCCCTGGCCGAAAGTTATGAATGACGACATCGACCGAGGGGATCATGTCTCTAATAATAGCCGCCCCCGCCTCTGACTTTAGATCGATACGAAGTGCTTCCTTACCTCGGTTACAATTGGCAAATAGCGCCGAGATGTCACCCTTTTTTGCACCGATGTAACGCATAGGGTCTCCCATCGTCATGGGCTCGACCTTGATCACCCGTGCGCCTTGTTCGGCCATCATCATTGATGCCAAAGACGCCGTAATCATGGTTGAAAATTCTAGAACCGTTACTGATTCAAGTGGCTTCATGCTGACTCCCTAATTATTCTTATCTGCCCAGCTACACCCTAGGTCGTCGGCCCCCCCACAATCAAGTGCTGCGACTGT
>CAYVQI010000175.1:0-1744 GCA_964454155.1 uncultured Alteromonadaceae bacterium | reverse complement strand
TGGGCAAGAGCAGGGTGAAGCAGGTGTCGCCGGGGACGCTCTTAACTTGAATGAGGCCGCCATGTTGATTGGCGATTCGCTGAGCGATCGAGAGCCCTAAGCCGGTTCCTTGAGCATGACCGGTCACCATGGGTAGGAATAAGCGCGGCATTAATTCGTCTGAGACGCCGGGACCATCGTCGGCTACCTGAAGCGCACAGACGAGCTTGTGTCGGTTGCCGCCTACGGTGAATTGTCTAAAAACCCGTGTACGGAGCGTGATCAATCCGCCTTCGCCACACGCCTGCCAGGCATTGCGCACTAAATTCAGTAAGGCTTGTGTGAGCTGTCCTGCATCGGCGAGAAAGTCAGGCAGGCTTGGATCATAGTCCCGCTCAATCTGCAGTGCACCTTCGGCTTCCGCTTCGATCAATTGTCGAACATGCTCGGCGACTTGATGAATATTAGTGGGCTGAGGTTCTAAACGCTCTCTGGGACCGAGCATGCGATCCACTAACTTATGCAGTCTGTCCACCTCGGAAATAATGATGTCAGTGTATTCTTGGAGTGCGGGATCCGGGAGCTCTGCTGAGAGCAGTTGCGCGGCACCGCGGATACCTCCCAGTGGATTTTTCACTTCGTGGGCGACGCCTTTCATAATTTCTTTCAGCGAAGCTTGGGCCTGCCACTCGCTTTCGTCGCGGCTTATCGCCTGCAATCGGTCGACCATATTGAGCTCCAACAGCAAGCTATGACTGCCGGCCTTTGCCGTGACTGGACTGATCGTAATATCCACTGTTTTCTGTTGGCCAGATCGGGTTGTCAGTGATATGGCTCTCCGCACCATGGGGTAATTTTCCGACAGTGCTTGATGCAAGAGGGGGTACCACTCATTGGATTCATCGAGCAGCGCGTCTAATGGATGCCCGCGGGCGCGACTCGCAGAGACACCGAGTAAGTTTTCGGCGGACAGATTGAGTGCGCAGACATTCAATTTGGCATCGAGCAACACCACGCTGGTGGCGAGCAACTCGAGGTTATAGTCTGCGGGCAGTTTGGGCATGGGGTTAGCGAGCCACAGAGGGTCGTAATACGAAGACCGTGCTGGTGTCAGAGACATCCACCTGCACTCCTGAGCTGTGTAACCGCTGAATCCGGAGTCGATGCTCACCCCGATAAATATTGCTGAGGGACCACCGGTGCTGTTTCTGTGGAAGCCCATAGGGGGCACCATCTATTTCCAGCTGCAAGTGCTCAGAGTCGGCCAGCGGAGGCCTGATTAAGGCGGTGACGTTGAAATTACCCGGCCCCATCGGGATGGTGCTGCCGTCAGCCGGTTGCTCGATCCGAGTCTCAAAAGGGATGATCGCCGCAGTGGGTGTCGCCGTGGGTTCGACCGGTTTTGTGGCAAGGGGTTCGGCGGTATTGAGCGGTCGTATTGTCAGCTGCTCCGCTGACTCGGCGTCCACCGTTGGAGACTGGTCGGTGAAGACGATATTGCCGTCTTCATCTGTGATTTTATAAACGGGGGTTGCCACGGCGGTAATGGCACAGAGTGCCCACAAAACGGCGGTTAACCGCCGAACTGGCTGGTGTAAGAAGCGTCTGCAGTGGTCCTCATTCATAGTTAGGTGTCTTGATGTCCCGGCTGGCTAAAATTTGTCTCTGGTCAAGTCGCACCATTTTGGTGCGTTATAGTTTGTGCAGTGATTAAAGAGTCAAAAGCCCGCACTGGGCGGGCTTTTGGGTTGTGACGATCACTGGC
>CAYVQI010000174.1:0-1755 GCA_964454155.1 uncultured Alteromonadaceae bacterium | reverse complement strand
AACTCACAACAGCTGACTCAAACGAAACCGGGCTGCATCCATCATCGCATTAAACGGTCGCCAGAGTGCCGACGACACAAAGACTGAAATCAGATAATGAAGACCCTCGGAGGGAACACCTAAACTGGATAAAATCAGTCTATGAAGGGCCAAGGAAATACCAAGCAGTAGAAAAATCACTGTTGTTTGTGAAACCCAATCAAGTTGTCGAATGGTGAAAATGTTGTTGAGCAGCACAAAGCCGACAATCGAGAGCCCGATCGATGCACTCCCAAGGAAAGACCCTTCAATCAGACTGATCAACAACCCCACAATAAATGCAAAAAAAATACCCACGGTGCCCGGTGATGACAAAATCCAGTAGCACACACAGAGCTCTAATAACCGCGGCGTAAAAACGCGCAAGTCCACCGAGTTTGCCGCTTGGAAAAAAAGCGTGGCGATCACCATCGATGTCAGTAGTGACGGCCAAACATTGCTTTGATCCCTCATAGCAATCGACGCCTTTCAGGACGCATCGGCGGACGTGAGAATCAACACATAACTCTCCACATCCAAGGCCGCGGTTGGCGCCAAAGACACTGACAAATAAGCCGCATCAGCCGATGTTGCGGTTTCGACGGTCGTGCCCACGGGGTAACCTGCGGGGAAGCGCTCGCCCAGCCCGGAAGTGACCCAAAGGTCGCTGGATGTCACATCGGAAGTACTGGCCAAGTTGCGAATAACAAGTCGATCAAGTCTGCCAACGCCCTCAGCAATCGCTCGCTGCCCTGTGCGATTATTAAGCACCGGTAGACCATGTTGAACGTCGGTCACCAAAAGCGCTCGACTCGCCGACCGCCCCACCTGCGTAACTTGACCCATAACACCATCGGCATTGAGAACGGGGTCCCCAATCATGACGCCATCGGCATCCCCGCGATTCAGCGTTAAGAGGTGTCGGTTGACGTCGGGAGACACGGCTACGATTCTCGCCACGGTCATCGCTGTGTCCTCAGCGACAGCAGAATTGAGAAGCGCCTTATAGCGCATATTTTCTGCCATTAGCGCTTCCATACGTTGAGCGCGCGCGCTCAGGATCAAGTTCCGATCCCGAAGGTCTGAAATTTTTCGACGCATCGTTGCGCGACTTTCGAGGTACGCCGCGACCCCTCCGACCAAGCGCTTTGGAACATCAATGACGACAAATGAGGCCTCAGTGAGGTCTGCACCGACCCCCTCAACGTGTCCAGTCAATGGTGACTCGCGCATAAACGCCACCAATACCCAACCCAGCGCTAGTGCAGTAAGCAATCGAATAGTCAGGAGTCGAGGCTTAGAAAAAAGTGTGCTGATGTCGTCTTCCTCGTTCCGTATCGAACCCAGAAACTTACTCGGTCGACATGAGATCCAGTGAATAGGAGTCCATCAGCTCAAGGGCCATACCACCGCCGCGAACAACGCAGGTCAGAGGGTCTTCAGCAATCACGACAGGTAATCCGGTCTCCTCAGCAATACGTGCGTCTAAATCGCGCAGCAACGCTCCCCCACCCGTTAAGACAATACCATTCTCAGCAATATCAGCGGCCAGCTCAGGAGGCGACTGCTCTAGCGACATGCGAACAGCTCGGATGATCGCATCAACGGGCTCTTCAAGCGCCGTCATGACGTCAGCGCTGCCTAAAGTAAACGTTCGTGGAACACCTTCTGCAAGGTGGCGTCCGCGAACGTCGATTTCTCGCTGCTCGCTACTGACCCAAACGCAGCCAACCTCTT
>CAYVQI010000173.1:0-1890 GCA_964454155.1 uncultured Alteromonadaceae bacterium | reverse complement strand
ACCGACAGCCCGCACTTTTTCAGCGTAGTTCACCGCTGTATCGACAAAGATCTTCTGGGTGCCAGCCGTTAAGGGCTCGAAGCTGCCTCCCTGCATGACGACGGCTTGAAAAGGCCGATCAACACCGATTTGGCCAGGCCTTAATAGCCAGTCTATGTTGTGATGACTCAATCGGGCACCGCCGATCGTCGATGACTTATAAGCGAGACGCCGTGATTCGGTATCGGGATAACGTTCCGCGACCATACGTTTCACGTGATTGTGGAGGCCGTCGTTGTAGTACAAGTAGCTATTGCCGACAAACAACACCCGGTTCAGCGGAGTCGTCTGTCCCAGTGCATCCGCTATGGATAACAAGGTAGCCACTCCCGTCAAAAACACCAGAATCTGTTTGAATATAGGTGCCCTTTTGATCATCTTGGGCAACATCAAAATACCAACGGTACCGCGAAGGTCGCAAGAATCGTGAGCGCAACGAGGGCGATGAGATTCATCAGAAAACCGGCCCTCACCATTTCGGGAATGGTTAAAACACCGGACGAAAACACAATGGCGTTTGGAGGCGTCGCCACCGGCAGCATAAACGCACAGCTTGCAGCGAGCGTAACCGGAACACACAACACTAACGGCTCGATGCCCGACTGCGCTGCAATTGCAGCAATGACTGGGAGGAAAGTGGCTGCAGTGGCTAAATTACTGGTGAGTTCTGTCAGGAAGACCACCAACCCCGCGGCGGCAACGATCAGAACTAAAACACCAAGACTGGCGACAGGCAAAAGTGACTCCCCTAACCAAACTGCCAAACCCGAGCCTGAAACCTGAGCGGCGAGGGCGAGGCCACCACCAAATAAAATAAGCACGCCCCACGGAAGCCGCGAGACATCTTCCCAAACCATAAGTCGCTGCCCCGACGCATCACCTGCGGGAATCACGAAGAGTAAAAGTGCTGCAGCCATCACAATTCCCGCATCACTAACGCCTTCAAAGCTCGAGAAATCGTTCAACCATGAGCGAGTCATCCAGCAAAACACCACGACGAGAAACAGAAGACCCACGCGACGTTCCGAGGCGTGCATCACACCCAGTTGCCGCCGCATGTCAGCAATAACGTCGCTGGCCTCTTTACTCTCTGCAATATCCACCGTGAACGCGATTCGAGTAAGCACGACCCACCCCAACGGCAATAAGACCAGCGCCAAGGGCAAGCCGATTAACATCCAATCCAAAAAGGCAATTTGCAGTCCATAGGTCTCTTCAATAAAGCCCGCAAGCAGCACATTGGGTGGCGTCCCGATGATCGTTGCCATACCGCCAATGGTTGTGGCATAAGCGAGTGACAAAAGCAGTGCCACTTGGAAAGTCCTTTTACTCTCTGCACTGGTGCCCGACGCTTTTTCAGCAACCATCGCCGCAACTGAAGCCGCTATGGGAAGGAGCATCATGGCCGTTGAGGTGTTGGTCATCCACATGGACAGTAGCGACGCCGCGATCATAAACCCGAGAATAAGCTTCCGACCATCGGTTCCCGTTCTCGACAATACCGTAAGCGCTATCCGCCGATGCAACGACCATTTCTCTACCGCAAGTGCGAGAATAAAGGCACCCAAAAATAGGAAAATTGTTGGATGCGCGTAGCTTTGTGCGACCGTCTTGACGGGCGTCACCTGTAAAACCGGAAATAAAATCAGTGGGATAAATGCCGTAGCCGCAACAGGTACAGCTTCAGTAGACCACCACACGGCCATCCAAAGTCCAACTGCCGCCACGAGCCACGCATCCACTGGCATAGCCTGCTGTGACTGCCCCATGAGGAGCATCGCCATAAAAAGAATCGGTCCTAACCAGAGCCCCAAAGTCTTAGCCAAGGAGAGATTTGAAGTCTGCGCTACT
>CAYVQI010000172.1:0-1906 GCA_964454155.1 uncultured Alteromonadaceae bacterium | reverse complement strand
GAGCGAAAACAGGTATAGCGGCGCAATCAGCAAAGTAAAAAATACGCCCGCAACGATCAGTTGTACGCGCCAGCGCAGCGAAAAATCGATCAATTTGCCGTAGCGGGTCGAGATGGTTTCAAACCACCGATTCACCCAGCGCGAGATGCGCGTCTCGTGTCCACGGTCAGGACAGACCCACGCACTCATAATGGGCGACAGCGTCAGCGCAACAAAACCTGAAATCAACACCGCTACTGCGAGTGTGAACGCAAACTCTCTAAATAGGACGCCCGATAGCCCCGACAAGAAGCCGATGGGTGCGTACACAACCCCCAGCGTAATGGTCATGGCGATAATGGGGGAGAGTAACCGCCGAGAAGAGGCCAATGCCGCATCGCGCCTGCTCATGCCTTCGCGCAGATGACGCGCCACATTCTCGACCACCACAATGGCGTCGTCGACCACTAAGCCGACCGATAGCACGACCGCTAAAATGGTCAGCAGGTTGAGTGAAAACCCCATTGCCGACATGGCCGCCGCCGTGCCCAAAATCGAAATGGGTATCGTCAACAGCGGCACAAACGCACTTCTGACTGAACCCATCAGCGCTACGACAACCAGCCCCACCAGCAAAACGGTCTCGCCGAGTGTGAGAAAAATCTCAGACACCGCGTCTCGCATGTAGCGAGAATTATCAAATGGAATGGTGAGCTGCAGGTCGGGGGGGAGTGTCCGATTGAGATCGTCGACTGCCTCGTAAAGTAAGTCTCCCACGGCGATTTCGCTGGTGCCGGGCTCTGGGTAGACGGGTATGAACACCACTCGGTCCTGATTAGAGCGTGCCATCCGTGAGACTTCCATCGTACCCACTTCAACGGTGGCGATGTCGCCAAGACGGACCTCCATGCCGCGTTCTTGCCGGATCAGCATATTGGCGAAATCTTCTGGAGATTTGGCCTCGCTGTCCGTTTGAAGGTTAATGCGCTGAGAGCCGCTCTCGGCCTGCCCGAAGGTGCCAATAACATTGTTGCGGCGCAGCGTGAGCTGAATGTCGTTGGTGTCGACGCCTAAGGCGGCCATGCGCCAAGGGTCTAACCAGATGCGCATCGCCTGAGGCAAACCATAATTCACGGCTCGCTGGACATTAGGCAGTGCAGACAAGCGAGGTAAAATTGCGCGTTGAATGATATCGCTCACTTCGGCATAGGTTCGTGTCGGAGGGATTTGGACGCCTAAATAAAAGCTCGCGTAAGGCGTATCAGCGCGACTGATTTCGATTGACG
Organism: uncultured Alteromonadaceae bacterium; assembly: GCA_964454155.1. GTDB lineage: Bacteria > Pseudomonadota > Gammaproteobacteria > Pseudomonadales > Halieaceae > Luminiphilus. The sequence goes on along the minus strand of CAYVQI010000172.1, from coordinate 641 downwards.
GGTCTTCCGTGCCTTCTGGCAGCTCGAAGCGAATCTGGCTCAACCGTGTCGACAGTTCGGCTAAGACCTTGGTGGTGTCTTGGTTCAGTCGTAACCACAGCGTGACGGTACTGACTCCGGCGGTCGTAACCGATTCGACATAGTCGAGTCCCGGTACACTGCTGGCCACGCGCTCGATCGGTTCGGTCACGAAGCCTTGCACGGTCTCGGCGCTGGCGCCTGGGTAAGCCGTCGAGATTGCGATGGAGGAGCTCTCGATCACTGGAAAGGAGATGACTGGCAAAGTGATTGCGGAACGAATGCCCACTAACAGCAGCGCGATACAAAATACGGCAGCCACTACCGGCCGTTCGATAAAAATATCAGTCCAGCGTGGCCGGTTTTGTGGCGAAGTCACTCGCTCGATGCCCCTGCCTGAATGCGCAGCAGCACTTGATCCGTCAGTTTGAAGGCACCTTTATCCGCAATATTGTCATCTGGATCGAGTGCTCCGCGGATAAAAAAGCGGCTGTCGCGCTCACCCCGGACTTCGACTCTGCGCAGTGATGCCCTGTGAGGAAGGTACGCCCCGGCTTCCGAGGGTTCCACCACAAACGCATGAGCGCCTTCAGGGTCCCAGCGGACGCTGCGTGCGGGCACTG
>CAYVQI010000171.1:0-1942 GCA_964454155.1 uncultured Alteromonadaceae bacterium | reverse complement strand
TACTGCATTTGTTCTGGGGTGATGCGTAGGTTGTCCATCAGCACTTTTCGAGGAATCGTCACTTCTGCTGTTACGCGACGGCCACGGCCCTTGAGCATGTTGACCGCCGAGGTTTTTTTCTCGGTATCCCAACTGCCCGACAGCATGTAGTTCTTGAGGGGGCCGGGGTAGTTCTTGCGAATCCACTCGCAGGCAAAGAATGTCGCTCGGCTGGTCATGTTCTGACCCGCTGCGTCGCCCGTTGAGTAGTCAAATCGACACGCGATGAAGTTGTGCGTGTGATAGTTCTCAATTTCGAGCAACTTACCCACCGAAGTGGTGCTCTCAGCTTGCTCTCGAATCGCCTCAACATTGGCGCGAAGCCACAGCTGGAAGTCACGTGCCTCTCGCGCATCGTTAAAAATGAAGAGAGGCGCACGCTGCATCGACTCGGCAGACACCGTCGTTTTCACGCCACCTGATTCTCGAATGACTTTCATACCGCGGTTGTAGCTGGCAAGCATTGTGCCTTCAACGGTTGCCATAGGGACGAAGAACTCACCCTTTGCGTATTCACCGTCCACCAACAGTGGACCCGCGACACCAATGGGGATTTGAGCCACACCCCAGATGTTCTCGATATTCCCGGACATAACATGCGGGTCGTAAGAGAACTGCTTGGTGTGATCAAGTGTTACACCGGTCTGCGCCTCAATAAAAGCTTGGCGTTCAGCAATAATGTCTGGGCTATAGTCATCCTCGCCCGAGCGCGGGATCTTGGCCTTTCTCTGAGTCATAGTCAGAGGATCCTCGCCTTGGCCGCGTTGTACTCGCTGACGAGTTTGGCAACATACTCACCCGCTGATTCACGTGCTTTGACAGCGCCGATACCCTGACCAGAGCCCCAAATGTCTTTCCATGCCTTAGCGTCGGTGTTGCCACCTGAACCAAAGTCCATTTTGGTTGGATCGCTCTCTGGGAGGTTGTTGGGGTCAAGACCGGCATTTTCGATAGAAGGCTTTAGATAGTTGCCGTGGACACCTGTGAACAGGCTGCTGTAAACGATGTCATCCGCGCCGCAGTCAACGATTGCTTGCTTGTATCCCTCATCCGCATTGGCTTCTTCGGTCGCAATGAAGGCAGAGCCAATGTAGCCCATGTCCGCGCCCATCGCTTGGGCTGCAAGAACAGAGTCGCCAGTGGCCATGGACCCTGAGAGCAACAGCGGACCGTCGAACCATTCGCGAATTTCCTGAATCAGGGCAAATGGTGAGAGCTGACCGGCGTGACCGCCTGCGCCTGCGGCCACGGCAATCAGACCGTCGGCGCCTTTGCCGACGGCACTTTTGGCGAATCGGTTGTTAATGATGTCGTGCAGAACGATGCCACCCCAGCCGTGCACTTGATCGTTGACCCACTGCTTGGCGCCGAGTGACGTAATAATGATCGGCACCTCGTACTTCTCGCACATGTCCATATCAAACTTGAGGCGTCCGTTGGAGCCGTGAACGATTTGGTTAACGGCGAAGGGTGCCGCTTTGTTGTCGGGGTTGTTCTTGTTGTGGTCTTTAAGCTCGGAGGTGATCCGGTCTAGCCATTCCTCGAGCACTGGCTCGGGTCGTGCATTGAGAGATGGAAACGACCCGATAACACCTGCTTTGCACTGTGCGATCACTAAATCAGGATTTGAGATGATGAACAGGGGTGAACCAATCACGGGAATCGAAAGGTTGTCTTTGAGTATCGAGGGCACTGCCATTTGAATCTCCTATAGCGCGGGGGCTGAGGTGTCATGAAAATTTCGCGTTTGAACTTACAGTATGTTTTTTTACCCGGCAAGCAAGTCGCGTGATTATCTCTATTAGGGAATGGTATTTACGCGGTGCATAATAGTCGGACCAACTTGAGAAAGAATTTTCATGTATCACCAACACTTTGGCCTGAATGAAGCCCCATTTTCGAT
>CAYVQI010000170.1:0-1967 GCA_964454155.1 uncultured Alteromonadaceae bacterium | reverse complement strand
AGCCCGGTGCGGTATCCGGGCACCGGCTTGCACGGTGCGAAGGAGGGTTTCGTCGTTCAGCCTGGGATGGTGATCAGTATCGACTGTTTGTACTTTGGCAGCAGGCTCGGTCCATCCCATATGGAAAACGTCTTTATCGTGGGTGATACGGGAGCGGAGCCCCTCTATCAGTCCACTCTAGACCTGGTAGAAGTCAGTTAGTCCACCTCCCTTTGTTATCCCTTTATTGTGACAACTGAGTAGCTAAATTGAGCGCGTAACCGAATCTCGGAAACCACACCTGCGCGCTAACCCCTTGGCGTGGCTCGCTGGCGATCACGACTTGCTCCCCATCAACTGCCAACAATCTGCCTGTAGACGCGCCACGGTCGGCGGATCCTGTCCCCACCACCACCTGCTGACCGAGCCAATTCCGCAGAGGCTCATCCACCGGCGTATCGGGCAAGGGCGCCTTTTGGCCCTCCTTCAGCTGACTCCACGCCAGCTCAATCGTGACATCTGCTCGTTCCCCCACACCCAAATCGGACATCTGCTGATACCAATTCGCCACAGCAGGGAATGCATTCACAACAGGAATCAGATCCGGCAGGGCGCTATGAATCATCCAACACATGCCCCAAACATGAACATCCCAGCCATCAGGGTAGTCACCATTTAAAAAATCACTGCTGCTCGTTAGCTGTGCCGCAATCGCACTCACAAAAGCGCGCACCTGGCTTCGGCGCTCTGGATCAACGACCGCTAGAGTATTGAAATCAACATCGGGAAACACCTGCTGGCGATCAGCACGAAAGTCATCATCCCACTGGTCCTTATAGGTCGCGAATGCCGTCTGCAGCAGCGGCATAAAGAACCGTTCACTCCACGCGTAGCCGCCGGCCGCCTGCAATGCGCCCTGCCGATTGAGACGAGGTAACGATGGATCATAGTGATCTAACGCGCGGGCAATCATCCAATTATCAACGTAGATATCGGCGCCACATTGCAATACCGGCGTCCCACGATACCCCCCGGTTAGGGCCTCCACATCAGGCTTGGGCGCAATGAGTGGCATTTCAATGCTGTGCCAAGCGAGTCCTTTCAGCCCCATCATTTTTTGCGCTTTCTGAGAAAACGGGGAAATATCGTATTGATGCAAAATTAAATGCGTGGCGGTCATGGCTGCTGCCTCTTTGCGTCTTGGGGGCACATTGAGGCGGGCGCACTCTAGCGTCAAGCCTCAAACAAAGGTGGCGGCCAGAGCATACTGGGACAACCGGCACAATGGGGCTAAGCTTCAAACATGGAAACGCTAACCACTTTTTCCCATGTCGTCACGGATGCGGTCTCTCACCTCAACGAACCGGGATTCGCTGAGGCCCTGAGCGTGGGCATTCAGCAGTGGGTCGGTGCAGATGACACGGCGCTGATTCGCTATCAAGATACCGGCGCCCCAACCATCGAATACACGCTCCCGCTCAAGCGCAGAGGCAAAACCACCCTCGATCGCTATGTAACAGGGCCCTTTTTATTGGACCCTTTTTATCGTGCCGCTACGATCGATGGACAGTTTGGTGTGTTTCAACTGAATGAGCTGGCGCCGACAGGGTTCAAAGAGAGTGAGTACTATCGTACCTGGTATCGCGACTGTGGCTTTCAAGATGAATGTGGGCTACTCATCAAGCTGACTGATGGTGTCGTGAACCTCGCGTTTGGTATGACCGAAGGTAGCCGCCTATTCTCGAAACGACAGATCAATTTGTTAGAAGCGATTTTTCCTGTCGTAGAAGCACTCACTCGTCGACATTGGCACAGCGCGGCCTCACCCGCGGCGGATCAGGCGGGCTTACGTCAGCGCTTACACGTTGCGCTGAGCGCTTTCGGCGCGTCCGTGCTTACGCGGCGCGAGCGAGAGGTGATCGAGCTGGTGTTGCTGGGGAACAGCACACGGCTGATTGCAGAAAAGCTTCAAATATCGACCGAGACCA
>CAYVQI010000169.1:0-2065 GCA_964454155.1 uncultured Alteromonadaceae bacterium | reverse complement strand
CGAATAACAGCCTTCAAATCCCCGCGCACGCCGGCGCCGTTGTCTGCGAAGACTGAAGAGACACGACCGACATAGTCAGCAGAAGGATTTGAAGTCACCAGTCTCTGAATGAGCTGTTTCCCCACGAAAGGAGCCACATTCGGATGGTTGAAGAGGTTGTCGATCGCCGCCTCGATGTCTTGAATACCGGACTGACCGGCGGGTACGACCGCGTTGTTGAGTAAATATTTTTCGCCAGACTCGTGATAGTCATCGAACATGATCATAGGCGCCGAGAGCACCGCTCGATTGCGACCAAATCGAGGCGCCGCGTCGGCAGATCCAGCGTAGGCCAGACCCGTAAAAATCTTAGCGAACTCCCGAATATCGGTGTTGTCGTAGGTGGGCTGCGGATTACCGTCCGGGCCGAGTCGGTGGGTACCATCAGAATTGAGCTCATAAAGACCAATCGTGAACAGCTGCATGACCTCTCGCGCGTAATTCTCGTCAGGGAAGGTGTTCGCCACTGGATCAGTCTTTGCGTTATTGACATGGCTCAGGTAGAAGCCCATCGCGGGGTGGAGGGTCACTGCCCGCAAAAGATCACGGTAGTTGCCGAAACTGTGCGCAAGCAAGGTGTCGTAATAATTCGAAAGGCCCACAGGATTATTGCCCAGCACCCCCGTTTCAGACACAACAAACAGCTGTGTCAGCGCATAGGCCGTCAGCTGGCGAAGCTGGTCGGGTGCCGTTAAAGCGTTTTCAAAAAAGGCGAATCGGCGATATAACGCGGGTCGAATGGGACTGACCTGACTGTCAAATCCGAACTGAGCACCGTATCGACGAACAATCGACTCATGCCCCGTAATGGGCATTTCAAACTGCGTCGCCAGCCACTCTTCAACTCCCGTCTTGGCTACAGCGTCAATATCGCTCTGACGGGGACCAAAGGTGGCGACATCGAGTATTAACGCCGCATCGCGATACTCATCAAGGGTCGGTTCTGTGGGCAGCGTTGACCCACCTCCACCCGTGCCACCGCCACCCGTATCGGGCACATTTGGCAATCCACTGCTACTGCCACCGCCACCACCGCAAGCAGCCAGCACCGACAACATCACCACAGCGACAAAAGATCGCATCATCATGACAACCTATGACTATCCAGTTCGTATTTATATCCTATACGAATCGGCGGTATATACCCGTCGGCTAAGCACAGGATTGACGTTGCCGATATACTACGGAGCGCACCTCGCAGAGGCGCCACCTACCTCAACTACACTAGGATCCCAAATGAACAGAGAATTCGACGTCATCATCTACGGTGCAAGTGGTTTTACCGGTCGGTTAGTTGCCGAATACATGAGCAATACTTACGGTAGATCGATTAATTGGGCAATGGCCGGAAGAAATGCGGTAAAGCTTGCAGACGTTCGCGATGAGATTGGCGCCTCAACAGATACGCCCCTCGTCACCGCAGATGCGGACGATCTCGACTCGCTGCGTGTGATGGTCAAAAGCGCTCAATGCGTTTGCAGCACGGTAGGTCCTTATCAACTCTACGGCTCCGACCTTGTGAAACTGTGTGCCGAAGAGGGCACCCACTATGTGGATCTATCGGGAGAGCCCGGGTGGATGCACGACATGATTGCTGCGCACCACGAGACAGCGCGTGCCTCAGGCGCACGCATCGTGCACAGCTGCGGATTTGACTCGATTCCTTTTGATCTGGGCGTGTACTTTCTTCAACAGCACGCGATCAAGGCTACCGGGGAACCCATGCCCCGTATTCGCGGACGAGTCCGGGCAATGAATGGAGAGTTCTCGGGTGGCACCGCAGCTTCTTTGGGAGCGACTATGGCCGCGCTCAAAACCAACCCAGGACTGATTAACATTTTGGCGAACCCATTCTCGTTAGCCAATGGGTTTCAAGGCCCAACGCAACCCTCTGACGCCAAAGCCTATGAGGACGAGGCGATTGGTGCTTGGGTTGCGCCCTTCATCATGGCACCGATCAACACGAAAAATGTGCATCGCTCAAACGCGCTGTTAGGTCACTTGTACGGCGAGAACTTCGAATACG
>CAYVQI010000168.1:0-2139 GCA_964454155.1 uncultured Alteromonadaceae bacterium | reverse complement strand
TATCTACCAAAAACCACTTCTGATCGCTCTCCATTAGCGCATCACACCCCCAATCCACAAACGCCATGACGACATGACGACATGACGACATCAGCATCATGATCAGACGATCTAAGCGCCGACCGACTCGTGTCACGGGCGGACTGCGAGCGACTCTATTTTTCGCTCTTCTGTCATCTAACTGACAAGCCCATTCCTACTGCTCTGCGCTACTGAAGTTAAGTGCTGTCTAAAGGCACAGTGCTTCTGCTTCGTGGGTGATGGACGATCAATAGGTATGGCATGCAGACCTAGCACTTTTTTGCTGTACCTGTTTGGTAACTTTTGCATTGGTCCTCCGCGCCACAGCGCTTAAACTCACGCCGCGAAAAACGACGTCGATAACCACCAAACCAAACTTTTAAGGTAACGATTTATGTCTGCAGTATCACCGGTAAACATTCTCCGCAAAGTGCTACCTCAAGCGGTTGCGACCGCAGCGCTCATGCTTCCCGCAGCACTTCCCGCGCTGGCACAAAGCAGCGGCATGCTCGAAGAAGTCATCGTGACAGCGGCTAAGCGTCAACAAACCTTGCAAGAGATACCGATTGCGGTTTCCGTTGTCACCGCCGAGACAATCGAGCAAGCACAGGTTCTGGACATTAAAGACCTGCAAACGCTGGTGCCGAGTCTTCGGGTAACCCAGCTACAAGGTAGTGCTCAGACGAACTTCATCATCCGCGGCTTTGGCAACGGCGCCAACAACGCCGGGATCGAGCCCTCAGTAGGCGTGTTCATTGATGGCGTTTACCGTTCGCGCGTCGGCAGCGCCCTCGCTGACCTGCCAAAGCTGGAACGAATCGAGGTACTACGCGGACCACAAAGCACATTGTTCGGTAAGAACGCGTCTGCCGGCGTAATTAGCGTGACCACCGCCAAACCTGATCTGACTGGCTTTAGCGGCTCTGTTGGCGCCACTGTGGGCAACTACAGCCAAAGCATCGTTCGTGGAGACGTCTCAGGCCCACTGTCAGACAATCTTGGCTTTAGCCTCTCCGGTAGTGTGAATGAACGCGACGGTTATTTTGATAATTTAACGCTGGGCACTGACTCCAATGAACTCGACCGTTGGAACTTCCGCGGCCAGCTATTGTGGGCCCCAAGCGATCGGATGGAAGTACGCTTGATCACTGACGCTGAAGAGATCGACGAGGTCTGCTGTGGTGTCGCGAACTTGGTCGATGGTCCGACAGGCGGTGTCGTGCGACTGCTCGGCGGCGACTTGGTATCGAACGATCCGTTTGCCTATGGCAACTATCTAGACTTTGACCCAAGAAATGAAATTGAGACTCAAGGGACCTCGCTGCACATCGATTACGATTTCAGCAATGTCACACTCACTTCGATTACGGCGTTCCGAACGCTGGATCAATTTCAATCAGGCGACGTTGATTATACGAGCGCCCGGCTGATTTTGCCGGAAGCTGGAGATTTCAGAAATACAGAGATCGAAACCTTTACCCAAGAGATTCGGCTCGCCTCTAACGGCGATGGTCCACTCCAGTGGGTAGCGGGTGCTTTCTACTTTAACGAAGAAGTCGTGCAGGACGAGACCTTTGGCCTTGGCCCCGATTTCCGCTCTTACGTCGATATCCTGCTGGCCGCAGCGGGTGCACCAGGCGCACTCGGCGGTGTCGAGGCAGCGCTGGGTCTACCCGCCGGCGCCATTTACGCAACGGGAACCGGAAATCAGTCTGAACGATACACCTTAGATGACGAGACGCTGTCGCTGTTTGTCCAGTTTGATTACGACCTTACTGATGCGCTAACACTGACAGCCGGTATGAACCACACACAGTCGGAGAAAGATGCCAGTGCTAACGTGGTCAACGACAACCTGTTCGGGGCGTTACCACTTGACGCATTGGGACTCGGGGCGCTCAGCTCGGTGCAATTTTTGCCACCCATCATCAATTACCCAAACTCTGTAGAAGATGGCAAATCTGACGACAGCGATACCACTTATACGGTGCGTCTCGCTTATGACCTGACGTCGGAAATCAACGTCTATGCAGGCGTCAGCACAGGGTTCAAGGCCACGTCGTGGAACCTGTCACAAGATAGCGGCCCGATTCCTGCAGACGTTGCCCGTCTGCTCGC
>CAYVQI010000167.1:0-2189 GCA_964454155.1 uncultured Alteromonadaceae bacterium | reverse complement strand
TTCGCGCTGACCGCGCCAAACAGCTCACCCAAGCCCTCACAGAAGACGATTTTCAGGGCTTCGATCGCCCTGCCAAACCGGCATTAGCGCTCATCACTACCACTGAATACGCCGCTTCGCTGGGCTGCACTGTTGCCTTCCCCCCTAGCCGCCTCGATAACAGCCTGGGTGAGATACTGGCGGAAAAAGGGCTAACACAGCTGAGAATTGCCGAGACTGAAAAGTATGCCCACGTCACCTTTTTCTTCAGCGGGGGTCGTGAAGCGACATTCACTGGCGAGACACGGACATTGATACCATCTCCCGACGTAGCGACCTACGATCTGCAGCCCGAAATGAGTGCGCCTGAGGTGACCGACGCATTAGTGCGCGCCATTGGTGCGGGAGAGTACGATTTTATCGTCGTCAATTTTGCTAATGGCGATATGGTCGGACACACAGGTCAATTCGATGCCGCTGTGGCAGCAGTTGAAGCCTTAGACGAGTGTATTGGCAGAGTAGTGTTGGCGCTTCGAGCGCACAGCGGCCAGGGCCTGATCACTGCTGACCATGGTAACTGTGAGCAAATGAAAGACTATGTGAATGATCAACCCCACACCCAACATACCACTGAGCGCGTACCCCTCATTTACTTGGGAACGCGTTTCCAGGGCTTGGATCCTGCCGGCGGCATTCTGGCCGATATTGCACCCACAATTCTGACAATGATGGACTTAAAGATTCCCTCCGCCATGTCGGGTCGCAATCTATTGTCCCGCTGAGTTCGCCCTCTATGGCCCGCCATCGCGCGCCCGGCTATCAGCTCATCACCGGGCGGCTCCGATACAGATTGCTCCTAGGCCTGTGGTATCTCGCCGCGCCGCTTCTTGCGTCAGCTGATACAGCCGAGACTGCCTCAAAACAAAGAGACACGCAGGAGCAAATTACCGTATTAGAAGCCGATATCGTTGCAACGCAAATACGCCTAACGGAGCAATCAGCGGCGCGAGACGCCTTGCAGGTGTCTCTGCGCGACACTGAACGGCTCATTAGTCAAACCGATACGCAATTATCAAACCTTACGGTCAAGCGATCAGCGCTCTCACAGCAGATAGCGGCGCTACAACGAGAGGGTACCGAACTGCAAACTCAACAGGCTGAGTTAGAGCAAGCAATGGCAATGGGTATTCAGCAACTGTGGTTGTTGCATCAAGGGGGCGGATTGCGAGTATGGCTGGGCGATGAACACCCTGACGATATCGCCCGTCATCTTGCCTATTACCAACTGGTGCTAACCGCACAAAAAGATACCGTCACGCGCTATGAAGCGGGGCTGAAGATTCTAGAAAACAATGCGTCCGCCTTACAAGCAGCGGAGCGCGAAGCCACTCAACAAACGACCGCCATCGCCGGTTTACTCGAGCAACTGACGACGCAGCAGGCTCAGCGTGGAGAGACGATCGCGCGACTCAACGACCAATTGGAAAATGACCAACAGCGCTTAGCCGTGCTTGCAGAAAATAAAAGAAACTTAGATACGCTGCTCGCGAAACTGGCGTTAGCAGCACCAAGCGCGCACATAAAACGGACCCCCTTCTCCGAAGCAACCAACTCACTGGCCATGCCGGTCAATGGCAAACCAAGCAATCGATTTGGTGCCAAACGCAACACCGATATTCGCTGGCAAGGTTGGCTCATTCCTGCACCACAAGGTGAGCCTGTCAGCGCTATTTTTGATGGGCACATTATTTTTTCGGATTGGTTACGCGGCCAAGGTCTCATTATTGTCATAGACCATGGAGAAGGGTGGCTTTCTCTCTATGCACAAAATCATAGCCTGCTTCGCGGCGAGGGAGAGTTTGTGCGTCAGGGCGACATCATTGCCAAAGTCGGAGCAAGCGGTGGCAGCGAACGGACCGGGCTCTACTTTGAAATGAGACAAAAGGGGAAACCGATAGATCCCGCCGATTGGATTCAACGCTCAGCGCCTCAACGATAATCAGTTAATATTCACCTTCGACTGTTTGTAGGATTCCACCATGGACGCGTTCCTCCGCCCGTTTCGACTTGGACTTTTTTTCACTGCACTGGTGTGCCAGCCCGTTAGCGCGCAAGAAACAGCCGAGGGGCCCCACGATAATCCTCACCAAGCGGATCTTGAGGAACGCCAATCTCTGCCCCTTGAAGAGCTACAAATGTTTGCCGATGTC
>CAYVQI010000166.1:0-2241 GCA_964454155.1 uncultured Alteromonadaceae bacterium | reverse complement strand
AGTCGCGGCTTAATAATGAGTTGACTGGTCGCAGTAATCGGGAAGTCAAACGCGGCTAAGTCGATGGCTTGAGTCCGCGGCGGCAGTCGATGAGGCTCGCCGCGCACCATGCTGATGTCGACGAACGCGAAGTAGGCGCCGCTTATTGTCCACAACAACAGCTGAACCGCCGTAATAAGCGCTAAACGCCGATGCCAAAGACGCAAGCGACGCTGCCAAACAAGAGACACTGGGCGATACGGCCAAACAGACTCGGTCTGCTCGTCAGCCATTACTCACTCTTGGAAGGTTGTCGATGACTCAGACTTGTAAAGGGACTGCTTTGGCTTAGCGAACACCCGCTGAATCATGGGCTCAAAAAATGACAATGCGTAGGTTTCAGCGTCGGGATCAAACGCCGGTGCATCATACTGCTCGATAAACTCGATCGTCCGCTCATACAGCGCGTGATCCTTGTATTGCTCCCGCATGTTCTTATCAAGACCGAGGTACTCAAAGAAGTAATATCCCTGAAATACCGCATGATGCTTCACCATCCAGTGATTTTCCTCACTGACGTAAGGCTCCAATAACACTGCCGCAATGTCTGCATGATTCGCCGGACCCAAGGTATCGCCAATGTCGTGGAGCAGCGCACAAACAACGTACTCTTCGTCTTTTCCGTCCTTGTGCGCCAGCGTGGCGGTCTGGAGACAGTGCGTCAAACGATCAACCGGGAAACCGCCGCAATCACCCTCTAAAAGTAAAAGATGATCAATAATGCGTTGATACAGCGTCTTTGCTGATTCTTGAACTTCCGCGCCGATGATCATCCAGTCGTCGGCCGTTCCGTCTTTCATGTGGTGAAATTTTGCTCGTGCTGGAACTGCAGTATTCATTTTTTATTCTCCTCGCTGGCGCCAAAAACGGTTAACGCCCTTTATCTTACTCTACATCCAAAGGTTAGCGTGGCTTGATGCTCTCGCGCTACCGCGCCTCTGTGTGACTCACATACCGACAATATTTAGGCGGCCACCGATCGACTAATCATTTGATCGCCCTCAAGCGACCTCAGTGCCTCGCGGTATTTAACAGGCGGCTTGAAACCCAACTCCGCTCGCACGCTCTCGAGCGGCTCGTGCAGACGATCTTCCCAGCACGTCAACAGCATCCAGTCAGCCGCCTCACCGATTTGTCGACCCTCGCCGACTAGCTCTTTCAAGTTCAGCCCGGGCTGCTCCTTTTGACCTTTTGTACGGCCCATGAAGATGATGAAATCAATGCCGCGAGATGGCACCTGTGTGGTCATAAATGACAACAAACACAACTCACCTAAGGTGTCTCGTCCGTAACCCGTCATCACATGCTGCAAGTCATGAATATCCCTCAAGCGGTCTCCTAACCAGCGCGGCTTCTCTGCCATTTTTTCGAAACGAGGCGCCTCGTGGCTGGACGCGATCAGACCGTCAGCAGAGAGACCCTCAGCATGAACAAAGTCATAGTAGGCCCTCCCGATACTGCCTTCGGGGAGCGCCTCCAGCGCCTCTCGGTCATTCAAGGCTTTGACAATATTAGGCTGCTCCTCTAGCAATATTTGGCCGCGCTCATCACTACTCATGCGACGAAGTGCGCTGCTCAAAGAGTCGCCCCGAAGTGCTTCGAGGACCTTGAATACCTGACTCGTGTCATCGGGGTCGCGCAGCAGCCGAGAAATCGCGAGCCCAGCTTGTATGGGCTTGATCCGATTTTGCTCGTACCACTGTCTTAACGAATTCAGCATAGCGTATTCCCAAACGTGCACATGTCAGCGTCATGCTAACAAAATCGAATCACATATCCCTAGTGCGAAAATCAGCAACCGTTTCCCTCGCAATCCGTTGCAGGTATGCGACCTCTTCTGCGCTGACTCTTCCAAAATAATCGTAGTCCAGCGTACCCACCGTGTCACCGTACAGTGTAAAAAACGTGACATAGGCGCCGAGAAACGTCCCGTGAAGGTTTGGGTGTGTACCGTCAAACTCCATGTGAAGAGAAAAATTAGGGCGCTTTTCATAGGATCGTTCGAATGCCAAGCCCACAGGTATTACCTCCGCCTTGGCTTCCCTTCCTGCGTGGCTATAGGTGTCGCTAATACGATTGATCATTCCCGGTTTGGCTCGTCGATGAGGCGATACGTAAGCGTGGGTCATGTAGAGGAATGGCTTTCCACCGACAGCCCGCACTTTTTCAGCGTAGTTCACCGCTGTATCGACAAAGATCTTC
>CAYVQI010000165.1:0-2368 GCA_964454155.1 uncultured Alteromonadaceae bacterium | reverse complement strand
TACGCGGCCCCTAGACAGCACGTTCTGAGCGCTCAAGCGCTGCTCAATGACTGTTAAGTACCCAAAAAGAGGTGTCAATGTCCCGCCTCCGCTCTGGTATATTGAGCACACTAACGACAACACCAGTCTTCTGAGAGTCTCATGATCAAGCTTATTACTTCCCCGCTTCAACCCAGCTTGTGTAGCGCGTCAGAGCGACACGTAAAGCCGTTGCGGGTGGGGCTTTTCCAGATGAGATGGAACAGCGATCCAAAGGCCCATGTCGCAAGACTTCACGAAGGTGTTGCCACCTGCGCACACGCGGGCGCCGAGCTTGTGTTCCTACCCGAGCTGACCTTAAATCGTTATCCGGCTGACAAACGCCCGCAGGCTAACAAAGACCGTCAACCAGAGCGCCTCGAAGACGGTCCTACCGTCACATTTGCACAGGAAGCCGCTCGCGCTAACGACGTCTTCGTGCAGGTCTCGCTGTACGAGCAAGCGGACCGGGACGACGGTTTGGGTTACAACACCGCAGTTCTTGTGGGGCCCACTGGCAAGATTGTTGCCCGCACACGCAAGCTGCATATTCCAGTGACTGAAGGCTACTTTGAAGACTGCTATTTTGCGCAAGGTCCTAACGAGACCCCTTACCCAGTCCACAGTGTTGTGACCGACAACGCTGATGTGCAGCTGGGTTTGCCAACCTGTTGGGACGAGTGGTTTCCCGAAGTTGCGCGCAGCTATGGTCTCGGAGGGGCAGATCTCCTTTGCTACCCCACGGCAATCGGCTCTGAGCCTGATCACCCAGACTTCAACACCCGAAGTCTCTGGCAGTCTGTGATCGTGGGTCATGCGATCGCAAATGGATTATTTATCGCCGTGCCAAATCGTACCGGTATTGAAGGCCTCATTCGCTTCTACGGCGGCAGCTTTATAGCTGATCCTTTCGGCCGAATCTTGGTCGAAGCACCCGAGGACGAAGAAGCAGCCCTGGTGAGTGAAATTGATCTCAGCCAGCGACAAGATTGGCTTCAGCTCTTCCCATTTTTTGCGACGCGTCGCCCCGACACCTACGGGCAACTCACCGAACCCGTCATCAATCCGCGTACGTCTGACGGACGCGGCGCAACAGGCCCCATACCCGGCCTGTCTGGCGCTTAACGCCATGAGTCACTGGAGTATGCCGCCAGAGTGGGCGCCTCATGAAGCGACTTGGATGGGCTTCCCTACCGGCGCTTATGAGACTGCGGGGGTGAGCGATGACGACGTATTCGACGCATGGGCAGCTGTTGCTAACACCATCTCCGAGCACGAGCCCGTCCACATGCTCTGTCACCCAGATCAGCTGAGCATTGCTCGAAAGAAAATTGCAAGTGCCGTCACAATCCACGCGCTTGAGATTGACGATGCCTGGCTGCGAGATTCCGGCCCCACCTTCGTCGTCAATAACGGCAGACTAGGTGGCGTTGATTGGGTGTTTAACGGCTGGGGGGATCACACCGCCTTCGACTGGAGCCGCGATGCCAAAATTGCGTCAGAGATCCTAAGAATGACAGGAGCGGAGCGACGGCCATCGACTTTAGTCAATGAAGGCGGTGGTATTGCTGTTAATGGTGGAGGTGACGTGCTGCTGACTGAGACAGTGCAACTCGATCCCGGACGCAACCCCACAGCGAGTAAGACATCGGTCGAACAAGAAGTTCATGGTCAGCTGGGTACCGAGCGAGCCGTGTGGTTCGAGCGAGGTCTCTGGCGTGACTACCAAAACCATGGCACTCGCGGCCACGTCGATATTGTCGCCACGTTTGTACCGGATGGTTCGGTGCTGTTGCATCGCCAGTTTGACACCAGCCACCCCGACAGCACGCTTTGGCCACGGCATTGCCAAGCACTGGAACAAGCAGGTTTCAAAGTGCGCGCACTGCCAGCCCCTCGGGTAGCGCGCGATAACGTCGACTGGGTGGACTACAGCTACGTCAATCACTACGTGGGGAATGGTTTTGTCCTACTACCCGCCTTTCGTGACCGTACCGACGAGCACGCGCTCGAAATTTTGAAAGATTTGTACCCTGACCGTCATGTCACTAATTTGGATGCACGGGTGTTATTTGCCATGGGAGGAGGGATACACTGTATCACTCAGCAGCAACCTTTGGTCGTGTAGCGACCAACGACCTTCACGTCATTAGCTAATTACGGAACGATCGATGTTTACATACTTAAAGCCCGGTATTCGCGAGCGTCTTGCCCAAGAGGAAAAACTCTTTAGGATCGACTCTGACGGGATTCGGCTTCCAATTGACGGCAGTACCTCAGTGTCTTCAGAACAGCGCCTTGTCAACCTGCTCGGCCCCATACCGTTGCCGCTGGCGAGGGGTGAGGAACA
>CAYVQI010000164.1:0-2370 GCA_964454155.1 uncultured Alteromonadaceae bacterium | reverse complement strand
TTTGCATACGCTGCAACCGACCCGCTGACATCGCACAATATGAGGATCTGAGGCTTACGCCGGATACTTTTCCGCCATCGTGGCTGAAACGGTACACCGTCGGTTGCCATGGCTTTGCGCAGTGTCGGAGCAATAGCCAGCTGACCCCGTTTTACCCGCTTGCGAATTCGTCCGTGGCGAGCCGCCAATTTGCGCGTCATGCGCTCCAAAAGTCGCTTCAGTCGAGCGCGATGGTGTTGATCAACGTTGCCCAATGACATATTGCTCAGTGCGTCGTCGAGCATATCTTCCGCATCGCCACTGGCGTGGACCATGTAGGCACGATCGACCCGATCGCGTACTTTGTTTCGCAGTTGTTCACGTAACGCTTGCACAGCTTCAAAGGCTGCAGGCTCGGTAGACTCGAGCTCCACCGCGGCATCACGCAATGCTTGTTCACCCAGAGCATCCAGCATTTTTCGAATGTATTGACCACGTTGGGTGAGTAATTTAATCGCAGAGACATCGACTTGCTGTGCTGCTGTTTCCACGGCAATTGCGATGGCCGCTTCATCACCACTTTTCAGTGCATCAACCAGCTCGCTTGACAGGTTGGCAGCGAGTTCGGGCTGGGCCTGAATAGCGTGAGAGAGCTGCTCACCTAATTCCTGCGGGGAGAGTTTGTTGGTGTCCTCTTGAGAGGTTTGGTTTGCTGTACTGCTGTCTGAATCCGTGTTGGCCTTGGGTGCCCCAAAATATTGCTCGAATGCCTCGTTAAACACAGTGACTTCAAACTTTGATTTAGCCAGTGCGCTGCCAAGACCGCTTTTTAAAAGCGTGCGGTCGCTGTAACCCACGAGTCCAGCAACTTCCATAGCCACCAATGAATCCGCTGGCGAGATAAGAATATCGCGACCTCGAAGGAACTCGATAAACGCCAGCAATCGGTCCGTAGGTGCATCTTGATGTGCGCGCTCGACTGGGTTCATAAGACGATTAGGCGTCGGTGACCTTTTGTTCCTGACTCAAAAGTCCTGCAAGATTATTGACCACACTGGTAAGGTCATCTTCGTACTTTAAGAGGGCGTTTAACGAGCTGCGAACCAGGTCTTCATCGAGAGAGTCCGCGTGCAACAGCACCAGACTTTTTGCCCAGTCAATCGTTTCAGACACTGAAGGGAGCTTCTTGAGGTCCATTTCGCGCACCCTGCTGACAAATTCCACGAGATGGTCGGTCATGGCCTGCGTAATTTGAGGGACACGTGCTCTCACGATACGACCTTCGAGTTGTGTCGTGGGGAAGTCGATGTGCAAGTGCAAACAGCGCCTTTTAAGCGCGTCCGACAAGTCCCGAGTGTCGTTACTCGTCAAAAATACTAAGGGCCTTGATCGACCTTTGAGTGTTCCCAGCTCGGGGATGGAGACCTGGAAGTCGGATAAGACCTCGAGGAGAAGTGACTCAAACTCAAAGTCGGCTTTGTCAATTTCATCGACCAGCAGTACGACACTTTGCTCCGAGTCGATCGCTTGTAATAGCGGTCTTGGCTCGAGGAACTCTTTCGAAAAGAACACGTCATCGAAGCTGTGTAGCCGCTCCACGGATTCGCGAAGGCCCTGTGCCCCGTCCATGACCTCAGCGAGTTGTGTTTTCAGTAGCTGCGTGTAGAGAAGCTGTTTACCGTACTTCCACTCATAGATCGCCTTAGATTCATCAAGGCCCTCGTAGCACTGCAAGCGCACGAGTGGGGCGCCGGTCACTTCAGCGCAACTTTTGGCGAGCTCCGTTTTACCCACCCCCGGTGGACCCTCCACCAAGACGGGCTTCCCCAGTGCTGCTGCTAAGTAAACCACCGTCGCGATTTGTTCGTTGCAAATATAGCCGGCAGTCGCCAGCGCCTCGACGATGTTGTCGACGCTATTGAGTTTCTCAAAGGAATTGGACATACAAATATTCCTAGTTTGACGTTATCCGCCTGTGACGTTCATTAGTCTCACGACCTGTGGTTCGTCCGGTTGGTCGAACACATGACGCTCGGGTTTATACGCAAGAGCGGCCACAATTGCACGTTTCAAACTGGCGGAATCCATATCGCTTCTCAGCATTTGACGTAAATCGAGCGAATTTTCATGGCCTAGGCATAAGATCAAGCGGCCATCAGGCGTGATTCTTAAGCGGTTGCACGAGTCGCAGAAATTATCGGTGATTGGTGATATGACACCGACTTCTGTTTGGGTGCCCTCCACTTTATAGCGACGGGCTGGGCCATCGGTGTTCGCACCCACAATTGGCAGTAGCTTAAATCGTGACCTGATCGTTTCTAATACGCGTGCCGAGGGTACCAAGCTGAGCGTCCGATCTGTTTGGGTGATGTGCCCCATCGGCATTTCTTC
>CAYVQI010000163.1:0-2382 GCA_964454155.1 uncultured Alteromonadaceae bacterium | reverse complement strand
ATTTATCCTTGAGCGCTTTAGAATATTTGGAAAGGCGTCGCCGTATTTCCAAGCCATCGCCTACAGCGCGACCATTTTGTTCCACATGTTCCCTGCTATTACGGATTTTTTGCGGCGTTTGCCGGTGGGTGACCCGTTCATTGATTCCTTTGAGTCGCCTCTACTGCAGGGGTTCCATCTTAGCTTTTTGGGTCTCTACGTGCTCGGCGTTCTCGTTCAATGCTACCGGCTCAGGTCAGCCTCTTAGTTAAAGACCACTGCACCAGTTGCTAAACCACCAACCTGTCCGCTTGCGTTTTTGTGTGGAGTGATGCGCCACACTTGTGCCACACTCAAGCATCAATAACGTGACGATAGAGGCGAATCATGGATGAGCGAATTGGAACTTTCATAGACGAGGCGGACGCTTACACGCAGTGTGAGGCGGCGGGGTATGTCGCCATGAAATTTGATTTTCCGGCTGAGGAAAATGAGTTTCACTGGCATGACTTTGATTCGCTGACCTTCATTACTGGTGGCGAGTTGACAGTATTCGACGTCGACAGCGGCGAGTCCCGAACGTGCAGCTCCGGAACCAAGTTAGTGGGTCGAAAGGGTGTGGTTCATCGAGAGAAAAGCGAGGGTTACAGTGCCATCATCGGATTTGCTGTCGACCCTAAAACCTTAACGCAACCGATTAATAAGCCGCTACCCGTTACTTTGTAGCGCTCAATGCCTGAGGGTGACAGATCGCTGAGTCTTGGTTGATCGCTCAGGGGAGATCAATGACGAATACGTTCAGCACGACACTGGGCTACCTTGGAACGCGAGTTCGCCAGCGTTTGGGGCTTGCCGGTCCTGCGGATAAGCTTGAGGACATCTTTAATTACCTTCAGCTCGATGAGCGGACCGCAACATCGGGCCAGCCTACACAAGAGCAGTTTCGTCTTATCCAAGCCAAGGGCTATACGACTGTTATTAATCTGGCGCCTAAGAACCACGAAAATGCGTTAGGTAACGAAGACGAAGTGCTCACGGATCTTGGAATTCGATATTTCCACCATCCGGTTGTGTTTACAGACCCCAAGCGAGGCGATTTTGATCGCTTTGTTGCCTTGTTTGAACGCTGTGACGACGAGCGTATTTGGGTCCATTGTGCCGCAAACATGAGAGTGTCCGCTTTTTTTTACAAATACCGCGTAGAGCAACTGGGTTGGGATAAAGCACGCGCGCGCACTGACATGCATAAAATTTGGGAGCCGATAAAGGTCTGGCAACAGTTCATTGAGCGCGCCTGACAACGAGGCGCTCCGTGACACAAAGGAAATGACGATGAGGCATGCAATTTTTCGCACCGTAGCCCTGCTTATGGCGCTGTCTTATGCTCAATCGGCCGCGGCTGACCTCGCTGTTGCGCCCTATGAGGACCGCCCAGCCGTTCAAAATGCGTTGCTGACCGAACGTCTCGACACATTGCTTCCGCAACTTATGCGGGAAACTCAGATCGATATGTGGGTGGTTATTGCTCGTGAATATAACGATGACCCCGTTTTCCTATCACTGGTACCCAAGCCACGCTTTACCGCAAGACGAACCACTATGCTGGTGTTTTTTGATCGCGGCGATGCGGGCGTAGAAAAGTTAACGGTGAGTCGCTATCCCTTGGGTTCGATGTATAAAGCTGCGTGGGAGGGCGGTGATCTTGATGCACAGTGGCGACGACTGGCGGAGGTCATTGCGGAGAGGGATCCAAAGACCATCGCAGTGAACTCAAGTGATCTATGGCCCGTTGCCGATGGCTTGAGTCACAGTCTCTATGAAAAGCTTGCTGGCGCACTGGAGCCCACGTTTAGAGCGCGCATTGCCTCTGCCGAGGCGCTCACGGTGCGCTGGATGGAGACACGGACCCCAGCAGAAGTTGAGGTGTGGCAACGCGGCGTTGCCATTGCCCGCGAAACGATTGCCAAAGCGTTTAGTAGTGAAGTCATCACCCCGGGTGTCACGACAGTGGGCGATGTTGCGTGGTTTATCCGAACCCGCTTTGAAGAGCAGGGCCTTGAGCCGTGGTTTCACCCAGACGTCAATCGTCAGTGGCAAGGTGCTGATTTTGGCCTGAACGCGCCGTTTCTGGGCGATGGCTCCGAGGACGGCATTATCCGGCGCGGCGATGTACTCCACACCGATGTGGGGCTCTGTTATCTCGGACTGTGCACCGATACCCAAGAGATGGGTTACGTGCTTAAGCTCGGAGAGTCAGAGCCGCCTCTAGGGTTGGGGGAGGCCCTGCGGACAGGCAACCGCTGGCAAGATGCGCTGACCGCCGAATTTGTGACCGGTCGTACAGGAAATGAAATTCTTGCGGCAGCGCAGGCCAGTCTCGCGACACTGGGTATTCGGCACGCG
>CAYVQI010000162.1:0-2464 GCA_964454155.1 uncultured Alteromonadaceae bacterium | reverse complement strand
ATGATTGCGATGTATTTACCCATCTTCATGCTCGGCTCAGTCATGTAAACTCATCCTATGGACCCACTCGAAGAACTCATTCGCGCCCAACCGGGGCTCTCTTTCATGCTCGCAACTCTCGGCCTTGTGGTAGGGAGTTTTCTGAACGTGGTGATTCACCGACTGCCGAAAATAATGGAGGCACAGTGGGCGCAAGACTTCGCCGATTACCGCGAGGAGCCGGCTCCAGATAAGGAGCCTTTGTCACTGGCCTACCCCGGTTCGCAGTGCCCGCACTGCAATACCAACATCAAGGCGTGGCAGAACATTCCAGTCGTGAGCTATGCTCTCCTGCGCGGTCGTTGTGCGAGCTGCGAGGCCCCTATTTCACTACGTTACCCGCTCGTGGAGATGGTCACGGCCCTTGTTTGGGTGGTTTGCGGTTTGTCGTTTGGCGTCAGTACGGCATTGGCTGGAGCGCTACTACTCACCGCCGTGTTAATTGTACTGACTGCAATTGACCTTGATCACCAGCTGCTGCCGGACAGTCTCACACTGCCACTCCTCTGGGTTGGCTTGTTAATCAACATGACCGGTACCTTTACGTCGCTTGAGAGTGCACTTCTTGGTGCCGTTTTTGGTTACTTGAGTCTCTGGAGTGTTTACTGGCTTTTTAAAATCGTTACGGGCAAGGAAGGCATGGGCTACGGCGACTTTAAGCTGCTGGCCGCACTCGGTGCCTGGTTTGGCCTGGCGGCCTTACCCACGATTGTGCTTTTGTCATCGCTCGTCGGTGCAACCCTGGGGCTCACACTGATTTTGACCGGTCAGCAGACCCGCGAGACACCCATGCCGTTTGGGCCCTTTTTGGCCGGCGCTGGACTCATTCACTTACTTTACCCCAACGCCCTTCTCGGCTGGATAACGGGGGGTATCTGACGTGTTTGTTGTCGGTATTACAGGCGGCATTGGCAGCGGAAAGTCTGCGGTCACCGACCACTTAGAAACCCTAGGTATTACGGTGGTCGACGCCGACAAAGTTGCACGAGTGGTCGTGGAACCCGGTACGACGGGTCTGGCGGCCATTGCGCAGCACTTTGGTCGCACTATTCTTCTGCCCACTGGCGGTCTCGATCGCGCAGCGTTGCGGGAAATTGTCTTTGATAACCCGAGCGAGCGAAAAATACTCGAGGGTATTACCCACCCTCGTATTCGTGACGAAATCGCACGTCAGTTGAGCGAGGCCACCTCAGCGTACGTTGTGCTCTCATCGCCATTACTGCTCGAATCGGGCCAGAGCACCTTTGCAGACTTCGTCGTGGTCGTTGATGTCCCTGAGGCGGTTCAGCTCACACGAACAATGTCTCGTGACGACAATAGCGAACAGCTCGTCAAGCAAATTATGGCCGCGCAGCTTGATCGAGAAACACGACTGTCTCGCGGCGACACCTCGATCGCTAATACTGCGAGCTTGGCGGTACTGCACGAAAAGGTAGAGGCCTTACATTGTGAACTGCTGGCAAAGGCAAGCGCTAGCTAGCGTTAAGCAGTTCAGCCACACGAGTCATGATCTCGGCGTTAGCGTCAGGGACTTGGAAGTCGCCCAGTGACGGCGCATCCACCCAAGCAATCGGCTGACCCTCCGCACCAAAAGGTTCACCGGACCAAGCCTCGACACGGTGCACATCTAACAAGACTTGCTTTTCACCGTAGTCGTGACTGACCGTTAGCAGTGGCGACGTTTTATCCACTGTAATGCCCAGCTCTTCGCGAAGCTCCCTGCCCAGTGCCGTCTTCACGGTTTCCTCAGCCTCCACTTTTCCGCCAGGAAACTCCCAAAAACCCTCAAGATGCGTTCCTTTGAGACGTCTGGCCAACAATACGCAATGCTTATCATCAATCAGCACCCCTACTGCCACGTGAATAACCTGGCTCATTAGGTACGGTACTCGGCATTAATCTTGACGTAGTCGTAAGAGAAATCAGTGGTCCAAATGGTCGCCGCCTGGTTACCTCGTGCAAGATTGACTGAGATCAGTAGATCCTCAGGCGCCATGGCCGCCACACCCGCCCGCTCTGTGTAGTTCTGCGCGCGAGCGCCCTTTTCAGCAATCAGCACACCGTTGAGCGACAACGACACCGTATCAACGTCAAGGTCCTCAACACCCGCACGCCCCACGGCAGCTAAAATTCGTCCCCAGTTAGGATCAGAGGCAAACAGTGCTGTCTTGACCAGTGGTGAATGCGCAATGGTCCGCGCAACACGATCGGCCTCATCGACCGATCGCGCGTCCAAGACCTCGATTTCAACGAATTTGGTCGCACCCTCACCGTCGCGAATAATGTCTTGAGCCAGAGCAATGGCCAGTGCGTTGAGCGCGGCTTGAAAGGCGAGTGCCTCCTCAGGCGCCGTCGGCGAGACAACAAAGTCGGATTGCCCGGGCGCGCTGAGCGTCACCGCCTCATTCGTACTTGTGTCACCGTC
>CAYVQI010000161.1:0-2497 GCA_964454155.1 uncultured Alteromonadaceae bacterium | reverse complement strand
GCGCAGAGGATCAACTGGTGCTCATTGACCAGCATAAGTTCACCACCCGAATCTATCTGGCGGTCATTGGGGAAGTGCTTTACCGGTTTCAGGAGAGTGTGGCCTTTGTTCACGGAAGTCCTTATTCACCAAACGATGCAAACTTCGCGTCACAAACCGATAACCAGAGCTACCGCGAGACGGGCTCGAGCATAAGACTGCTGCCCGGCAGCCAAACGCCACAGGCCCACCCTATAGAGGAAGCATCACACGCCTTAGCGACCCAGGTACGCCCCCTCTTGAATGAGGTCGAGGCTGAATGCACCAACGGCGCATTTGCAGTGCTCGCACTCGACACACTGCTGACCAAAGCAGGCGACTTAAAACTGATCCGCATCCACACCTTTCCAAACTTCATCACCACCGGATCCATAGATGCCGACGTTCACGTGCCTTTGTTCGAAGATATCCTGCGTGTCATGGCTGGACTTTCCAGCCGACAGCTCGTCACTATCACTTAGATAAATCATCTTCTGCACCACCATCATTATTTTTAATGACGGTCATTAATCAGTTCGCTTCCGCTCATCGTAAGAACCAAAGGACAATGGGCAAATAACCGAGAGTGAGAGCACACCATGTCAATACGAATCGAATGCGCAGGTCTCCAGGTCGATCCTGAGATTCACGCCCTATTGGAAAAAGAAATTCTTCCGGGTACCGGGCTTGAAGCCGCCACCTTTTGGCGTTCGCTCGCAGACATTTTGGCCAGATTTACGCCGTGCAACCGAGAGCTGCTCGCGATTCGCGATGACATGCAAGCCAGTATCAGTGCCTGGCATAAGGCCAACCCCGGCATTGATTACGACCGTGCCGCCTACAAGACCATGCTCACCGATATTGGCTACTTACTTCCAGAGCCCGCCCCTTTCCAAGTGGCCACACAGAACGTGGATCCTGAGATCGCACAGGTTGCGGGGCCCCAGCTGGTGGTTCCGGTCATGAATGCGCGGTACGCGCTCAACGCGGCCAACGCGCGCTGGGGTTCGCTCTACGACGCGCTCTATGGCACCGACGTCATTTCAGAAGAGAACGGTGCCACACGGGCGGGTGGCTACAATCCGACTCGTGGCAATCAGGTCATCGGGTGGGCACGCGGCTTTCTTGACTCACACTTCCCACTCAATCAAGGCTCCCACAAAAATGCAGCCCACTACACCGTGGTGGACGGACAGTTACTGATTAACCAGGTCGACGGCAGCTTAAGCTTGCTCGCCGCACCCGATCAGTTTGTGGGCTACACGGGCGACCCCGACGACCCCACTGGCGTACTGCTCAAACACAACGGTCTGCACGCCGAGATTCAGATCGACCGGGACCACGCGGTCGGGGGCACCGATGCCGCAGGTGTTAAAGACATTTGCCTCGAGTCGGCGCTGACCACCATTCAGGACTGCGAGGACTCCGTCGCCGCGGTTGACGCAGAGGACAAGACGATCGTCTACCGTAACTGGCTGGGGTTGATGCGTGGTGACCTGAGCGAGCAGTTCAGTAAAGGCGGTCAGACTCAAACGCGGCGTCTCAACGCGGACCGAGCGTTCACAACGCCCAGCGGTGAATCTTTAAGCCTACCCGGTCGCAGCCTCATGTTCGTGCGCAACGTCGGCCACCTCATGACCAATCCCGCTATTTTGGACAGCGAAGGCCACGAGATTTTTGAGGGCATTATGGATGCGCTCTTTACGACGGCGTGTTCACTTCATGACCTCAGAGGCGCCGCTAAGGGTGGCAATTCTCGGGCGGGCTCCATGTACATTGTCAAACCCAAAATGCACGGCCCCGACGAGGTCAGCATGACGGTTGATCTGTTCAGCGCCATCGAAGATGCGTTTGGCCTTGCACGCAACACCATTAAGGTCGGTATTATGGACGAGGAGCGCCGCACCACGGTAAACCTTGCAGAGTGCATCCGTCGTGCCTCCGAGCGTGTGGTGTTCATTAACACCGGCTTTCTCGATCGCACGGGCGATGAGATTCACACCAGCATGGAAGCAGGCCCCATGGTCGCCAAAACCGCGATGAAAGGTGAGCTCTGGATCAATGCCTACGAAGACTGGAACGTGGACACGGGTCTGGCCTGCGGTCTGCGCGGCAAAGCACAAATCGGTAAAGGCATGTGGGCCATGCCGGATCTTATGCAAGCCATGATCGACACCAAGCGGGGTCATCCCAAAGCCGGCGCCAATTGCGCTTGGGTCCCCTCACCCACCGCCGCCACACTGCACGCGACGCATTATCACGACGTGTCCGTCAGTAACGTTCAGGCAAGTCTTGAAGGCACACAAAGGCGAAGCGTCGACGACCTGTTGACCATTCCCCTGGGGGATTTCAGCACCTTGTCGCGCGAGGAGGTTCAGCGCGAGTTGGATAACAACGTTCAAGGCATGCTGGGCTACGTCGTGCGCTGGGTGGACCACGGCGTGGGCTGCTCAAAAGTACCGGATATCAATAACGTGGG
>CAYVQI010000160.1:0-2503 GCA_964454155.1 uncultured Alteromonadaceae bacterium | reverse complement strand
GGTAAAATACCCACCCGCGCATGCGTATCGGCAAAACGAGCCTCGGTGCTCGCAAACAAGTAGTCACACGCCAGTGCCAATTCAAATCCACCCGTGACCGCTGCGCCGTTGATCGCGCCTATAATCGGTTGAGGACACTGCTCTAATGCGACAACAATAGGTGAGGCTGGGCCCAGCCCCATCCCTGTTGAGAGCATTTCCGGCTCATCCGATAAAGCCTTTAAATCGACGCCGGCGCAAAAACTGCGGCCCGCCCCAGTGAGGACAATAGCGCGCACCGTCGTCGAACTGGCAAGCTCAGTAAAGGTGGCCGTAATCGCCTCAGAAAGGGCTCGATTCAGCGCATTATTAGCCTCAGGACGGTTCAGGGTGACCAGTGCGACGCCCGACCGCTCTTCTACCGTTACAACAGACATACTGCTCTCCATGGCGACTCATTGGTCTGCGCGCTTAATAACCCTCTCGGCACAAAAATCAGATACCGTGCAGCGAGAATAGCGTCATTCACCGAGTAGGCTCATTTAACCAAAGTGCCGACGGCCAAACTCACCAGGCGGGTTGCATACAAACTTGTTCGGGCATGACATTGGGCTGAGTCGGCAATAAATATAATCGGGCAAAGGTCAGCCCAAACAGGGCGCCCAAGCCCAGCCGCTTCGCCTTAGCCGCGATACCAGGTTTTTCTTCCAGCGCGTCGCGAGCCATTTGCAATTCTCGCATTCGCTCGAGCCCAGCGCGGAAACGCGGGTCATCGGTATTCAGTGTCAGTGGGAAAACCTGTCGTGAAATCTCGGTCGTGATGTCAAAAACTTGATAGTCAAATTCTGTGACATCCATACCAAAGGCCTCATAGAGCTTCGGTCGAGCATGATCTCTGACATACATCGTCGAGTACACCGCGACCAAAAAGAAACGAATCCAAAGCTTGTTCATGCCTCGCAATAACTTTGGATCCGATCTCATAATGAGGGCGAACGCCTCACCGTGAGAAAACTCGTCATTGCACCACTCCAGAAACCATTTAAAGATCGGATGGAAGCGCTGTTCTGGATGCCGCTCAAGATGCCGGAAGATGGTGATATAACGCGCGTAACCAATTTTTTCGGACAAATAGGTGGCGTAGTAAATAAACTTTGGCTTGAAAAAGGTGTACTCCTTCTCGCGCTTCAACACGCCCAAATCGACCGCCACACCCAGTTTGTTTAACGCTTTATTAATGAAACCCGCATGGCGAGACTCGTCTCTCGCCATGTAGCGCATCAATTTAGCAATATCGGGGTTACTCACATTTTTTTCAATTTCTTGGTAGAGCACGCAACCGGAGTATTCAGCCGTAATCGACGATACCAAAAAATCCAGAAATTCCTCTTTGAGTGCTGGATCCGCTTCTAAAATCGCCGGATCGTACTCATAGTTTTGCTTGAAGTGGCCTCGATTTGTATCGAGTTCGAAAGCGCGCATCATCTGATCCCATTCTGCTCGAACCGGCGTGACATCGATGTGCTCCATCGCCGGATAGTCAGTGCAGTAAAATCGAGGTGCTAACGCCCTGCCTTCCAAGGCTTGCTGGGTCGTTAGATTGACCGCAGCGTCATCGTTGATTAACTCACTCATCGTATTTCCCCCATCTGTCTTTAACGCCCTCTGCGCGTTATTTAACAAGTTCCCGCAGCAAAGTGTCTAACTTTTTTACCACATATATGTCAATTTTATTTGACTATTGGTCCGGTAGCAAGCAATCTGCGCGAAAGGAGTCACCGCGTTGCGGCGACCTAACGCGTCACCAGCAGGGGCACCATGTCAAATAATATGGCCCAAGAAGACTCCCACACAGAGTATAGCGGCTCGGAAGCACCTGAAAATGCGGTCTTCCATCTGTGCTACGTCAGCACAGAAACCGAGCACTTCACTCAGGAAGACCTCGTTGCGCTGCTGGGCGTCGCACGTACCGCCAATACCGAGCACGACGTGACGGGTTTACTCCTCTATCGAGAAGGCTCTTTTTACCAACTGCTCGAGGGTAAACAGACAGCGGTAAACCACATTTTTGAAGTGATCAAACAAGATCCCCGGCACAAAGATGTGCGCATACTGTTCAGTGGCGAAACGGAAACCAGAGAATTCTCAGACTGGCGAATGGGGTTTTTAAATCTAGATGGCGTGAACCCTGAAGCGCTTGCGGGCTTTTCGAACTTCCTCACATTAGACGCGCAACCACAGGAGTTTCTCGAGAATTTGAGCCGTGGGAAACGCCTCGCGCTGATGTTCAGGACGATGCTTTAGCCCGAGACCGGAACTGCGGCCGCCAGACGCCCAGCGCGACATTAGCGGTCGCAACCAAACCAATCAGTACCAGAGACGACTGCTCAGCTGATAAGTTCTGCGCCAGCAGTGCGAGCTTAGTAGGATCATTGAGCGCGGCCTCGGCAAGACGCGCCTCTTTGACAATCGGGCTCTGGATACCCAGCAAAGTCCCCTCCAGCATGACCACCGTCGTAATAAA
>CAYVQI010000159.1:0-2627 GCA_964454155.1 uncultured Alteromonadaceae bacterium | reverse complement strand
GATCGCGTAGTAGCCTTCCTCCATGAGTTGGTGTTCGTCCATGCGGGTCGGCGGACAAATCCACATACGCGCCGCCACACCTCCCGTGTGCTGGTCGAGCAACTTGCCAGTGGCTCGGAAGTGGCCAATGTTGGTCATGCAGCTGCCAATGAACACCTCGTCGACCTGATCGCCGGCGACTTGACTGAGGAGACGTGCATCATCGGGATCATTGGGTGCGCAGACCACCGGCTCGTTGACTTGCGCAAGATCAATTTCTATGACGGCCGCGTACTCCGCATCGGCGTCTGCTTGAAGCAGGTCTGGGTTTTCGATCCAGGTTTCCATGTTGCGCACGCGACGCTCTAATGTTCGAGGGTCACCATAGCCCTCGGCGATCATTGCGCGCAGAAGCACCACGTTCGACTTTAAGTAACTGCCAATGGTGTCCTCTGATAATTTAATGGTGCATCCAGCAGCTGAGCGCTCAGCGGACGCGTCTGAGAGTTCAAACGCTTGCTCGACAGTCAGATCTTCAAGGCCTTCAATCTCAAGAATACGACCCGAGAAAATATTCTTTTTACCTTTTTTCTCGACCGTCAGTAGCCCTTTCTGAATAGCGTAGTAGGGAATGGCGTGCACGAGGTCCCGCAGTGTTATACCCGGTTGCATTTCACCTTTAAATCGCACTAATACAGACTCAGGCATGTCGAGAGGCATGACGCCTGTTGCGGCGGCAAATGCGACGAGTCCAGAGCCTGCGGGAAATGAAATGCCCAGCGGGAACCGCGTATGCGAGTCGCCCCCTGTACCGACAGTATCCGGCAATAACATTCGGTTAAGCCAGCTATGGATAATACCGTCCCCGGGGCGCAGTGAGACGCCTCCGCGGTTCCGAATAAAGTCGGGTAAGGAGTGTTGAGTCTCAATGTCGACGGGTTTTGGGTACGCCGCGGTGTGGCAAAAGGACTGCATGGTGAGGTCCGCTGAGAATCCAAGACACGCAAGATCTTGCAGTTCATCGCGAGTCATGGGCCCCGTGGTGTCTTGAGAGCCAACGGTCGTCATCTTAGGCTCGCAGTAGGTTCCGGGGCGCATACCCGCAACGCCGCACGCGCGGCCTACCATTTTTTGAGCAAGCGTGAAGCCTGCGTCAGTATCGGCTGGCATTTCGGGTGATCGGAAGAGTGTGCTCTCTCCCAGTCCCAGTGCTTCTCTTGCCTTAGCCGTCAAGCCGCGGCCGATGATCAGGTTTATTCGGCCGCCTGCACGTACTTCATCGAGCAACACGTCCGAGCGCAGCTCAAACTCTGAAATCACATCGCCAGCCGCATTCAGTACTTGTCCGTCATAGACTCTAATGTCGATGATGTCTCCCATCGCCATTTTCTCGACGGGTGCCTCAAAGACGAGCGCCCCCGCGTCTTCCATGGTGTTATAGAAAATAGGCGCGATCTTTCCACCGATGCAAACACCACCCATTTGCTTGTTGGGCACCCCTGTGACGGGCTGTCCAAAGTACCAGAGCACACTATTTGCCGCTGACTTTCGTGAAGACCCGGTACCGACGACATCGCCGACAAACGCTACCGGTAATCCGCTTGCTCTTACTGCGTCGATTTGAGCCATGGGACCCACACTGCCGTGTTCCTCTGGCTCCAGACCGTCACGTGTCATCTTGTACATCGCGCGAGCGTGCAGCGGAATATCGGGACGAGACCACGCATCAGGAGCGGGAGAAAGATCGTCCGTATTCGTCTCTCCAGTCACTTTGAATACGACCATCTTGAGAGATTCTGGCAACGTTTCCCTGCGGGTAAACCACTCTGCATCTGCCCAAGACTGCATGACTTCTTGCGCGTGTTTATTGCCGTCTTTGGCGAGACTAGCAACGTCATAGAACGCGTCAAACATCAGCAGTGTGTGCTTAAGCTCTTTGGCAGCTAGGCCTGCGAATTCGGCATCCCTCAACAGCGTCACCAGTGTCTCAATATTGTAGCCGCCGTGCATATCACCGAGTAAATCAATCGCGTTAGCTTTATCGATAATCGGGCAGTCAACTTTGCCGAGGGCAATGTCTGATAGAAAAGCAGCTTTCACGTAGGCCGCCTCATCGACGCCGGGCGGTACGCGACTCGAGATCAGGTCGAGTAAATAGGACTCTTCGCCGCTTGGAGGCGCTTTAAGCAGTTCGACCAGGTCGGCAACTTGCTGAGCTGACAATGGCTTCGGTGGAATGTTAATAGCGTCGCGGTCGGCTACGTGATTTCGGTAAGCTTCAAGCACAGATTTTTCCTCTTCCCCAGAATGTAATACGGCGTCGTCGCGGTATTCCAGCGCGCACCCCTGTTTTCGGCGATGAAATTATAGCTTGTGACTCGGTCTGTCGACAGCGATTCGGTCAATTCTGTGCATTCATGCGATAAACGGTAGATCCCGAGTAATGACGCGATTCTCAGCTGTTTCGATATATTATCGGGGCCGGGGATGTGACCAAGGCGATCGACAGATTCAGGTGGAATACTCAAAAAACGCAGGACGAACGCCGTCTACCAGATCGGCGTAGGTCTGCTTGCGTCCATCCGTGAGGCGTTAGTTGCAGAGTTCATTCAGATGCGTTTCGGTATAAAGACCACTGATGTGGGTGC
>CAYVQI010000158.1:0-2654 GCA_964454155.1 uncultured Alteromonadaceae bacterium | reverse complement strand
AACTGCACACGAGCTTTGCATTGACCTCACCCACCACCGCAAGATTCATTTTTGCGCGCCCCTCCATTGCCCCCTGGACCTCACAAGCCTGAAGCGTGTCTTGAACAATAGTCTTCACCACTTCAGCAAACTGATCCGTATTGAGGTCTGTGAGCTGGGCTGGAACCGCGCCCTCAGACGCTTCGATTCTGGCCTCTGTATACTGAGTCGACCAAGAAGAAATCCACCACCGCTGATCTCTAAAAAATAACGAAATACTGTTAACGCCGCGGTCAAGGACTTCTCCCTGAGGCTTGGATCGCACCTCAAAGTCGCTCCAGACATGCGCAATATTCTCAGTGTGCTCGACCCGTCGACCCACTTCGAACTCAAAAAATCCGGCATCGTAAGGCACGGTAATCATGGTCTGTTCCTTAACCAAGTTATGGCGCTGGAATCTACCGTCTTGAAAAAACTTGGTGATCAATGCGCCCTCGGCATGAATCGACGCGTCACGTTGCGCGTCATACAGATGTCCTTTGGGGCCCGAGATCACAGCGTAATAGGTATCGATAATTTCATCGATACTCGACGTGTCATCAGCCACACTCGGCATCGCAAAAAACAGACCCAGCAGTATTATTCGTTTCATGGCCACCCTCCTCCAAGCATCGACTCATCACGCGACGCTGTTCCATAAGAACACACATTATCGACAGTTCACGAAACCGTGTCCCAAAAAAGCAAATACCATAGTTCGCATAATAGTCCGCATAGTTCCCACAACGTTCCATGACGGTGGTAATCTCACACCAAAATAATGCACAGCAATTTTGGGGAAACGCAATGGGTGCGCACGACGCAGTGAACCTACCGGACGAGGTAGCCGAAGTAGAGGTCCTGATTCAACGCGCGAGAGTCGCGCAAGCGGCAATAGCAGACTACACGCAGGCACAAGTCGACGAACTGATCAAAGCCATGGTCTGGTCGTGCGCGCAGCCAGGGGTGGCCGAAGTGCTTGCGCAACAAACACTCGATGAAACACAGCTGGGCGACTACAACGGTAAGTTCGCGAAGATCTCAGTGAAAACTCGCGCAGCGCTTATGGATATCCTCCCCGACAAGTCGGTCGGCGTCATTGAGGAAGACCTAGAGCGGAATATTATCAAAATTTGTAAGCCTATAGGCGTCATTGGCGCGCTGTCACCGTCTACAAACCCTGAGGCGACACCGGTCATCAAAAGCATCAATGCGGTAAAAGGGCGCAACGCCATCGTAATTGCACCACACCCGCGAGCCAAGATCATCAACATGACAATCGTGAATAAGATGCGTGATGCCCTCGTCAAGATGGGAGCGCCGGCTGACTTAGTTCAGACCATGGCACAACCGTCGATTGAGAAGACCGAAGCCTTGATGAAGCAGTGTGACTTTATACTCGCAACCGGCGGGCCCGGCATGGTGACCGCCGCCTACTCCAGTGGGACGCCCGCTTTGGGTGTTGGCGCAGGAAACGCGGTGATTACGGTTGATGACACGGCAGACCTTGTGGATGCCGCGGAGAAGATTCGGATCTCAAAAACGCTCGACTTGGCGGCGTCGTGCTCGGCCGACAACTCGGTCATCGTGCTCGAGAGGGTTTACGACAGCCTCCTTAATCATCTTATCGCCGAAGGGGGGCATGTCGTCTCAAAAGACGAGGCTGATCAGATTGCGTCGGTGCTGTGGGATAACGGTGCGCTCAACACAGCAGCTGTGGTTAAACAGCCGCAAGTACTTGCGCAAATGTCCGGCTTCTCGATCCCAGACGATCGAAAGTTCATGATTGTGCCTTACGACGGCGTCGGGCCCGAACACCCGTTTTCGGGTGAAAAGCTCTCCGCAGTCATGGCGCTCTACAAGGTCGCTGACATTCACGAGGCGGTCGCACTGACCAACGCGATTCAAGAATACCAAGGCATGGGTCACTCGTGTGGCATCTACTCAAACAGTGACGACAACATACTGCTGCTGGCCAAGGGCACCAAAACATCACGGGTGATGGTGAATCAGCCCCAGGCGGCATCCAACAGCGGCAATCTTTGGAACGGCATGCGTCAAACGTTCTCACTGGGATGTGGTAGCTGGGGAGGCAACTCCACGAATGAAAATATTAACTGGAGACACCTCGTCAACGTCACCTGGGTATCAAAGCCACTCAAAGAGGCTAAGGTCCTCCCAAGTGATCACGAGCTCTTCGGTCAGGTCATCGCGACGTTGGGATAAGGTCAAGTGATCTGAGCGGCGTCACCACCGCTTAATTTCCAGTGTTTGAGGATCCTTGGCGATCACACGGTGCTCTCCTCCAGAGGCCGCTGTCGACATTTAAGAGGGAGGCCGAAACTACCGTGAACAGCGACGAAGAAATTGAGCAGATCTCACTGTCGTTGGCCTTGTACGCTGAGCGCATTGGCGACATGGTCCCTTTTGTTTATGACCGTTTTTTCGACCTCGATAAAGACGCAAAAGCGTTAATGGCGTACTCCGACGAGCACATGCGCGGACGCATGTTCGCATCAGTGCTGGAGCTCTTTATGTCCGATGAGCACCTCGATGCCGGCGGCTACTTGGATTGGGAACTGGAAAACCACCTACGCGCGTACGGGGCGACGCCTGCCATGTATGAGACGTTCTTT
>CAYVQI010000157.1:0-2688 GCA_964454155.1 uncultured Alteromonadaceae bacterium | reverse complement strand
TTTGCACTGTAAGGACTGAGGTCACCACTGAGGAGTCGCATCGGTTATCACTTATAAAAGGAATTCACGTCACAATACCAAAAAGGCGGAGCTCGGTGACCTCTAACCCGCGACTATGGCAAAAACGAGTGCGAAAACAATCACGGGGCAACCCTTCGACGAGAGCGCAAAACACTAGGAATCACATCTTGAATTTAATGCAATAGCCACTTCTAGGTTATCTAAATCTGCAAGTCACTCTGCTCGAGTCAGAGATCGTACTCTGTACAACCAATACCGCCTAACGCGTCAGATTCCGCCTGAACAAAAGCCGTACCAGTAAACAACAGTTTATAAGCACGACAATACTCCTCCTGATCGGCAAAGTTTTTTTCCTCAAAAAACATCTGCTTGAGATCCTGAAGATACAAGCGCTCTGATGACATCCGAACACCACCATCCATTTCACTATCGAGCACCATCAGTCGATCTTCGCCGACACCATTCTCCCAAGCCCTCCACTCAATTTGCTTGCCGTAATAGCCTTTACCCGGCGCACCATAGTGCGCAAAAGCTGCCCAGTAGGACATCATACTGCGCGACAATGCATCTCTGGCCTCGCGGCCCGATTTGGGGTGAATAACCTTGCTCATGGATGACGTAAAGTTCCCAAAAACGTAAGGGACCTCAAAAGCATGCGCCGCACCGAAAAGCTCCTTTAGATCTAAGAAGCCGAAATCGCGCAAATCATCCGCATCAAATCGATACGCAAACACCGACTCGCCTTGAGCCTCGCGCATCACGCTGGCCAGGCGATCTACGGCTCTGACCTTCCACAAGTCACTGCTGTATTTGCTGAAGGCTTCGTATCGCTCATTGTCTTTAATGCCAATAGGTATGCCCAAAAATTTGTCGACATGATCCGGGCTAAAACTTAAAAACAACTTCATCTCGTCACGATTGGTGCCCATCATCACTGGAACCGCATTGTAACTATCCGTCTTCGAGAATAGCTCCTCCGATGCTATCGCTTTAGGCAGCGTCACGCCGTCGCCAATTAAATCAAGGTTTGTATAGACTTTCCCCCCAGTTTCACTGCGAAAAGCTTGGAGCACCTCCTCTGTGGTTTTACCGCGTAAATAACCGGCTAAGGCCGTTTCCGTCATCCTATCTTGAAAAGTCTTAGCGCCGCGTGCATCCGCGGCCGAACCATCCTCTATAAGCAACTGGCTAATAAACTCTCGGGAGCTGTGCGGATGCCCCCCTTCGTCTTGATAATTTTCGGTTGCCGCAATTGGTTCGAGATCAAGCCCGCCGCTCTGTACAATGGCGCCATGGAATAGACCCTTTGCCAGCGGCGAGGCCATCAACGCCATAACGTTCCAGCCGCCTGCGGACTCTCCAAAAATAGTGACCTTTGTAGCGTCGCCACCAAATTTCGTAATATTTCGCTGAACCCACTGCAGACCAAGTATTTGATCGAGGGTGCCAAAATTGCTCGATGCATCGTCCGGAATCTCTGCAGTGGCGCGCAGCGCCGGATGTGACAGCCAGCCAAACAGGGTCAATCGATAATTGATACTCACGACCACAACATCAAACTGCGCTGCTAATTGAGAACCGTCGTAGACCGGATTCCCGCCACTACCACTGTTATTTGCACCACCGTGAATCCAATACATAACGGGTAGATTTTTTGCCCCTTTCGGCGCAAAGACGTTGAGGTACAAGCAGTCCTCGACACCAGAGAAGTGATTGTTGTCTATTGCAGTCTGACCGGTCTGGCTCGCACAGTCAGGACCAATTGCTAAGGCCTCTTTAGTACCTTGCCAATGCACCGCCGGCCTTGGTGCTTTCCAGCGAAGCTCGCCAATCGGAGGCTGGGCATAGGGGATTCCTTGCCATACCGACACGCCAAGCGAGTTTTGATAACCAACAATTGCTCCCGTATCGAGCGTTATTTGCGTGGCTTCAGACGCCACCGGATCTGACTGGCGCTCCGGTGAAAAATGGAGATAAACAGCAATGGTAGTAATCACCAGGATGACAACGAGGCAAAGCACGACGCGAATAACGTATTTCATTACACCTTTTCCAGTAGTTATGTATTGAGCGCACATGGGCATCGGATCTAGCGTCGGCGTGTTGACAGTATTAGCGCAGATCAGCTGCTCGTCAGGCGGTACCTAGCATTACCCAAACGCAGCAATGAGTTGGAACGAAAGCGTTCAAGAGATCGCCGCTCACTTAAACCAAAACCGACGGATGAGCGATCGCAATTAACAGCAGTCTCGTTTTTATGCGTTTTATTATAGTTAAGCAACAATAAGTTTGCTTAATTGCATTTTTGTAGGTGATGAGCAGATATCGGATAGTGGCGGAGAAGGAGGCACCCGCCAAATACCATAGAATATAGGTATTAAGTGTTTATGGTCACCAATTTGACCACCACTTAGTTTTTATGCTCGAATTATTGAAATCGCAAGCTATTGATTTTATTGATTTAAAAAATCTTGGTGAATTACGGGAAAATAGCGAGATTTCATCCCACGACGAACAGACACATCAGAAGCCAATTTAGCTTTTTGTCACGTTTGTAAGAAACGCGCATATCTGCCATTTAGTACATATTCAGACTGGTTAAGACCCTTTACTCTTGAGCATGCATGGATGCACTTCTTTAACGACCTGACACCAGAGAGAGGATGG
>CAYVQI010000156.1:0-2689 GCA_964454155.1 uncultured Alteromonadaceae bacterium | reverse complement strand
TTTCGCCCATCGCACCCGCATTTATGAGGACTTCATGCATGGCGCCGAATACTTCAGCGCAGGTATTACCGGGCACTGCCGCCTTGAGCCCAGCTTCAGTGGCCTGCCAAACGGAGTGATGCGCCTTCTTGGCCAGATCATTTACCTCGCCAAAACCATAATTGCGATCAAAATCGCAAAAATAACCGTCGAAAGTGCAACCCGTATCAAAGATCAACACATCCTCAGTGCTCAGCCGGCGCCCTGCAGGAGGCGAAATAATATCGTCGTAGCCATGTTGCCCGGCGCCGCCCACTAGGTAAGACACCGTATCGACACCGGCGTGTAGGCACTCGATCGTAAAGCGCCTAAACAGGTCAGCGTCACTCATACCGACCTCCGCAAAAGTGAATAAACGGTCGAAGACGTCTGATACGCACTCGGCGACATATCGAATCTTGTCGATCTCTGCCTCGGACTTCAGCATTCGCACAGCCTGAACCGCAGGTGTCGCATCTAGCACGCACAAGTCAGCCACACTCCCCCTGAGTCGATCCATGAGGGACTCAAAGTCATTCATGGGCATCCGGATCTGTGTCTCGCGGCCTTTGTTCAGCCCCAACGTGCACGACTGAGATTGAGCCAACACCTCCAGCACGGTTTCCGCCAATAAAGAGACTCCATCATCGGTGGCATGGGGAGACGCCCAGCTTCGGATATCGGTCATGAACTCGCTCTTCATCGCATTGACACCGATTTCGGGAATGACCGCAATGGGCGAGCCAGCGGCGGGGATAACAACGAACCAAGGGCGTGTAGGGCTTTGCCAAAATTGACTCAAAAAGCCCGTAAAATAAAAAATATCGCTCTCGGTGGTGAGCAGCAATGCCCCCATGCGCTGCGACGCCATCTGAGACTGAACTGCTGCGAGTCGCGCCGCAAATTCATCACGACTAAAACCCCTTGAAGGCACCTTCGACATACCGGCTCCTACCAACCACTACAAAGAGAAAGGAATTCCCGACGATCGCGCTAAATCCCACGCGAGCACTTTGTTACTCGACAGCGCCGGGACCCCACTCTCGGCAGTGATTTTATCTAAGACGCTAGCGCACTTCATGTTAGTACAGGCGATAAAAATTGCATCAATGGATTGTCCCGCCTCTGCAGCGAGCGCCATTGCCGCGTCATAAATCGACTCCGGCGCAATGCGGCCCACGTACTGATCATGCTCCTCATCAAAACTCACCGCATGCGATACGGTAAATCCACCTGCTTCAATATGGTCGATCATGGTCCGACAGACTTGCTTAGAGTAAGGGCCGATGTAACCAATCTTCTTTGCACCCAGCTGCTCAAACGCCAGCAGTGCCGCTTGCATCGGATTACTGACATAGTCACAGGGGCGCTCGCTGTTAATGAGCTCACTCACACGTGCCGAACCGATTTGCATCGCACCAGAAGTGCAGGCATATCCCATCGCGTCAAACGAGTGGGTCAATGGAAACAGCGCAGCGGCTTGCTTGAGGTGGTGCGCCATATCCGCGAGCGTTTCAGCGGTGACCTCGTTTTCGAAAGGGATACGATTCACCAGCAGGCTCACCCTCGCGTCGGCAAAGTAATACCGAAACTCATCCTCGATCGTCACATCAGATTGCAACACAATCATGCCCAATTGAATCAGATCACCCGCTGGAATTAACTCGTAGTCAGCTGTTTTCATAGCGCGCCTGCGATGATGTTGTCATACATCTCAGCGTCGGTATTGCCCTCTGTACCGATCACCAGAACCCGAGCGTCACGGTCGATGCCCATGTCATGGGCAAGCGCTGGATCTTGTTGGATCGCAAACAACGCAATGAGACCAGACGCCGAGCACTCTCCCCCGATGACGCTCGGCCTCTCACCGTCACTGGGGTTGGCTAGCCAGCGCACCATCGGACCGACCCCTGCGTCAGGAATGGTGAGGGCATGTGAGGCCCCCTTTTGAATGAGCGGCCACGCAAGCAAAGAGACCTCGCCACAAGAGAGCCCTGCCATAACCGTCTCTTCGACAATGTTGACCAAATGAATCTCGTCCCGATTCAGACTTTGATAGACGCAGTCTGATCGGTCGGACTCCACCATAATAATGGTGGGAAGCTGAGCACCCCAGTGATGCCACATTGACGCAATCAACGCGCCCGCCATCGCGCCGCAACCCGCCTGAAGAATGACATGGCTCGGTATCTCCCCATCGAGTTGATCCATCATCTCAAAGGTCATCACCGAGTAACCCGCCATGATCATCTTGGGGATATCGCGATACCCCTCCCAAGACGTGTCGGACACAATCTGCCAACCGTGTAACGCGGCCTGCTCGTTACAGGCTGCGATGGAATCATCATAATTGCCCTCGACACGGTGAATCACTGCCCCCAGCGAGGCGATCGCTTGGGCGCGCGCCTCACTGACATTCGCGTGAAGAAACACATGGCATTCGGCACCGCATAAGCCCGCCCCCCAGGCGACCGCCCGGCCATGATTGCCATCGGTCGCAGTACAGACCACCAAATCACCACCGGATAAGTCTTGCGACAGGCACTCTATCGCGTAAGAGCCGCCCAGCGCCTTAAAAGACCCCAGACCGAAACGACTCGATTCGTCTTTGTAATAGACCTTTTTAACCCCCGCCGCTGCCGCAATATCCGTCATACTGATCAGCGACGTC
>CAYVQI010000155.1:0-2713 GCA_964454155.1 uncultured Alteromonadaceae bacterium | reverse complement strand
TCAAAAGACCCGTTTGCATTACGTCGAGCCTCACTCGCCGCCATTCGTATTTTGCTGAGGTTTGCACCCCAAGCCAACATTGACGTTCTGCTCCAAAAGGCCTCTGCGTCTTTCGACGAGGGCGTGCTTGCGCCGAGCGTAGTGGAAACGGTCAAGGGCTATTTACTAGACCGGTTACCCGCGCACTACGACGAGCAAGGTGTGTCCGTCGATATTTTGCGAAGCGTGACGACAGTGGGGACCGCTAGCTTTGGTGACATCGACAGTCGAAGCCGGGCGGTAACCGCGTTTGCAGGCACAGATGCGGCTGAAGCACTCGCCGCAGCCAATAAACGTGTCGCCAATATTTTGGCAAAAGTGAGTGAGCCAATCGGCGAAGTGAATGCCGAGCTGTTGCGGGAGTCGGCAGAGATTGCGCTCAGTGGTGCGTTGGATCGTTCACGCGAGTGCCTCGCGGCGGCTGTCGCAGACAACGACTTCCCCGAGGCACTGAACCAACTTGCGCTACTCCGTCGTGACGTCGACTCATTTTTTGATACGGTGCTTGTTAATGCGGAGGACAAGGCCTTACGACTAAACCGACTTGCACTACTTCACGAACTGCGGGCACAGTTCCTTAAAGTCGCCGATCTTGCGGTGCTGGCGCGATGAGACCTTTTCATCAATGACTAATAATGTGCTTCTCGTTACGTTGAGCCTCATTGCGCTGAGTACGATTGCTATTGGTTATCTCATTCATCGGCACAGTGTCTACCGCAGGTCAGTAGCAGAGGCGCTCACGCGCGGAGAAATCGCTCGCGAAGAGCTGGGGCGCGTGCAATTAGAGCTTCAAGCAATCAGTCAACAGCTCCTCGAAACCTGCGGCCGAGAAGAAGGCCTTAAAGCGACGTTAGCGCTAAAAGACAGTCAGCAAGTCGAGAAGACCGCGCTTCTCGAAGAGGCCAAAAAAGCGCTTCGCCTCGAATTTGAAAAAACAGCGCAAACCCTTGTGAGTCAAGGCGAGCGATCACTGTCCTCTCGTAATCAGGAGTCGCTTGATCAGCTACTTAAGCCGCTTTCGCAGAAGATCGACGGTTTTCAAAGCAGAGTTAACCAAGTTCACACCGACTTGACGGGCCAAAATGCGGCATTGAAGACACAAATTAAACAGCTTCATGAGGTAGGGCAAGACATGTCCTCAGAAGCTAACAACCTCACCAAAGCCTTGAAAGGTGATAAGAAACTCGTGGGTAATTGGGGGGAAGAACAGTTAGAGCGGACGTTGGAGTTGGCGGGGCTGAGGCGAGGTGAACACTTCGAGGCACAGCAGGCATTCAAAGGTGAGGACGGACAGCGACTGCTTCCTGCCTTTGTGGTTTACCTGCCACAAAAGAAGCACGTTGTCATTGATAGCAAGGTCTCGCTCGTCGACTACGAGCGTGCGTTTTCTGCAGAAGACGACGCAACGCGTACGCTGGCACTGACTGCGCATGCCGGCGCTGTTAAGCGGCATATTGATCAGCTCTCTGGTAAAGATTATGCCAATCTAGCAGGGCTGCAAAGCCCCGACTTTGTATTGATGTTTATGCCAGTGGAGCCCGCCTACATTGAGATCATGCGTACGCATCGAGACCTGTTTAATTACGGCTACCGGAAAAATGTCATATTGGTCTCTCACACAACACTGATGCCGATTCTGCGCACAGTAGCCAACCTCTGGATGGTCGAACGAAGCAACAAAGAGGCTCGCGAAATCAGTGATCGTGCCGGTGATATTTTTAATGCGGTTTGTCTTGTGGCAGAGCGAATGGAAGGGGTTGGTGCGTCGCTTTCGCAAACCACTAAACGCTACAACGAAGTGGTAACGAGCTTAGTCGGCCGGCAGGGCCTTCACGGTAAGGTGGACCGGTTTCAATCACTCTCCACACGCGTGTCGAAGAGCTTTCCCGAAAACCTAGACATTCTTCCCGATCAAACCGACGCGAACCAACTGTCATTAGCGACCGAAAAAAAGACGCTAACCGATGAAGATGAGACCAGTTAGCGACTTTTAACCGCAATTAGATGTCTAGATTCGCTACAGCAAGCGCGTTTGTCTCAATAAATTCGCGACGTGGCTCAACGTCATCACCCATAAGCGTCATAAACATCTGATCCGCGCGAATCGCATCTTCAATGGTAACCCGCAGCATGCGTCTTGCATCAGGGTCCATGGTGGTGTCCCAAAGCTGGCCTGGGTTCATTTCACCAAGACCCTTGTAGCGTTGAACCGAACATCCTCGGCGCGCCTCATCGAGCAACCAACGCATGATTTTCGAAAAGTCGGCCGCGACAAAGACCTTTTCTCCACGCTTCACATAGCTATCGGCCGTGACTGTCTCACTCAAGACATCGCCTAAGTCAGTCAGATCACCGTATTCACTTGAACTAAACAGATTGTGGCCAAGCACGATATCGGTAGCCACGCTGTGTGCTGTTCGGCGCACAACCACGTAATAGTTTCCTCGCTCTGGGTCACGCCGAAGTAGACATTCATAGCTTGCACTGCTATCCGTAACCGATAGTAAGCGCTCACTTAAAGCATCAGCGAAGGCAGCAACTTTTGATTCGTCACCCATGTCGTCAATCATTAATCGAGGCAGGTAAACCAATTCCCACAGCACGTCGGTCGAATACACTCGACTCAAACGACTCACCGTCGCCTCAATACGTTGATACTGCGATACTAATTCGG
>CAYVQI010000154.1:0-2725 GCA_964454155.1 uncultured Alteromonadaceae bacterium | reverse complement strand
TGCTGAGTAATATGTTCGGCGAGGTGTTCGCGGATATCGTCTTCGCAGTCGAGTATTGGGTCCTGCATGAAGCTTTCTCCCAGAACCGTCATATTATTATGACAGGTGTTAGTGTTATATTTATGTGACAAACTACGCCACTCAGTGGCCCGGTGCAACCCCTATGAATGATGCGGCAACCATGCGCTCCGCCACGCCCCAAGATGCGGGTATGGCAGTTTCCAAACTGGGTTTTGCAAAACCGGTCCCGGATTCGGGCTACCGCTGGTGGTATATCGACGGCTTCAGTGAATGCGGCCGCTTTGGGGTCACTGTCATTGCGTTCATCGGCAGCGTTTTTTCCCCATATTACTTTCGCGCACGACAACGTGGCGATTGCTCTCCGACGAACCATGTCAGCCTCAACGTGATTCTTTATGGACCGGAGAAATCGCGATGGTGTATGACCGAGCGAGGTCAGCAGGCGCTTACCCAGCGCTCTGATGCTTTAATCATTGGACCTAGTCAAATTAGGGCCACCGAGAGTGGGCTGGCGATCACCGTTGAAGAACGGACCAGCCCCTGGGGACAGCGCGTCAGTGGGGAGATCAACGTACGCTTCAATCGCGCGTCACAAGAGTGCTTTCAACTTGATCAAGAGGGTCACCATTGGTGGTGGCCCCTTGCCCCAATAGCCAATATTGAGGTCACAATGGATCGGCCGGCGCTGTCATGGCGTGGCCCTGCTTATGTTGATTCGAACCTAGGAACTGCGCCTGTAGAGCACGGCTTCAACGCCTGGAATTGGTGCCGAGGTCATTCGTCAGACGGAGATTGTGAGATTCACTATGATGTGCAATTGCGCGGTGGCGGTGAGAAACAGGTGTCTCTCCGCATCGATCGCGACGGCATGATACAACGCATTCCATCACCACCGTTGCAACAATTACCGAAAGCACCTATCTGGCGTGTATCCCGTCCTGCACGTCTACCCATCTCGACCCAGCCGGTCGCTAAAACACTTGAGGATACGCCATTTTATACCCGCTCCCAGCTCAGTGGGCCAGAAGGGCAATTTATGCATGAGAGTCTAGACGTCACGCGCTTGTGTCGCACGTGGGTGCAATTACTACTCCCTTTTAGGATGCCCCGACGCGGGTGAATAAGCCGGTCAGACGGCCCTAAAGGCGGGTGAAGAATCGGTCCAAATGTGGGGCAAGACCGACCGTCCCGCCTCCGTCAAAAAGTACTCGCCATCCGTCTCTTCTGCAAAACCTTGACCAACCAGCGGGGTAAGCCAATCCTCCCGCTGCGACGCGGTGAGCTGGGCCGCCGGTATCCGTTGCCGGCAGATAAGGCCCCTCAGGACTTTTCGACGCAGTATCTCATTATCATCGGAGAACACTGCCGAGGCGGCTGACACAACACTCGATTCGACAGCGCGATGCCATAGCGCCGGGTCAACCTGATTTTGCACTATCAAACCAGACATCTCACTGAGCGCACCCAAACCGATACCAATAACGGACGCTTCAGCCTCTGTGCCATAACCCAATACATTCAGCGAGAGATCTCCCTCGCGGTGCGCCACCGCCAGTTCGTTGTCGGGTTTCGCAAACAAATTAAGCCCCACCCATTCGTATCCTGATGATGTGAGACCCTCGGAGACCGTATTAAACATCGCGAGTCGATCTGCGAGGGAAGGAAGCTGTTGCGTGTCGACTGCAATCTGATGTGGGAAAGCGGATTCTCGACGATGAAACGGCAAACAAACTAAGCTGTCAGGATCCAAGGAAATCATCGCTTGAATGCTTTGCTCACTGGACTCTACTGTCTGCCCAGGTAGCCCAATGAGATAATCCATGCTAATAGAATCGAAGTTCACGCCGTGGGCGATCGAAATGACATCCTCGAGCAGCTCTAACGACTGCACTCGCCCAATTTCCCGCTGCACAGTGGCATCAACGTCACGTACTTCTAGCTTCACGTGACCGATACCGAGCCCCTTCAAAAAATTGAGCTGCGCGCGCGACGTCCGGCGAGGATTCAACTCCATCGCGATCTGCGTATTGTTTCCCACTAAAAAATATCGACTCACCGACGAAAAGATCGTCGCGATGGCCAATTCTGACAAGTGGTTCGGTGACCCTCCGCCAAAGTGGACCCGCGCTAACTCGCGCCCAGCCCCTACCGCATCGGCGACAATTGCCAACTCACGATCTAAATTCGTGACGTAACGTTCCAGGGCTTCGGGTTGATGCTCAACTACCGCTACACGATCGCAGCTAAAACAGCGCGATGGACAAAATGGTAGGTGCACATTGAGGATTAACTTGCCGCGATCTTCTCTTACCTTCGCGAAATAAGGCTCTAAAAGCGCAGAATCTGCTGGCACTGCGTTTTCACCTAAGGATAAACTATTCTCTGGCTTAGCCAACGGATACGTCGGCTTAGCAGAAGACCATGCCCCCATGGATGACTTCATTTTATGCCCCCTTTGCTTCTTGGCAGACCGCTCATTACTGACTCGCAATGCTAGCGCTTTAGTGTCAGTGCCGGCCCAACGGCTCTTTTCTTTTTATAACGAGCCGAATCCACACTAGGCCTCTGCCAAGCCTGCGTCAAGAAGAACGTGGAGAAACATCTTTATTACTTTGGGGGTTATTGTTTAAG
Organism: uncultured Alteromonadaceae bacterium; assembly: GCA_964454155.1. Lineage (GTDB taxonomy): Bacteria > Pseudomonadota > Gammaproteobacteria > Pseudomonadales > Halieaceae > Luminiphilus. The sequence continues at coordinate 73 of CAYVQI010000154.1, read as the reverse complement.
AGGGCTCTCGAGTGTCGACTCTCGCCCACCGCCACAACACCGTTTCACCCATCGGAATCATCAGGAAAACGTG
>CAYVQI010000153.1:0-2760 GCA_964454155.1 uncultured Alteromonadaceae bacterium | reverse complement strand
CACTTAAGGCTCATGGAATCCAATGGCACTCGGATCCGATTGATGCAGGCGACGGGTATCTGATGACCTATGGGCGAGACCCGTTCGGCAATGTGATCGAAATTCAGCAAGTGCCCGAGGAACGTCCTTACGCGTTTGCTCAGTTACGCGCGCGATAGGTCCCTTGCATTAAAGTTAGAATGATGGCGCACAACGTCATTCCACTCAGCGAAATCCAAACCACTGCTGCCAAAGAAAACTGAGCGGCGGTGAGGCCGGCCAGGATCGGCCCCAGTGCAGTTCCCAGTGACTGACTGCCCGGTGCAAGGACTTCTGCACCGCTATTGCCACTGGCCTCAGCCAAGGCGCCGTAGACGTAAGCGATTCCGTAGTTCCAAGCGAGTTGATGCACGAGAAACGCGAGTGCGAAGAGTTGGGTCTGTTGCGTATTAATTAAGACAACTAAACCAATGCTTGCGACCGCGGTGGCCAAGACAACGGGTAGGACGCGGCCAAAACGAAGATCGAGTACTCCGGCTAAAACAGAACCCAACATGCTTAAGGGCAAGACAACGGCGAGCATGATGCCGGTTTGCGACAGCGAGAAGCCTCTTTCACCGCTTAAGGATTCGATAAAAGCCCAGATTGACGAGAGGCCTATTTGGTAGCAAACAAGTGCCAACAGTAGAAGTGCGATGCGCTTTGAGGACCCTGCAGATTTTGCGGCTGGCGCGGTAGTGGGTGCTGCTGCGCTGACGTGTGTGACCAGTGGCACTCCAAGCAGGACTACTAGACCCAGCAATAGGTATATGTTCTCTACCCCCATAAGACCGAGTAGCTGCGGTAGTGTGAGCAGGAGAATCGCACTAAAACCGATTTGGGTGACGACGCTGATAGCGATGGCACGGTCGGGGCGTTCGGTTCGGCACAGAAGGGCGGTCCCTAACGAAAACGCAATGCCGTGTCCAAATACGCCAGCAACGACCCTCAGGATAAACACTTGCTGAAAGCTCTCGGTCACCGCAAGCGCTGCGTAACCCACCACCATTACTGTGCAAGAGAGGCCAATGAGTCGTTTGAAAGAGAAGCGTTTAAGCCACCAGAAACCCGTAAAGCTCGCCAACACAATGCCCAATACGTCGGCTGAGGCAATGTAACCCAGCTCGTCGGGACTGAGACTGAATTCAGCGCTCATGACCCCCAGGAAAAAAGGCTGTACGGCAAAGGGCATGGCTCCCAACACAGCGAGCACCCAATAGCCAACGAGCTGTCGACTTCGATCGCGATGAGCGAGAACATGCTCGGTGTTCATTGATTAGCGGTGTAAGCCGTGTTGAGGTTTGAGGTTGAAGAGCTCCGGATGCGCTTGTTCAATCTGAAATCCAAGATGGAGGAGGTCGTGCTCGTGTTGCCAGGGCGCCATAAACTGCATTCCGATGGGACAGGCATTGCGATCCAGGCCCGCGGGTATCGATAACGCAGGAAGGCCCATGTGATTGGCCGGGATAGTAAAACACGCAGCGTCAAATAGCGCTGCAAACCAGCTGTCAAAATCCAGATCCGAGTCCATGCGGTAGGAGGCGGTCACTTCAGGACAGGTAATGGGCGTGACCGGAGACAGCAATAGATCACAGGGGCCGTGTTGCCAAAACGCGCCCCAATGACGCATCAGCCCTTCTGTTTCAAGTTGCGCGCCGAACAGATCATCGACATCGTAGCGATCCGCCAGTGCGAGGTGATTTCTCAATTGAATGGATGCGTTGGCGTCTGTCAGTTCGACATTGGCCTCATGAACTTGATACATGAGTTCGCGACTGATCGGCAACAACCACTCTGCAACGGTGAATGATTCTCTAAGCGCGTTAAAATCGCAGATGCCTTGGGGACTGAGCTCAATCACTTGATGACCCAGGTGCTCAAGCCGCTGGGCCATTTTTGCCAGTGCGAATTGGACATCTGAGTCAATTTTTACATCGCTGCCCCAGGCCTGGGTGCAAAATCCGATACGAAACGGTCTGCTTTCTACCTGGGCTTGCGGACGCAGTGTCGGTGGGGGATGCGACGGCATAAAACTGCCGCCCAGATGTCGATGAATCGCGAGTGCCTCGGTGACCGAAGCGCAGTCTCTCATGCTTCGAACGAGTGCGCCCTCTACCGCACCGGCCATGATGGACTCGTTCAGACCCTTTGGAAGTGGGTTGATGCCGCGGGTCCCTTTGAGACCGACGAGTCCCGTCCATGAGGCCGGAAAGCGAATTGAACCTGCCCCATCCGAGGCCGAGCAGATCGGCGTTATCCCGCCGGCTACCGCTGCTGAAGAACCGCCAGAGGAGCCTCCCGGGGTGTGTTCTAGGTTGAAGGGATTTCGCGTGTCTCCCTGAGGAATACTGTGTGTGATGAGTGTCATACCGTCTTCAGGGACTGCAGTACGTCCGCAAACGATAAAGCCGGCTTGCCGAAAATTTTCGATCAGCGGGTCATCATCGACAGCCGGTTCCGGTTTCTTGAACCCCAGTCCAATTTGTTGATCTCGACCGGCGATTCGAGAGCCCATGTCTTTGATGAGGATGGGCACACCGTAAAATGGGCCGTCTGGGTTTGCACCGCTGGTGGACGGTTTCTCGATAACATCATCAAAAAGCTCAATCACCGCGTTGAGCCTTGGGTTTTGAAGGGAGACTGCGTCTGCAAGTTGTGTCATCACTTCGGGTACTGACACGTGACCGTTATTGATGGATTGCGCTAATTCAGTGGCATCAAGATCAGACCAAGTACTCCAAT
>CAYVQI010000152.1:0-2845 GCA_964454155.1 uncultured Alteromonadaceae bacterium | reverse complement strand
TGATCCCTGCAAAAAAGGCAGAGGTGACATGTCGGCCGTTGGCGTTGACCACCTGAATCATTTTGTTGGTGGGAATGCGGGGTGCAATTTCAGCGATGCGACCGTCGGCGATTAGGATGTCGGTATTTTCAATGATGGTCTCGCCATCGCCGACGTGAAGGGTGGCTTGGCTGATTAACAAGTCCTGCGCCAGCGATGTCGAACCGAGGAAACCAAAAACCAGCAGCAGAATGACCTGTCTCATGGTGCCACCTCTATCAGCTGGCCGAGCTCGAAGTCCGATATCGGCTGTAATCTAACGTCAAACCGATCATAGACCTGAGCACCATCTATAAAAACCTGATCTGCTTTAGCGTATACGCTGAAAGGATTTTGATTCCAAATGACCACGTCTGCCATCATGTTAGGCACAAGGGTGCCAGTTTGATCCGCAACGCCAAGCGACTTCGCGGCGTTTGAGGTGATCCACCCAATCGCGCGCTCCTCGGGAATGGTGAGGCCCGCAGCGCGACCACGAGCCATTGCTTTAGCGGCCTCCTGATTAAGGCGCTGGATACCCTCATCTGAATCCGAGTGGACGATGGCGCACCCGCCCTCGGGTCGATCAACCAGTGCGATATTCTCTTGAATACCGTCGTAGGCCTCCATTTTGAAGCCCCACCAGTCCGCCCACAGGGCGCCGCAAACGCCGTTTTGTGCAAGTTGATCGGCAATCTTGTAAGCCTCCACCCCATGATGGAAAGTACCAACTTGATAGCCAAATTCGTCAGCCATATCCATGATGGTGACCATTTCGTCGGCACGATAACAGTGCATGTGTACGATGATGTCACCCTTAAGTACGCCGGCAAGCGTTTCGAGCTCGAGGTCGCGCTTTGGTGGCTTGTTGAGTGCAGCGGCGAGTGCGGCGTTACCTTCCGCGCCGGTGTTTGTGGCTTCCTGTTCGGTTATTTTGCGCTCGTATTCCGACCAGTCATCGATATAACGCTGAGCTTTTATCCACGAGGATCGATAACCGGCGACGTTTCCCATGCGTGTTGACGGAGCTGTTTTACGTCGGCCGTAGACGCGCTTGGGGTTTTCGCCACACGCCATTTTGAGGCCGTAGGGGGCGCTTGGGAATTTCATGGCTTGGTAGGTGCCAGCGGGCACGTTCTTGAGGGTCACACTGCGTCCACCGAAAAGATTCGCCGAGCCGGGTAGGATCTGCAGAGACGTAATACCGCCCGCCAACGCTCGACTGAAACCCGGGTCCTGCGGCCAGACGCTGTGCTCCGCCCAGACCTCTGCGGTAACGGGGGCGGTGGCTTCATTGCCGTCAGAGTGCGCATCGACGTCGGGGCTTGGATAGACACCCAGGTGTGAGTGTACGTCGATGATGCCTGGAGTGACCCAGCGGCCTTCGGCATCGATAACCCGGCTATTGTCCGCGGCTTCGCCTGAGCCAACCCAGACTATTCGGCCCTCGTCAAAATACAAATCCGCGTTATCCAAGCGCTTGCCGTCGCCGGTGAGGATAGTGGCATTCCTGATGACGGTGGGCTCTGAGGCCAATGGCTGATATGTCGATGGGAAGGCGTTGTCACTGGCGACGCCTATCTGGGTGCAAAATGCCAAGCTTGCCATGAGTGCTTTTCGAAACATGTTTTAGAGTCCTCGGGGGCGAACTTTTCGGGGTCGACGTTAGCGCTTTTTGGGTTTCCTGCCAATCGCTTTCATGAGGCTCAGCTAGGGTGGTGCAACTACTCGCAGGGTGTAAGCCAGAATTAACCCCAACGCTATGGGGGTATATACCAGTGGTGAAGCTACTGCCTGCTCCGTGCCTTGAATATCAACCAGCGGCTCAAGCAGACTGATCCCGCCAACTGCAATCCCCACTGGCACACAGGATGCTATTACTGGCCACATTGGATTCTCTCGTTTGCCCGCAGCGAACAGGACAGGAGGGATGAGGAGTAACACAAAGGGCTGGATTTTTTCAGAGTAAAGTCTTCTCGAGACCCCCGGTAAGGGCCGCTGTGGGAGTCTGGGGCTTAGCCCTTGAATAATAAATCGCTATTCTCAAAGGGATCGCCGTTCTCTGACCCGGTAGGGGGCCTAAATCAGAAACGCTTGGGGGTCATACCCAATCTCATTTTTGGCGTAAGCGGTTACCAGCTTTGTAACTGAGGCAACCCGTCTACCACATCGTAGTAAGCGCCCTTGTCCGCCATAAAAATATGCTTCACAACTTTTGTAGCACTGCTAGGCAAATCATCAAGGGTCCCAGCACCAATTGAAGTTGAGTTCTCACCGTCCATCTCCCAAAACAACGATGAACCGCAGCCTACACAGAATCCGCGCCGTGCCCGATCACTGGATCGATACCACTTAAGCCCACTGTCCTTAATGAGCGTCAGTTGATTACTAGGAACACCGGTCGCCGCCCAGTAATGCCCGCTGGTTTTACGGCACTGAGTGCAATGGCAAGCAAACGTCGGGCGCAAAGGCCCCTCTACTGAGAAAGTAACCCTTCCGCACTCACACGACCCTTTAATCGCCATCATGTCTTGCCTCTTCAAATTTCTATTCGAGTCTACACACCCTTGCGGGCCTAATTCGCGATCGACGAGGAAACCTGCCCAATCTCATTTTTGGCGCGGCGATTTTCTTGGCTTCAGTGACTGAGACCGGAGGCCATTTTTGTTCTGAGAAACGTTCCGAGAATTGGCCTTTTTGAGCGTTCAGAGATACCAGAAACCCAGATTCTATTAGGGTTTCAGAGCATCTTGGCCTCCCCGCCAGATTCCGAACCTCTCCCCTGTATCCCTTTATCTACAACAAATTCACTTGCATTACGCACCCA
>CAYVQI010000151.1:0-2892 GCA_964454155.1 uncultured Alteromonadaceae bacterium | reverse complement strand
TGGTGTAAATAAAACTAGCAAAGTAAATATTTCGAGTCGACCCAAAAGCATGGCGATGCACAAAATGACCTTCCCCGTGTCGGTTACCGTTGAGTAATTCGCCGCCACTGAACCCAGGCCTGGGCCTAAATTATTAATAGCTGCCATCACCGCACTGACGGCCGATAAAAAGTCGAGGCCGGTTCCCAGCATGCACAGCACTAAAATAAACGAAGAAAACATGTAGACGGCGAAGAAGCTCCATACTGCACTGACTACAGCAGGGCGCACCCGTCGATGATCGAGCTTCAGCGGTATGACCGCATTAGGGTGTAACAGTTGTCGGAGCTCTCGCATGCCCTGTCTGAAGATGAGCAAAATCCGCATCGCTTTCATGCCCCCACCGGTGGAGCCTGCGCAGGCCCCCATGACGCTGAGCATGATTAGAAAAATGGGGAGAAATGAGGGCCATATCGAGAAGTTATCACTGGAGAATCCGGTGGTTGTTGCTATTGAAACGGTCTGAAACAAGCCGTGAATAATGGCTTTCTCGAGCGGGAGTGTCTCCATTACAACCAGCGTGGTGCAGGTAATGGCAATGGCAAATAGGATCATCCAGGAAAAGAACTTCGTTTCAGAGTCGACGCTATAAACGCTTGGGTTTCGCTTGGAAAAAGCGACGAAATGTAGCCCGAAATTAACGGCGCTAATAAGCATAAACAAGCTTCCGATCACCAACACCACGTCACTCTGGAAAAACCCCATACTTGCGTCATGGGTTGAGAAGCCGCCAATAGCAATGGTCGAAAAAGCGTGGCTAACGGCATCAAATACGGTCATACCTGCCAAGTAGTACGCGAGGGCGCAGGCCACTGTCAGGCCAAGATAGATTGAAAAAAGTGCCTTGGCTGTTGAGGTGATTCTCGGTGTGAGCTTGCTGTCTTTTGCCGGGCCGTTGCTTTCTGCTCGGTACAGCTGAACACCGCCAATGCCCAACATCGGCAGCACAGCGACTGCGAGAACGATAATACCGATACCGCCCAACCACTGAAGAAGCTGACGGTAGAGGAGGATGGATTGAGGCAGTGTATCTAAGCCGATGAGTACGGTGGCACCTGTCGTAGTAAGCCCTGAGACAGACTCAAACACAGCATCAAAGACCGACACGTCGATTGCATCACTGAGCAGGAACGGCAACGATCCGTAAAGACCCAGTACGATCCAAAATGCCGCAGTCACTAAAAACCCGTCGCGAATTTTCAGTTCTGAATCTGCGCTTTGCGTAAACAGCCACAGTGCAACCCCAGACGTCGCGGTCGCAGCGAAGGCTTGCCCAAATACATCCGCTGTACCGTCCGCCTGAACCCATCCGAGCGTCATCGAGGGCAAGGTGCCCAAACTAAAGAGCATCAACAGCAACCCGATAATTCGACCACACAGTCGGATATTCATTTGATAAAGCTGCCGCCTACGACAAACAGTTTCTCAACCAAGCTAATTTTGGAAGGATCGGTGAGAAATAAAATCACGTGATCATCCTCTTCCACGACGACGTGTCGGTGTGCAATCACGACTTGATCGCCTCTTAAAATGGCGCCGATCGTGGTGCCGGGGGGTAAGTCGAGCTCGTCAAGCCGACGACCCACCACTTTCGAGGTTTTTGGATCGCCGTGTGCTGTTATTTCTAGTGCTTCAGCGGCACCGCGTCGGAGGGAATGCACGGCACTGATGTCGCCTTTACGAACGTGTGTCAGCAAACTGCTAATCGTGATTTGTTGCGGCGATATTGCGATATCGATTTCTTGTCCCACGAGCTCGGCGTAGGCTGAGTTGGTGATCAGTGTAATCACCTTTTTTGCGCCGAGTCGTTTGGCGAGCATGGACATCATGATGTTGGACTCGCCGTTGTTCGTCAGCGCACAGAACACATCGGTATTGCTAATGTTTTCTTGCTGCATGAGCTTTGAGTCGTTGGCGCTGCCATTGAGAACAATGCTTTCCTCGAGCTCTTCTGAGAGGACGCGACAGCGGTCGTAATCGAGCTCAAGCACTTTGACCTGATAATCGCGTTCCAGTCGCTTTGCCAGCGATGCGCCAATCTTTCCACCGCCCGCAATCATCACGCGTTTGTAAGGCTCATCCAGTTTCCTCAGTTCTGAGGTCACCGCACGAATATTTTCACTTGCGGCAATGAAGAAGGCCTCGTCGTCCGGCTCTACAACGGTGCTGCCCTCTGGAATAATGGCGCTCTGAGACTTTCGAAAAATAGCGGCAACACGCGTATCCACGTTGGGCATATGTTCACGAATCTCTTGAAGCTCTCGGCCAACAATGGGACCCCCTTCGACAGCCTTAACAGCCACCAAACGTATTTTACCGCTCGCAAAATCCATGACCTGAAGCGAGCCTGGATTCAAAATAAGTTGGTGAATGGCGTCGGTAACGAGTCGCTCTGGACTAATCGTGACGTCGACGGGTATTGCTCCTGATTGGAAAAGCGTTTCGTCTTCGTTGAGGTAGTCGACTTCACGAATTCGACAAATCTTTGTCGGTGTTCGGTACAGCGTGTAGGCAATGGTGCAGGCCAGCATGTTGACCTCGTCACTGTCAGTCACTGCGATGAGCATGTCAGCATCTTCTGCGCCGGCGTCTGACAGCGTGGTGGGTTTGGATGCGTCGCCTTTCACCGTCCGGATATCGAGCCGGTCCTGCAGTTGCCGCAAGGCGGCTTCAGAACTATCGACCACCGTCACATCATTCTGCTCGTCAGCGAGGTGCTCTGTCAGCGTGCCGCCAACCTGGCCGGCTCCTAATATTATGATTTTCACGACGCTACCGATTCCTTAAACAACGATTGAGCTGAGCCGTTTCAGAAGGATGGTACTCCGATTTCTCACGAACTCCAGATCACCC
>CAYVQI010000150.1:0-2907 GCA_964454155.1 uncultured Alteromonadaceae bacterium | reverse complement strand
GGCCACCACAAATGTTGTCAATGAGCGTGCCCTCGGGGTCAAGGTGTCCGCGGAGCTGGTCCGAATAAGCCACCTGCAGCTTTGAGCCGGTCTTCACGTGTCCAAAGCTGGGCTCCAACTCACCCAGAACCATTTTTATGAGCGTCGTTTTGCCGGCGCCGTTGCGACCGACAATGCCGATTCGATCGCCACGCTGAATAATGGTGTTCACATTTTGAATCACAGTATGATCGCCAAAACGCACACCGGCTTTTTCGACCTCGGCAACGAGCTTTCCCGATCGCGATGCACTCTCGATGGTGATGTTTGCTTTTCCTGCCTGGCTTCGCCGTGCGGCGCGGTCCTCTCGCATCGCTTCGAGGCGCCTTACCCGACCCTCGTTGCGCGTTCGACGTGCCTTGATGCCCTGCCGGATCCACACCTCCTCTTGCGCCAGCCTTTTGTCAAATAAGGCGTTGGCTGTCGCTTCGGCCGCCAGCTGCTCAGCGCGATGCTTAAGGAAGTCTTGGTAGGTCCCTTCCCAGATTGTGAGCTGACCGCGATCGAGCTCACCGATTCGATTAGCTATGGCTTGCAGGAAGCGCCTGTCGTGGGTGATCAGGATAATGGCGCCACTAAAATTTTTGAGCTGTTGCTCAAGCCAGACAATCGTGGGTATGTCGAGGTGGTTGGTTGGCTCATCGAGCAACAGGAGGTCGGGTTCAGACACCAGTGCTCGCCCCAGTGCTACACGCCGGCGCCACCCTCCCGACAAATCCTTGAGAAGCTGAGAGCCGTTGAGACCGAGTTGAGTCAATGTGGTCTCTACGCGATTTTGCAGTGCCCATCCATCGCAAGCGTCGAGAGCGTCTTGGATATTTGCCATCTTTGCTAAATCGGCGTCGCTATAAGCCCCCAGCAGGCTGCTGTACTGGATCAAGAGTTCACCGGCTTGATCGAGGCCGCCCGCGACCCAGTCAAAGACGGAGGTCTCGCCCTCAAGCGGAAGTTCCTGTTCCAGTCGCGACATTTTGAGCGAGGGGTCAATCCAACGTTCGCCATCGTCGAGACCTTGTTCTCCGGTCAGCACACGAAAAAGGGTGGTTTTACCGACACCATTTCGACCGAGCAACCCGAGGCGCTCGCCTTTTGAGACAGTGAGGTCGAGCTTATCTAACAAGACTTGGGTGCCGAAATGTAACTCGGCGTCGCTTAAACGAAGCAACGACATAATGGAGTACTCCTTAATTTGTCGCGAAGTTTACTCCAGACAACGAACTGCTTCTTGATTTTGTTAAACTATCGCCGTCTTTGGGGGACAAAAATGATTGAAGTAACGCGATACCACGACGATAAGCTGATTGGCCGCTGGCTGCTGATTTGCGCCGTCACCATTTTCGGGATGATTTTGCTGGGCGGAGTTACCCGGCTCACGGAGTCGGGGCTGTCGATGGTCGACTGGCAGCCGATTATGGGTGTCATCCCTCCGTTATCGACGGCCGATTGGGTTTACCTCTTCGAGCAGTACAAGCTGTTCCCCGAGTACCAGCTGATTAATACAGGAATGTCGCTCGACGAATTCAAGCAGATTTTCTGGTTCGAGTACCTGCACCGAGTGTTGGGGCGTTTCATCGGCTTACTTTTTTTCTTCCCCTTGATGGCTTTTCTGTGGATGGGAAAAGTCCACCCGCGGCTCAAACCACACCTTTTTGCACTGTTAATACTGGGTGGCTGCCAGGGATTGATGGGTTGGTACATGGTGCAAAGTGGACTCGTCGACCGTCCGGATGTTTCTCAGTACCGTCTCACCGCGCACTTGGGACTGGCAATCGCTATTTATGGCTATATTGTGTGGCTTACGATTGGTTTGTTCTCACCCGAGCGGACAATCCGTTTAGGTCACGCGTCAGCGGCGCTGAGTCTCGTTCCTCTGGTCTATCTAATGATTTTGACCGGGGGGTTTGTCGCAGGTACAAATGCGGGGTTGTCTTTTCCAACCTGGCCGCTGATGGGCGATTCTTTTATTCCCCCAGCCCTCTACAGGGACGGTTTTGTATCGGTCTTTGAGCAGGTCACGACCATTCACTTTAACCATCGAATGCTGGCCTATGCGACGGGTTTGATTGTCGTCACTGCGGCGCTCCACAGTGTACTTCGGTCGCACGATCTGAGGGTGCGCATTGCGAGTGTCTTGATGATGGCTGCAGTGACACTTCAGATCGTACTTGGCATTGGTACTGTGCTCTCCCATGTAAACGTCACGATTGCCGCAGGACACCAAAGTGGTGCGGTCGTTTTGTTGACCACAGTGCTTTACTGGGTGCATTGTAAGCGCACGGAGAGGATGCCCTCCCTGAGCTAGCGTTGCAAAAAAAAGACCCTGCCATCTGAGGCATTGGCGCAATAGACGGTGCAATTTTTTGAGGCTGGGCTGTTCGCGCTGCATCAACACGTAAACAAGACTCGATAGTGCTGTCGCTGGTCGTGTCATTATTGACGGATATGACGAGACGAGTGGATTAGCGCAATGAGAGCGTTGGTGTGTAGAGAAATTACCGATGATTTATCGGGTGTTGCGGTCTGTGATGTTGCCATGCCGGTCCCGGGTCCAGGCGAGGTCCGCATTCGTCTCAGAGCAACAAGCGTCAACTACCCCGATATTTTGCTGTGTCAGGGCAATTATCAATTAAAGCTCGAGCCTCCGTTCACGCCAGGAATGGATATTGCGGGCGAAATTGATGCGCTGGGTCAGGGCGTAGTTGGGTTTGAGCTGGGTGATCCGGTTGTCGGTGGCATGAGGCATGGTGGTTTTGCAGAATTTGCAGTAGTCAGTGCTGAGGGGCTTCAGAGAAAGCCAGCTAGCATGAGCTTCGCTGAGGCTGCAGCGTACCAGGTTGCCTACCTGACAGCTTATGTTGCCCTTGTTCG
>CAYVQI010000149.1:0-2944 GCA_964454155.1 uncultured Alteromonadaceae bacterium | reverse complement strand
AATCTAATCTGCCCCTCAAGGACCAACGTACTAGGTTTACTTAAAAATGTTAAAACGTGTAACATACAAATGTTAATGGCTTTAACATACCCCGGAGTGGTCAATGTCACCAAAATTCCTTTTTACGACGTTAATCAGCGCAACTGTAGCCCTTGGCATCATATTGTTTGGCTCTGGAGCGATTAAGGCGAACGTTAGGCCCACCATTTCAACGGAGGCTCAGCCACTGCCCGTCTCGGTCTCGCCGTTTGCTCTTCAAAGCGGCTACCAGAGCGAAATTCAATTTCTCGGTTCTGTTCAAGCGTCCTCGGACAGTCTGTTGGGTTTTGAAGTTGCCGGTCGTCTAGACTCAGTGACGGTTCGAGAAGGCGACTACGTCAGCCTCGGGCAACCCCTCGGACAACTTGACACAGAGCAGCAACAGGCCGCACTTCGGCTGGCTCAAGCACAGCGACACGAAGTTCAAGCACAACTCAAACTCGCGACACTCAATCGCAAACGAATAGAGCGTCTTGTCACGCAAGGACTTGCCTCGAAGGCCGACCAAGATGACGCAAATCTCACAACAGAGGCACTCCAAGCCAGACTACAGACCACCGAAGCGAACGTTTCGAATGCCTCGATCATCATTGATAAGTCAACCTTAGTCGCACCTTTTAACGCGGTAGTCGCACAAAGACTGCTCGAGCCCGGTACCGTTGTTTCGCCGAATAATGCAGTCCTAAGGCTGGTCTCCGTCGGGTCCCGTGAGGTTCATGTGGGCGTAGCACCAAAATTTGCAGACGCTTTACTACTTGGCCAGACCTACGATGTCTCGATCGAAGGTCAGCGCGTTCCGGCCATACTGCGGACCGTGGGCGACGCGATCGATCCACGAACACTTTCCACCCTCGCTGTCTTTACCTTGCCGACGGACGTCTCACCGCGAGTTGGTCAAACCGTTACTCTGGTGCTCACAGAGCAGGTTGACATTGAGGGTGGATGGATTCCTCTTAGTGCACTCGCTGAGGGCGACAAAGGCTTGTGGACCGTATTCAGAGTAACGAAAGAGAGTAACGAAAGGGCGCGATTACTGCGCGAAAGCGTCGAAATTTTGCACAGTAGCAGCGCCTACGCCTATGTCCGAGGCACACTCGCAAGCGAGGCCCTTGTGGTGAGCGCGGGATTGCAGCGACTCAGCCCAGGTATGGCCGTGCAACCCATTCCGACCATTCGGGTACGGGACTAAAACGATGATCGCGACGAAACTCTACGAAAATGGACGCTATCTGGCGCTTATGGTGCTTTCGACGATCGTAGTGGGCATCACGTCTTACAACAGCCTCGGACGTCAAGAAGACCCATCGATTACGCCCTTTGTTGCATCAGTGCAGACTTTTTACCCGGGGGCCAGTCCAGCGAGAATCGAAAGCCTCGTGACTAAGCCCTTAGAAGATGCATTACGCGAGCATCCAGATGTTAAAGAGGTCGACTCGAGTTCTGTAAACGGCGTCTCGAGTATTTTGATTCAGGCCGACTATTACTTATCGCGAGGAGACATCAAGCGCGTCTGGTCCGAGCTGGGCAGTAAGATCGACCGTGTCAAAGGCTCACTGCCCGAGGGTGCGTCTGAGCCCATTTTAGATGATGACTTGTTTACTAATTTTGTAAAGATTGTGTCAGTCAGTAGCAAGCCTGACGTCGACCTCTCACCTTCCCTACTGCGCCGTGAAGCCCTGAGACTTGCCGATGCGGCTAAGAACGTTCCTCAAACACGTCGGGTCAAGCTTTACGGGTTGCCTGACGAGGAGATAACGGTTCAAGTTGACGCCGCTGCACTCGCAACCTTGGGCTTGGACACAAGTGACATTGCTCGGACACTAGCACTTGCTGATTCTCGAACACCGGCGGGCAAACTGACATCTCCGCAAAGCGCCTTAACTGTTGAAGTGGCGGGCGAATTTACAAGTATCGACACCGTACGAGAAACCTATATTCAATCTGATATTGGAGCGACCAACGCCATCCGAATTGGTGATATTGCGAGCGTGTCAAAGTCCGAAATAGACCCGCCACTGCGTCTCGCGCTGTCCAACGGAAAGCGATCGGTATTTCTTGGCATCGAAATGAAAGAAGGTAACCAAGTGGATCAGTACAGTGATTCCTTTGATGCGTTTCTGGATAAATATCGTGAAAGCACCGCCAATGGCATGCTCATTGAAGTCAGTTACGACCAAAGTGGTTACACCGAAGCACGTTTAACCGGCGTCCTTAAAAATATACTTGCCGGCGTCTTAATCGTTGTCGCGGTACTTTTCGTTACGCTGGGGTGGCGCGCCGCCCTTATCGTTGCACTGAGTCTACCGCTCTGCACTTTACTGTCTATGATGGTTTTGAACTATCTCGACATCCGCATCCACCAAATGTCGATGACAGGACTCGTCGTCGCAATGGGTCTACTGGTGGACGGGTCAATCGTCATTACCGATGAAATTCGCCGCCACCTGCTGGCGGGCGACCGACCACTCGCCGCCATGCAAAAAGCAGTCAATCGCATGACGGTACCGTTGGTGAGTGCAACTGCGACGACGGTGCTCGCCTTCACGCCCATGGCCATTCTCGCCGGCCCCTCGGGCGACTTTCTTGGGAGCCTCGCCACCTGCGTTATCGTCATGCTGACCATTAGTTTACTACTGGCGCTCACGCTAACACCGGCTATTGCCGCGCGCGTGCTGCCCAGTGGAATGTCTCAGAGTCCGGCCTGGTGGCGAACGGGCATCAGTGCCCCGAGCGTGGTCAGTGCATTTACAAAAAGCATTGATTGGTCCCTTCGCTACCCATTGGCTTCAGTCTTGATCGCAGGCTCTATACCGGTTCTCGGCTTTGTCAGTTCGGCCACTCTAACCAATCAATTCTTTCCCGGCACAGATCGAGACCAAGTGTATATCCGCCTCGACATGCCGAG
>CAYVQI010000148.1:0-2953 GCA_964454155.1 uncultured Alteromonadaceae bacterium | reverse complement strand
ACGATGTTCTGCTCATGACTCACGCGCAGCTCTTCGTGACCAAACCGCTCAGCAAGGCTTGCCATCACTCGCATCTGAGCAGCACTGGCGTCCCCCGGCGTCTTACCGTGGCCCTTCAAACTGATCGTGACACTGGCATAAGACGGATGCTTATGCGGGTTCACATTACGCTCAACCCAAGCCCTAAAGTACGTATCACTATCGAGCGCACTGAAGTAGACATCTTGTGACTTCTCCAAAAACCGCGGTGGTTCGAAGTCAGCTTGAATCTCGCCAAGAACGCTCAAGTCCTGTCCAGTAAACGCGGGTCGCAATCGCTCAAACGCGGCGTCGACGCGCTCTTTAAATCGGTCAATACCCATCTCGCCAACGGTGATCTTGATTCGTGCCTTGTACTTATTATCTCTGCGCCCAGCCAGGTTATATACCGACAAAACAGCCTCGAGATACGGCAGTAGATCTTCGGCGGGCAGTGCGTCATGCAATTCCTGACCGATAATCGGTGTCCGCCCTAACCCGCCGCCCACAAACACTCTAAATCCGATACGCCCCTTGACATCGATCAACTGAAGACCGATGTCATGCGCTCGAATCACAGCCCGATCGGCGGAACCACCGGTAATGGCAATTTTGAATTTACGGGGCAGAAACTGAAACTCGGGGTGGTCGGTGGACCACTGTCTAATGAGTTCAGCATACGGTCTTGGATCAGCCACCTCGTCGAGAGCCGCGCCGGCAAACTGGTCAGTGGTCACATTGCGAATGGTATTGCCACTAGTCTGTATCGCGTGCATGTCGACGTCGGCCAATGCCTCTAGAATATCGGGTGTGTCGATCAGTCGTGGCCAGTTAAATTGAACATTTTGCCGCGTTGTAAAGTGTCCGTAACCCTTGTCCCATCTGTCGGCAACGTCCGCGAGCTGCCGCATTTGCCTCGGTGTCAGCGAGCCATACGGAATAGCAACGCGAAGCATGTAAGCGTGAAGCTGGAGATAGACGCCGTTCATCAAGCGAAGCGGCTTGAACTCATCTTCTGTGAGAGAACCGTTTAAGCGGCGCTTCACTTGATCTCGGTACTGCAACACACGATCTCTAACGAACGCGCGGTCAAACTCAGTATAGGCGTACATTAGACGGCCACCTTTTGACGCTGGGATTCTTGTTTGCCGTGACAGTAGTTACTCGGTCCGCGCTCCCTAAAGCGCTCTCGATAGTGTCTGGAGACCAGTCGATTGCCCTCTTCCAAAACTTCTGTGAGGTAGGCTCCGATGACCACAGCATCGCTCACCACCAGCTGAAGTGATGCCTGAGCCTGTTCTAGCGACTCAAACGCTCTTGACCCGGTCAGGTCGGTACTCCAGATCCCCGACTTGTGCCAGTAAACGGCCTCGCCTGACAGTAGATCATTCGCAGTAATGACCACAGGCAACTTAATAGCGGCCATCAGAAGCCTCCACAAGGTCGTCGAGAACACTTAGGGGCTGTACCGCCTCATGATCACCAATTCCGACTAGTATAATCAGAGGGCCATTCCATTCATTGTGTTCCAGTGTTTGGGCAAATTCTGCGAGTGTCGATACGAAGCATCGCTCATTGTCGCGTGAAATATTTTCGATACACGTGATCACTAGGTTTCTGTCAGCACCCGCCATCATCAGGCGACCTTGCAAAAACGCAGAGGCCCGTCGCCCCATATAAATTGCCAGCGCTTGCCCTGATTGCACGAGCTGGCGCCAATCGTGATCCGCATAGCCCTTCGCGTCGTGAGCCGTCATCAAGGTGACGCTCGAGTTACGATTGCGTCGTGTTAAGGAATACTTAAGGCTCGCGGCGGCCGCTGAGGCCGAGGTCACACCCGGTACCACTAAGGTTTCAATACCCGCGTTGTGTAACACGGACAGCTCTTCATCGAGCCGGCCGAAAATTGAGGGGTCACCGCCCTTTAAACGAACCACTTTTGCGCCGGTACTCACCTCTGTAAGCAGGACGTCGTTAATGTCGGCTTGGGTCACGTGTTCACCAAATCCTTTTTTACCGACATTAATGAATTTCGCCTCGCGGCGAGCCAATTCTAAAACGGCGTCGCCTACCAGGCGGTCATAAACAATCACCTCTGCCTCGTGAAGCAGTCGGCGCGCCTTGAGTGTTAACAGCTCTGGATCCCCAGGACCTGCGCCAACAAACGCCACCGAGCCCGGCTCTCGATCCCGCTCCAAATGGGTCTCAAGCAGTCTCTCAAGATCTTGTCTGACCTCTCTAGCGGTGCTCACACCCGTTAGCCGATCGGTATTGAAAAATGCCTTCCAAAACTGCCGTCGTGCCAGTCCCTCAGGTAAGACACGCACCTTGGAACGAAACGCCTGCGCGAATCGGGCAATCTCCCCAAGACGTGTGGGTAACTGCGACTCGATATCTGACTTAAGTTGTCTTGCCAAAACCGGTGCACTGCCCTCCGTGCCTATAGCCACGACAACGGGGTCGCGATCAACAATTGCAGGCGTTATGAAATCGCAGGCGTCGGTTCGGTCTAAAACGTTGACGATCGCGCCCTGTGCGCGGGCAAGGTCCGCGACCGCGTCGTTTACGGCATCGTCAGTGTGCGCAGCATAGACAAGCGTCACGCCAGAAAAATCAGCCTCGCGGGGCAACCCCGTGTTTAGCGCGATGAGGTCTTTTTGACACCATGACCGCATCTCGTCACTCGGGATGCTGGCAAATACAGTGATATCGGCCTCTGTCTTAAGCACGCCGCGGCACTTAGCATCGGCCATCTGTCCGTCACCGACGATGACCACCTTACGTCCCTTTGTCGCCACGAAAATCGGGAGAAAGTCCATATTGAGAAACTCTGAGAATTCGCCGTTATAATAGGACTAAATTCTTTTTGAATGGTCTTATAACCAAAAAGTAAGATCTAAATTCTAAAATGTAGTAGTTTTTCGGTAAATTGTGG
>CAYVQI010000147.1:0-2957 GCA_964454155.1 uncultured Alteromonadaceae bacterium | reverse complement strand
CTCCGCGGACACCTTGACCCCGAGGGCACGCTCATTGACAACATTTGTGGTGGCCAAGAGTTCATTGAAATTGAGGGCAAAAAACGTCACGCAATTAGCTATCTCGGCGACTTCTTATTTTCGCCTGATCGTGTCCGCGCGCCCACAAAAGTGCTTTCCGGGGGTGAGCGAAACCGCGCTATATTGGCAAAATTATTCACACAGCCCGCCAACCTTCTGGTGCTCGATGAGCCGACAAACGACCTAGACATAGAAACACTGGAGCTGCTCGAAGAAGTACTACTTGAGTTTTCGGGCACTGTCATCTTGGTCAGTCACGACCGAGACTTTATGGACCGCGTAGTCACCAGTCTTTTGGTGATTGACGAGCAAGGTCATGTCGAAGAACAAGCCGGCAACTTCTCGGACTGGGAAGCCCGCGGGGGCGCTTTACTCAGCACCGTTGATGAGAGTCGACTCGCAGCAAAGGCCGTAAAAAGCAGCAGTACGTCAGCTGCATTAGAGCCCGAGGCAAAGACTCAGGTAAAAAAGAAATTAAATTACAAAGAGCAACGAGAACTCGACACCCTGCCCGACTTAATCGCCGGTCTTGAAGCACAACAAGCCACGCTAGAGGCGGCAACGAGCAGCGCGGACTTCTACGCTCAAGATCAAGCGCACGTCAAAGCGGTATTGGCCGACCTTACACGCGCCAGTGAATCGCTCGACGCGGCGCTCGACCGACTGATAGAACTCGAGGGCTAATACTCGAACTTAGATTAAAGCGCCGACGCGACCGCAGCCACCACCTTGTCCATGTTGTCAGCATTCAGCGCCGCAACATTAATTCGTGACGAGTCGAGCATGTAAAGACCGTGCGTTTGTCGCAAGCCCTTTGCTTGCTCCACAGACAGCCCAAGAAAGGAGAACATTCCTTTCTCACTGGCAATAAAGGAGAAGTCCTGATCGGTTTTTGCCGATAACTTTTCCGAAAGCTGTGTGCGCAGTGAAATCATGCGTCCGCAAACGTGCTCAAGTTCCCGTTCCCACGAAGATCGTAATTCGGGATCGCTCAACACCCGTCCAGCCAACAGTGCACCATGAGCCGGTGGCATGGAATAGACACGCCGCGCAGCACCCAAGCCGTGACTCTGAGTCGCAGCGGCGCTCTGAGTATCACGCCCAAAAAAGAGCGCAACGCCCGTTCTCTCGCGATAAAGACCTAAGTTTTTGGAGCAGGAAGCCGCGACAATGAGCTCGCCCAAACGGCTCGCCATGAGGCGTAGGCCCTGAACATCCTCGACTAGACCCGAACCCATTCCTTGATACGCAAGATCAATCAGTACGGTAAAACCCTGCTCGAGTGCCATGTCCGCAAGGGTGGACCATTGCTCAAGTGTCAGGTCCGCACCGCATGGGTTGTGGCAACAACCGTGTAGCAGAACGACGTCGTCACTTTTTGCTGATTTCAAATCGTTAACCATCTGCTCAAAGTCAACGCCGTGAGAGCGAGGGTCGTAGTAGCTGTAAGTTGCAAACTTCAGTCCAACCGAACCCATTAGAGGAATGTGGACGGGCCATGTTGGATTGCTGATCCACACCGTTGCATCGGGAGATGCCGCCGCTAAAACCTCAGAGGCGATTCGAAGCGCACCACAGCCGCCCGGCGTTTGCACTGCCGTGATGTGAGTACCGTCACCGACGAGCTCGTCGCCAAAAACAAGCGTTTTCATACCGCTTAAATAGGCCGGATCACCGGCTGCCGGTAGATAGGCCTTGGTCACCTCTTCGTCAATCAACTGGTGCTGCGCTTTTTTGACCGCCTCAAACACAGGACAAATACCGGTCTCGTCCATGTAAATACCTACTGTAAGGTCAATCTTATGAGGATTAGGGTCGGCACGGCACGCGGCAGCAATGCCCAGTATGGGGTCGGGGGCTAAGACAGACAGTTGTTCTAACATCGACGGGCTCTTTCGGTAACAAAACGACAGCGCAAGTATACGGTAAGGGCGATTTCCCATAAATGCCTGATATCATTTACCTGACTTTTTCCTATCGATTGCTCATGAGCCAAGACCCACAAAAGACACACCGAGATCAACTTTTTGCCAACCTCGTGGCTGAACCTTCGCAGTTCAGCTTCAATGAGGCCGTGGTCGACGTCTTTCCCGACATGATTCAGCGATCCGTTCCAGGTTATGGAACCGTCGTAAGAATGACCGGCGTGTTGACCGAGCAATACGCAAAGGAGGGCACACATGTCTACGACCTTGGATGTTCGCTTGGCGAATCGATTCGAGCAGCGGAGCTGGCTATTGGGGATAGAGCGTGTCAGTTGGTCGGCGTAGATAACTCGCCGGCGATGATCGAAAAAGTGCGCGCGGAGATGCCGCGACGATCAAAAATAATGTGGCACTTATCCGACATCACTCAGATGGAATTTAAGACCGCGAGTGTGGTCATCATGAACTTCACCCTGCAGTTCATCCCAATAAACGAGCGCCTCAAGCTTCTCAAACAAATCCGCTCGTCCATGGTCCCCGGTGGTCTTTTGATTCTCTCTGAGAAACTCACAATGCCAGACGCCGAAATGAACGAGTTGATGGTAAACCTCCACCACGACTTTAAACGCTCTCAAGGCTACAGTGGCTTAGAAATTGCCCAAAAACGCGACGCCATTGATAACGTGCTGATACCTGAAACTGCAGAAGTCCATAGGATACGGTTAACGGAAGCAGGCTTTTCGCGCTCCAGCGTCTGGTTTCAGTGCCTCAACTTTGCTTCGTTCATCGCAATCGCATAACCGCGCATGGCTATCCCAAAAGAATTAAGGAAGGACATCGAGGCTTTTTCAGACCGATGGGAAGAGGCGACGCTTCGTGACTGGCTCACCACCTTACCCCATCAACTGACCACGAACATGGCTGAGAGTCGGTTTGGTGATCTACCCCGATGGCGCGCGTCACTCGCGTCTT
>CAYVQI010000146.1:0-2964 GCA_964454155.1 uncultured Alteromonadaceae bacterium | reverse complement strand
TGCCCATTGCTCTAGCATGCCCGAACCGTTTGTCATGTGTGTCACCATCGCCCCTGGGTGTTGTTTGACACTCGCGGAGGGCGCTTTTCATCCGGCGCCCTCTCTCGGGACAGGAGTGTAAGAGACAATGTGGTGCTTGAGGAGCCGGTTTGCCCCAGCTGTGGCCGTAAAACTACCGTTTGGGGCCGGGCCCGCCTAAACTATAACTTAAAGCTATGCCTCGCATAACCCCGGGGAACCCATCTCGCCGCTAAATCTATGCGATATGAATAAAATCTATAGATATCTGCTGCTAATAACCACGCCGTTAGGTCGCTCGATTCAGCAACATTGTCCGAATATGCCCAATGGCTTTGGTGGGGTTCAGTCCTTTGGGACAGACATTCACGCAGTTCTGGATACCATGACAACGGAAGACACTGAACGGATCATCCAACTTAGCCAGCCGCCCCTCTGTTGCTGTATCTCGGCTGTCTGCCAGAAAGCGGTAAGCCTGCAACAATCCTGCAGGGCCAATAAACCGGTCAGGGTTCCACCAAAATGAAGGACAGCTGGTAGAGCAGCAAGCACAAAGAATGCACTCATAGAGCCCGTCTAATTGCGCTCGCTCTTCTGGTGACTGCAAGCGCTCTATCGCAGGTGCGGGTGAGGCGTTCTGCAAATAGGGCTGCACCTTCTCGTACTGCGCGTAAAAAAGGCTCATATCAACCACAAGATCGCGGATAACCGGCAAACCCGGCAGCGGACGAATCACTAACTTTCCGCCCTTTACCGTCTCCGACAAGGGCGTAATGCATGCAAGACCATTTTTACCGTTGATATTCAAGCCGTCGGAACCACAGACACCCTCTCGACAACTCCGTCGGTAGGTGACGCTACCATCATAATCGGCCTTGATGAGCTCGAGCACGTCAAGCACCATCAGATCCTTGCCGCCTGTATCGACCGAAAATTCCTCCATGTGAGGCGCATCATCGGATTCTGGGTTATAGCGGTATAAGCTGACTTGTAGCATGTCTTGTAGCTCCCTGAAGACTCAGTAAGTGCGGGCTTTTGGCTGGAACGTGTCGACGGTTCGCGGCGTAAAATTCACGCTACGCTTAGAAACCTCCTTGGTGTCGCTGTGATACAGCGAATGGCACAACCAATTCTCGTCATCCCGCTCGGTAAAGTCCTCGCGCGCGTGTGCCCCGCGACTCTCGTCTCGCGCCTCGGCCACTATAGCGGTCGCCTCAGCTGTCTCGAATAAGTTCTGAAGCTCAAGGCACTCTATCCGCGAAGTGTTAAAGGCCGAGCTTCGGTCAGCCAAAACCACTTCCTCGACACGACCACGTAGCGTTTGCAGCTTGGCGATCCCTTCGCGCATGAACTCACCGGTCCGGAACACACCAAAATGGTTTTGCATAATGGCTTGGAGCTCTTGGCGCATCGGCGCTACCTGCTCGCCTTTCTCGCGCTCATTGAGCGCATTCAGACGGGCACTTGCTGCATCGAGATCGGTTTGGCCCGCGTCTCGCAGCTCGATGCCGTCACTTAGTGCTTTCTCGATAAATAATCCGGACGCACGGCCAAAGACCACCAGATCCAGCAGGGAGTTTCCTCCCAGTCGATTGGCGCCGTGCACTGACACGCAGGCAACCTCACCGCAGGCATACAACCCGGGAATCACACTGTCATTGCCTGCTGAGTCTACGGTGAGCGCCTGACCGTTCACGTTGGTCGGTATGCCGCCCATCATGTAGTGGCATGTCGGCACAACTGGGATGGGCTCTTTCACTGGATCAACGTGCGCAAAGGTTCGACTTAGCTCACAAATCCCTGGCAGCCTCGATTCCAGCACGTCCTCGCCTAGGTGATCCAACTTCAACTTCACGTGGTCGCCATTGGGACCACAGCCACGGCCCTCTAATATCTCCAACACCATGGATCGCGCAACGACGTCTCTGCCCGCGAGGTCTTTGGCATTCGGCGCATACCGTTCCATAAAACGCTCGCCATCTTTATTTACGAGGTAGCCGCCTTCTCCGCGACACCCCTCTGTCACCAGTGTGCCAGCTCCGTAGATACCCGTTGGGTGAAACTGCCACATCTCCATATCTTGAGCGGGAACGCCTGCACGGAGTGCCATGCCCATCCCGTCGCCGGTATTAATGTGAGCGTTAGTAGTGGAAGCATAAATCCGCCCCGCACCGCCCGTCGCGAAAACGGTCGCCTTAGATTTCACATAAACCGTCTCACCCGTCTCGATGCAGATCGCCACAACACCCACCACGGCGCCGTCTTGGTTTTTCACCAAATCAACGGCGAACCATTCATTAAAGAAGACGGTCTCGTTCTTAATATTGTTCTGGTAAAGCGTATGCAGCAGCGCGTGACCAGTGCGGTCTGCTGCCGCACAGGTTCTGGCCGCCTGACCCCCTTCACCGTAGTTTTTTGATTGCCCGCCAAACGGTCGCTGGTAGATCCGGCCCTCCTCCGTGCGAGAGAAAGGCAACCCCATGTGTTCCAACTCAAAAATAGCCTCTGGACCCACAGAGCACATGTACTCAATCGCTTCTTGATCACCGATATAGTCCGACCCTTTGACGGTGTCATACATATGCCAACGCCAGTCGTCTTCTGGGTCATCACTGGCAATCGCGCAAGTGATGCCGCCCTGAGCCGACACGGTGTGCGAGCGAGTCGGGAACACCTTCGAAATAACTGCGGTTTTGTAACCAGATTGCGCCAGTTGGAGTGCTGCGCGCATACCTGCACCACCGCCGCCGACAATGACACCATCAAAAGAAATTGTTCTCATAACACTCACTTTTTATCCGCCTTACTACCCCAAAAAACGGGCGCAGTAGGCGCAGCCGTTAGTGGTATTGGATTAACTCCAAATGATCACCACCACCCAAATTACGTACCCGACCAGCGCCAGTGAAGCTCCCAACTGACACACCAAACGAATCACATTGCCCT
>CAYVQI010000145.1:0-2999 GCA_964454155.1 uncultured Alteromonadaceae bacterium | reverse complement strand
AAAGCCGTAAGTCCGTGGTGCTCGCACTGCCGCATAGGACCACAGCCCTGCCACATCGTACCCATGTGAATATCCGTCTTCGTCAGTCAGGTTTCGTCCGAAGAGGCTAAACTGCAGGCCATTGTTCATGGCGTAGTTAATGGATGCGTCAACCAGTTGCTGGGCATCGTTCTCCAGTTCTGGCGAATTGGTCACATTAGTGAAGTGCTCGCCAATGTAATGAAAAGAACCCCGGACCCAAGCGCTGCCATTTGCCATGTCCCACTCATAGGTCGCGTCTAACGTGCCTGTGAGATCGGGTGCACGACGGAACTCAAGCGCAGATAAGTCGACAACGCCGCCATTGATATCCGTGTACTTGAATTCATCATACTCGGTATCCAAGTAGCCCAAATTGGCCCGCAAACTTAAGTTGTCAGAGATATAGGCCTGCACATCGAACTCTAAACCTTGAATCGTGGCGCTCGAGGCGTTGGTCACAATCGTTTTCTGTCCGGTACCGCTAGAATCAGGTAACTGCAGCTCTTCCTGTTTGTCCTCATATTCCATGTAGAAAATATTCGCGTTAATACGCAGGCGGTTATCAAGCCACTCTGACTTAATGCCCAGCTCATAATTGTCTACTGTCTCAGGTTCAAATGGGTCGCGCGCTTCTTCGACCGAGTTCACACGACCGTTAAAGCCGCCACTGCGATAGCCCTTGGAGTAAGTAAAAAAGGCCATCAGATCATCAGAAAACTCATAACGTGCGCCGGCCCTGGGTGTGAACTCGTTCCAGGTTTCGTCGGGGTTCGAAGTGAAGTCGCCTGAAATCGTCTCAACGTTACCTTCCTGCCGGGTTTTTTTCTTGTCTTCGGTGTACCGCCCGCCAAGCGTTAGTGTCAGCGCATCGGTTACCGCATAGTCACCCTCAAAAAACGCCGCTTGGGATTTAGTGTCCTGCTCTGTGAATTGGTAAATATCAATGATCAAGCCTGGCGCTGGAAAGCCCACCCAACTATTAGACTGAGCGATGTAGCTACTTTCCCAGTAATACACACCACCGACAAAGCTAAGGCTGCTACCGGCGTCGTAGGTCAGTCGCAGTTCGTGGCTGTCCTGCTCGTAGCTGCCGGGACGAGTAGTGCTATAGAGCAGCTCAGGCGTGCCGTCCCAGTTGGTGTAAGCCGTTTCTTCTGATTCCCAATGACCGAAGAGATAATCCACTCGATAGTTATCAGATAGATTCCAGCGGGCCTCTAGTGAGTACATTTCGGTATCAAACGTTGCTTCTAGTGGCAGTGCTACTGCGTCAGCGGCTGCTGAGAACAACAACGGATTATCCCTGTCTGCAGAGGGACCGCCAGACCTTAGGCCCTGGTTCAGGGTCACGTAGCGATCACCCGATATGGGGCTATTCTGCGAGGGAGAGCAATAGCCATAGTCAACGGTGTTACCGGGAGACTGCCCCGTGTTATTACAAAAAAGATGGCGACTTTGTCCGGTATTGATCAGCTCGGGCGTATCTTGATCGGTCTCTTCCTCTTGATAAGTGAATTCTAGCTCCAGTGAGTCGCTGGCGGTCCACATGAGGTTCAAACCGTAGCTCTGGTAATCGACCGCTCCCCGGTTATTTTCACCGGTGGTGGCATTGTCGAAGAAGCCTTCTTGTTGATCACGCTTAGCCAGCGTCACCTTAGCGGCCAGGTTATCGGTTAGCCCAAAGTTAAGAACGCCGTCTACGTAATAAGTGTCGTAGTTTTCGATTCCCGCACGGAGCTTGCCGCCCAACTCACCGGTAGGTTGGCTGCGCGTAATGTTGATCAATCCTCCGATGGTGTTGCGTCCAAACAGTGTTCCCTGTGGTCCGCGAAGTACTTCTGCGCTGGCCAGGTCAATACTGCGAAGCAGTGAACCCGCATTGGCGCCGATGAAAATGCCGTCTGCGACGACCCCCACTGCTGGGTCAAAGTTTTTTTCCACATCGGCCACGCCGATGCCGCGAATAAAGATAGCCGCTACACCACCGGGCCCTTGCCCAGTGTCATCAATAATGAGGTTGGGCGAGATACTGGCAAGGTCCATGAGATCACGCGCAAAGGTGCGCTCGATTTCAGTTTGGCTCATCGCACTGACCGCCAAACCGACGTCTTGCAGGCTCTCAGTTTGCTTCCGAGCGGTGACCACAATCTCCTCTAGGCCGCCTTCCTGCGCGCTGATGAGTGGCGCTGCCATCATAGCGCTCACTGCGCTGGTGGCGACCGCGACTGCGGTGGCAAGGGCGTTCTTTCTGACCTGTGGTTGCATCGTTCTTTTCATCATCATACCTCTGGGATAAAAGTGAAACGGGAAAGTCGTTCTGTGGTGGTGAGACGCATCTCAGCCTGAGTAGCGGTTCATGCTGGGTTTACTAATCATGCAGCGTTGCGAGTCGTGCGTGCCTCTTTTTTGCCGGTAGTTGAATCGTCAATCGCAGTAAGACCGGACAACTTCTATGGTAAAAAAACAAAGCGAAAAGTCAAGATGTCCGGACATTATAAACTTGCGACAAACTGCCTTGGATTTTGCGTCAAAGCGGTTCTGCACTGCGCTCTGTTAACGCATTAGTGAGTGCAGTGCACAGTCACGTCGGTAAAGCGGCGGCGTATTTCCCGGTATCAAAAATACGGCAGTGAAGAGGAGCGGTCATTACCCGTCAATTTTGGGTAATCAAGGTTTAGCGGGCCACGTGTTAGCGAGGCGTCTATGCAATACTGCTGGCGAAACCAATGACCAAACAGGCAGAGACTAGGAGGGATAGCTTAATAAAAGAAGCAGACTCGCCGTAAAATAAAATGCCAACGGCGATGGCACAGAGCGGTACGACGGCAGCCATAAAGGGCAGTAGGATACCTAAATTAATGCCACTGTTCAGCAAGCGCGCCATTAACCCTAGCCCCGCCAGAAAGGCAAGCCCACAGGCTATCGACGGCACTAACTGTGTCACGCCTTTTGTCAGGGGCATGAGTGACAGACCGATG
>CAYVQI010000144.1:0-3014 GCA_964454155.1 uncultured Alteromonadaceae bacterium | reverse complement strand
CTGCCGCGATTAAGCGCTCATTCAACACGCAGAGACCTCGACCGAACCCTTGACGGGCGACTCGCGAATCATCGATACCTTGGAATTCCAACTCACTAGTAGGAAATTTGGGTACTGGAACCGCGACCGCTTTTCCATCGCGGCTCGCATAACGAACCGCATCAGCAGCAGTATCGTTGAGCAGAATACCGCCTTGGTGCGGCATAGCGTTGTGACACCCCTTCGGTAAGTTACAAATTTCACTGATCGCCATGTCGGATGAGACTGCCAACAGCGCCTGCGTATTAAGACCACTAAAACAGATGCCATCTTGATCGACTCTGATCATATTCAGGTGATACGAGTTCACGAAGGCGGGCCCCCCTCGATTTCTGGGATCAAAAGGCTGTCCCACCCATTGGGTGCCGTTTTTCGAGACGTAAAGCCCCCAGACAAACTCCTGCTTGCGCAGATCAAACGCCAGAATAGAGTCGAAACCAGTCGAGGTCAGAAATAGAAGATTGTCCCTTCGACAGATCTCGTGACAGTGCCGCAAATACTCGTTGCGATAGGACGCTAAGCGCACAAAATCGGTTGAATAACAAAACAACTCATCGCTAGCAGCAATCCAAATGGCGTCCTCCGTAAACTCAATGCCTCGCAAGCCCCGATCCCAGCCTCGCCCCGCAAAATCAATATCGCCTGTATTCCAATCAATCTTCTGCTCAACTTGCTGAGATTCAAAATCAATGAGATAAACACCACCGTGACTCTGTCCTTTCTCCGAGCCTCGCACGACAGAGGTTGCAAGTAGCTTAGGCAGAACGTCCGTCATGACAGCGCCTCGGGAAGATCAGGAAAGACCGGCTCTAAGATCTCCTTAAGGCTATCGAGATGAGCGCCATAGCGCTTCCAAGTCTGCACCGAACCACTGTAAATAGGTTGTCTTACCTGTTCTGAACTGGCCGTTCGAACAGACCGTTTTGTCTCATGGAAGGCCACACACGCCTCCTCAAACGGCAGCTCACAAAAAGCCAAAATGCGACGCACTTGGGTTTCTAAATCCGCAACCACTTCCTCGTACTGAACCCGCAATACCTGCCCCGGCAGCACCTCATCCCAATGATCCATCAATTGACAGTATTCCAGATAGAATTCGCCTAATTCAAAAAGATCGTAAGTGAACGTTTGCCCCTTGGCAAAGTGCTGCTTAAAACAGCCAAAACAGCTATCCATCGGGTGGCGTCGCGCATCAATAATCTTTGCATTCGGCAGGATCGTCTTAATAAACCCAACATAAGCAAAATTATTTGGCATCTTATCGGTGAAAAACGGCGCACCTCGCCGGTGTCGGCGCGTCTGTTCCAAGTATTGCTCACCCAGCCCTAAAAGCGTCTCTGGCGACAGGTCTGGCATGCACTGGGGGAACACTTGTCCCGACCTGGGTTGCGTTAAACCTTGCGCAATCATCGAGATATCGGGTAACTCACTGGTGCCGTCAACTTGCGAGTGACTCGCTAAAATTTGTTCTAGTAGTGTCGAACCAGAGCGCGGCAAACCTAAAATGAAGATCGGCGCTGAATCTGAACACCCGGCTAAGGCCGCGTCTGACTCAAAAAAAGCGCTACTGAATATCTCTCGCATCCGTTCATGAGCGATCCCAGTTTGTACCGGATCATAAGCAATCGTCTCGCGATGCAATTGATTCGCCAGTGCATAGTGCTCAAAAGCCTGATCGTAATCCTTGTCGTCTTCAAAGGCTTTACCTAAAGAAAAGGCAAAATGGACACGGCAGTCTACCGGTAGCGCATCATTAGCCAACCGATTAGTCATGATCTCAACATCTTGCTCCGTAAAACGGAACGTCTTCAAATTAGCCAAACTGTAATAGGTCTCACCAAAATTGGGCCGTAATGTAATCGCCTTTCGGTAAGCAGCTACACCTCCCTCTTGATCACCCACGGTCTTGAGGACGTGTCCTAATCCGATATGTGCGCCTGGTAGCTCCGGATCTAAAGCGACGGCTTGCTGATAAGACTGAACCGCTTGCTCTGGACGAGCCGCCATTGCCAACGCCGCACCGAGGTAGTAATGCGTTAACGCATTATCAGGTTCAAGACGCTGTGCCTCCTCCAATACCGAAACCGCCCCTTCGTACTCATGGAGTTCTTTCAAAACGGTACCGAGGTCGTGCCTCGCCGCCATAAAACGGGGCTGCATATCAATAATCTTATCGAGTATGGTGCGTGCATCGTCGTAGCAGCTCGCCATCATGGCTAGTCGTGCTAGCAGCAATGCAGGGTTGACGTCGTGTGGGTTATCGCGCACCAGCTCTTGTGCGATTTTTTCTGATTCTCGAAACTGGCCTTTAATAAAGAGTCGAGTCGCTTCCTCTAGCTTAGCCTGCATAGGTGAACGACTTGACGCTTCTTTCCGCAAGGCGTCGGCTTCAGCAACACGGCCCAAGTTCTGATACGCAGTGCCCAACTTACTCAGTAAGGGTGCGTGTTCAGGACGGAGCTGCCTTGCCTTCTCTAAGTGGAGCACAGCCTCTTTCGGCCGGCCCATATTAAGTAAGATCGTGCCCAGATCTTCCTGTGCTGTGGCGTGACCGGGCGCCGCTCGCACAGCGCGACCTAGCAATTGGGCCGCCTCCTGAAGCTCACCACGCTCCGCTAAAATGGAACCCAGCAGGGAGACAAAGTTGATGTCGCCAGGATCGCGCTCCAGCGCATCTCGAACCAGTGCCTCAGCTTCTTGCTGCGCGCCCGTTTTAAGCAGTGCAATCGCCTTCTCGAAAACTTTTCTTGGGCTCTGATCATTCATACAAAAATGCTCTACGAAGTAAGCAACATCGCGCTTTCACCACCAAAAACCAAGTGTGCCAGATTTCCTGCCCAGCAACACGATTGGCCGTTGCTTATTGTGCCAACGGGTGCGAGAGTGCGTCGAGGCTTGCATTTCTTACCGACAAATCCGAATTGAGGTCGATTGTGACGACACCCCCATTGTCTATCGCGAATACCGATAACCCC
>CAYVQI010000143.1:0-3035 GCA_964454155.1 uncultured Alteromonadaceae bacterium | reverse complement strand
TCGCTTGGGTTCTGTTTAGAGAGCAACTGAAAACATTAAGTTGCCCTCGCTGCCTTACCCTTTCAGGCTTAGCTCGGTATGGTGTCACGGGTGTCCTTAGTAGGTTGTCCTATGAGTCAGTCATCACTGCATATCGTGCTCTGTCAGCCTGAGATTCCGCCTAATACAGGCAATATCATTCGGCTTTGTGCGAATACGGGTGCCGCGCTTCACATGATCGAACCCCTAGGCTTTGAGATGGATGACAAGCGGCTGAGGCGTGCGGGTCTTGACTACCATGAGTTCGCAAGCGTGCAAACCTGGGACAGCCTGCCCGCCTATGCGACTGTCCATGCTGACCGACGCCTAATCGCTATAGAGACCTGCGGAGAGACTGTCCATTCGGAGGTGACCTACCAGCACGGTGACTCACTGGTGTTCGGGTCTGAAACCAAGGGTCTTTCGGATGACCTACTGGCGTTGTTTGAGCAGCGCCACATTGTGCGTCTGCCCATGTTGCCCGGAAGTCGAAGTTTGAATTTATCGAATGCGGTAGCCGTCGCGGTTTTTGAAGCGTGGCGGCAGCTCGACTTTGCCGGGCGACAATAGATCTAAACGACACAGATTTGCTCGTCGCAATGAGTTAGCCCTGTTTGTCGAGCTTCACATTACCCGCAACAGACACCCAATCAGGCGCCGAGCCGCACCAAATTTGAACTTGCGGGGGCAG
This sequence comes from uncultured Alteromonadaceae bacterium, assembly GCA_964454155.1. GTDB lineage: Bacteria > Pseudomonadota > Gammaproteobacteria > Pseudomonadales > Halieaceae > Luminiphilus. Next base: position 2,326 of record CAYVQI010000143.1, on the reverse strand, counting down.
TTCAGCTTTCTGTCTACATCCGCCCAACCTCAGGGATAACAGACCGTCGCCGTTGGCACTGCTCGTGTGAATGCCGGAACCACAATCAGCACAGAAACTGTAATGGCGTGCATTTCCACTGTCCGCCAACTTCGCGTACGCTTTGAGCGTTCCTTGGGTGACTTGAAAGCTGTCGCGCGACACGCGAGCTGCATACTGAAACGCCGAGGAGCCGAAGGTCTGACAGTCGCTGCAATAACAAACAGCAACGAGTTTAGGGTCAGCAGTGGCTCGCCAAGTAATCGTGCCGCAGTGACAGGCGCCGTCGATCTGCATAATGGTTTGACCTCTTTTAAAACGTTGTCGTATCGTTGTAATGGCATATCAAGTGCCATTTTATAGATGTGTGGCGATCAGTTTGGGCAAGACTCGCATCACAACGTATAACAATAACCGATGTATTGGAGGCTGTGGACTCTTTGAAAACGGTGGACGCTTTAAAAATAGTGCCGATTTGTGAGGGCTTTGGAGCTGATGTCCAGGGTGTGAATCTCGCCGCTTTAGCCGATGATGCGTTTAGTGCGATTTACGATGCGTGGCTGACCTATGGTGTGCTGAGATTTAAAGGCCAGTCGCTCGACAAGGACTCACTGCAAACGTTCAGCCAGCGCTTCGGCCCGCTGGAAGAAATGCCGACGGGACGAATGAGTGCTGCGCAAAAAGCGAAAATAGATAACCTTTACGTCACACCTATTTCAAATATTAAGGTCGCAGGAAAGCCGATTGGTGGGCTCGGCGATGCTGAGGCGACATGGCACTCGGACATGACGTATATCGAGACCCCACCGCCGGCGAGTGTGTTACTTGGAGTGGAGATCCCTCAAAACGGGGGCGACACTTTTTTTGCCGATCAGCGCGCGGCTCTTGCCTGGCTTCCGCAGGCGTTGCGTGAGCGGATTACGGGATTGACCATTAAACACAATGCGGCGCACGACAGCGTGGGCAATCTGCGGCCCGGCTTTGATGCATTTGATGATGTGCGTGATGCACCGGGCGCCATCCACTCCATGGTTAGGGTTCACAACGAGACGGGGGAGGAGTGCTTGTACTTAGGGCGTCGCGAATGGGCCTATGTTCCGGGTTTGCCGCTAGAAGAGAGCGAGGCGCTGTTAGATGACCTATGGGCCTATGCGACGCCAGCGGATTATGTTGTCGAGCAAAATTGGACGCCAGGGGATGTCATTATTTGGGATAATCGTCGCTGTCTCCACAAGCGCACGTCGATCGATCCGTCTCAAAGGCGTTTGTTGCTGCGCTGTCAGGTATTAGCGAGGGTCAGCGGTTAGTGGCTGTATTTGGGCGAATTTTCTAAGTGACGCGTTCTGTCACAGCAGTGGTCCGTTTCGCGGTATTCGTCGCAGGGCTCGTGCTCCTCATTTACGTCGGCAGAAGCCTAGCCGCTCGTTACGGTATTGAGCTCACTCCAGCGTCAATACAGGACTTTAAGGCCTGGATAGAGACGCTCGGCTGGCTAGGTCCACTGGCTTATATCATTCTCGTGGTTGTCAGGCTCTTCATCGGGCTGTCTTCGCACCTTGTTTTGATTTTAGGCGGAATCGCGTTCGGCGTGGTGGGCGGTATTGTTTGGGGTGGCATAGGCCTGACCCTGTCAGGCTGCGTTCAGTACGGTCTGGGGCACTATTTTGGGAGCGAGTGGGTATCGACACGCTTGGGTGAGAACAATGCGCGGCTGAAAAAACTATTGTCACGTAGCGGGGTGCCTGCGCTCTTCTTCATTACAGTCCATCCGCTGGGGCCGCAAAGTCCGTTGACCGTTGTTGCGGGGGCTATTCGTTTTAATTTCACAAAGTTCTTGGTCACCATGATAGCCGCCGCGCCCATTCGTGCGGGTATTTATGCGGTGCTGGGTGCGTCAGTTTTAGAACTCGATTTGAGACAAATCATGCTGATAACGCTGGGATTGGTCATTGCCATAGCGCTCCCTTTGTTGCACCCCAAGACGCGCGCATTTTTTAAACATTCCACGCCTTAATCGAGCCGAGGTTTCGCAATGGTCAAGCTGGTTGATATCCCTGAATATGAGCGCAACCACCTGTTGAGTAAGTTGATGTCGCCGTTGGGAGAGCTGCCCTGGGTGAGCAGTGAAAAATCGCTCAAGGAAAAGCGAGTTGCTATTGTCACTACAGCGGGGCTCAATTACCGCGAGGAGAATAGTTTCGACTTTATCGATTCGAGTTATCGCGCGATCCCCAAAGACCTCGACTCGGCCGACCTTTTGATGACCCACTCATCGGTCAATTTTGACCGCAGTGGTTTTCAGGAAGAC
>CAYVQI010000142.1:0-3062 GCA_964454155.1 uncultured Alteromonadaceae bacterium | reverse complement strand
AGGCAAGCTCGACATAAAGCCGGTCAAATGGATTGATGAAGTCCTTGAGATCGCACTTGAAAGTTCTCCGACACCACTGTCGGATGAAGACTATATGGCGGGTCAAAATGACTCAAAAGTGGCGTCTTCAGACGACGAAAGCGGGGGAAAAGCCAGGGCGGTCTCACATTGACGCGATTATTGTGCGTTTAGGCGAAAAAAAACGTAAATTTTTACATTTCGTGATTGACCGCCTATGCGCCCAAAGGTAGGCTCTACGTGACTTCAAGCAATTTCCTAAAGTAAAAAAAGAGGACCTATCGTGAATAAAAATGAACTAATAGACGCCATCGCTTCTGAAGCAGACCTTTCAAAAGCCGGCGCAGGTCGTGCCCTTGACGCAGCTGTTGCTGCTGTCACAGCAGAGCTTTCAAAAGGTGGTAGTGTTTCTCTTGTCGGCTTTGGAACGTTTTCTGTAAAGCCACGTGCAGCTCGTGACGGTCGCAATCCGCGCACCGGTGAAACGATTAAGATCGCAGCGTCAAATACGCCCGGCTTCAAAGCAGGCAAAGCATTGAAAGACGCTTGCAACTCTTAATGTAGTAAACTTTCGGCGAGTGCCGAGCAAAAAAAGAGGCGCCTAGTGCGCCTTTTTTTTATGCGCATCTGATTTTTTGTTAACGACAAGGTAAATGTAATGCTGCAGAACATGCGAGAAGGTGTTCGAAGCCCTTGGGTCTTAATCCCTATTGGCTTAATTGTGTTGTCTTTTGTGCTGACAGGCGCGGAAACACTCACCTTTGGCGGGACCCAGTCAGGCGTGGCAACGGTCAACGGAGAGGAGATTTCGGAAAGCGAGCTCCAAATGGCCATCGAAGGGCAGCGACGCCAGCTCACCGAAGTCTACGGGGATCAAATCGATCCGAGTTTACTGTCGGATGATTTGTTGCGACCCGGAGTATTGAACGGCCTGGTTGAACGTGCGCTACTTGAAAATTATGCAGAAACGCTCGGTGTGACAGCGTCCTCTTTAGCAGTCGGTAGAGCGATCACTGAGAACCCTAACTTTCAGATCGATGGCGTATTTTCCGCAGATTACTACCGCGATATTCTGCGCTCTAATGGGCTTACCAACGCACTTTACAAAGCGGATCAAGAGCGGTCTGACCAGCTACTGAAGCTTGAGTCTGTGGTTTCATCCGCCTCATTCCTGACGCCGGTTGAAGCTGAAGCTGCGTTCAATGTCATTGCAGAGCGCCGTGACGTTCGATATCTCGTTGTGCCTGAGTCTTTTTTCGAGACGGCTGATGATGTCACTGAGGAGGCCATTGAACGTTTTTACGACCAGAACGCTTTGTCCTTCTCCCAGCCTGAGCGTCTTCGCGTAGCGTACATTGAGCTGAACCTTGATCAATACACTACGGCGGTAGATCAAGCCGAAGTGGATGCACAGCTTGCGTCTGCACTTGCAGATTTTGAAACAAAAGCAGAGTCCGAAGTCGCCCACATTTTGATCACACAAGCAGACGAAGAAAGTGACGTGGACTATTCTGCGCGCGTAGAGGCTGTGCGTACGCGGCTTGATTCCGGTGAGGACTTTACACGAGTCGCACAAGAGAGCTCGGATGATATCGGATCCGCCTCAATCGGTGGCGATTTGGGATACACCGATGGCAGCGTATTTCCGGATGAGATGGAATTAGCGATTAAACAATTGTCGGTTGGCGCTATCTCGCCAGGAGTGGTCACCGATGCGGGCACGCACTTTATTTTGCTCAAGGGGAAAACGGCCGCTGAGCAAGTGGCCGATGAGGTCTTGCGCGCAGAGATTGCGGACAGTCTTCAGACTGCTCAAGCGCAGCAAGACTTGCTGATCGCAGTCGATCAATTGAGAGATGAAGTTTTTACCTCAGAGGGCCTCGAGAGCGCGGCTCGCGCCCTGGGTGTTACAGTTGAGGTTTCAGCCCCTTTTTCGCGAGACGCGGGGCAGGGCACCTTTATTGAATCAAGCCTTCGCCAAGCGGCGTTCAGCGACGACGTGCTACTAGACGGTAATAATAGTGAAGTTGTTGAGCTCTCTGGTAGCCGGTTTATAGTGCTGTCGCTGCTCGAGCGGCTCCCAGAGGGCACACGCCCACTCATCGAGGTACGTCAAAGTATTACCTCGCAGCTCGCTGACAACGCGCGTGAGACAGCGATGGCGGTTCTTGTCGCGGAGATTGATGCGGAAATGGCGAGCGGTGCGACATTGGAGTCGTTGGCAGCGGCCAAGGACTTCGAATGGCGCGTAGAGCTGGGAGCGACGAGACAGAACGTAATTTTACCTGCGAGTGTTTTGCAGGCGGCATTTGCCAAGCGTGTCGATGATACGGAAACCGTCGATACCGTTCAGCTGGACGCTGAGAACTATGCTTTAGTGCAGCTTGCACGTGCGCAACCGGGCAGGGCGGATACCATTATCGGTGGAGAACGAGCATCGCTGCTTCAAGAAGTGTCGCAAGTCCAGGCGTCGCTACTGCTGCAGGAGTTTACTGCGGACCTTCGACGACGTGGCGACGTAGTCACACGCTAACCCGGAGAGCGAAACGGTGGCAGATGACGCATTCGCGCGGCTGATTCGAAGTGCCGGGGTCACTGAAACAAAACGAGGTGGCCATGCCGACTTCATTGGAAGTGTTAACGGGCGTGTGCCTTATCCGCTAGAGACGTGGGCACCAGAACACTGCGGGCAGCTGGATATGGCGATCGATCGAGATGGTCGGTGGTTTCATGAGGGCTCTGAAATTAAACGATCAGAGCTTGTTTCCTTGTTTGCAGGACTTCTTCGTAAAGAGAGTGACGGCGCCTTCTACCTCGTCACTCCTGTGGAGAAGGTCGAGGTCAATGTTGCGTTGCACCCCCTGATGGTCGTCGATGCAAGCCAGCTTCGTGACTCAGACACAGGAGAGGAGTCGCTAGGGCTAGTCCTCAATACCGGCGGCATTTTTAAATTGACTCCGGAAACCGGGCTCCATCCTGAAGCGAGAGCGGCGGGAGCAGCCTTTGTATGCCTGCCGCACGGATTGACCGCCTTGTTCACGCGC
>CAYVQI010000141.1:0-3108 GCA_964454155.1 uncultured Alteromonadaceae bacterium | reverse complement strand
ACCCCCCCTGCTTGCGCCGATGAGCACCTCGAACAACCGCACTGCATCGACCTGACTCGGCTGTGAAGAGCTCTACTAAGAGACCGTTATCCCCATAGGCTTTTCGGTTCAGCACCCATGCCGGCTGCAGCGTCGTCATGATTCACTCAGCGGATCCAGCCCTAGCGTTTTCAAAGCCCTGATATCGTCAGACCAACCCGACTTCACTTTCACCCATAGCTTCAGCATCACCTTAGCGTCGAATGCACGCTCCATATCTTTCCTGGCAGCGGTACCGATCGCTTTGAGACGCTCGCCCGACTCACCGACAAGAATCTTTTTCTGTCCATTTCGCTCTACCAAAATGAGCGCATGAATGTGCAGTACGCCCTTCTCATCAGCGTTAAAGCCCTCTATTTCAACGGCAGTTGCGTATGGCAGCTCATCTCCCAACTGCCTGATAATCTTTTCACGAACCAGTTCCGCAGCAAGAAATCGCTGACTCCGATCCGTGATCTGGTCTTCAGGAAACAAGTGGGGGCCTAAGGGGGCGTGTTGCTGAACATACTGCGTCAACTCTTCTAGACCGCGCCGGCGCAGCGCCGATACGGGCAAGACCGCATCGAACTGGCAGCGCGCTGAGAGGCTTTTCGCAAACGGCAACAACACCGACTGATGCTCAAGTAGATCCACTTTATTGATGACGAGTGCGACAGGGCCACTTTGTTTAGCTGCCAGCGACAGTACCAACTCGTCCTCATCTGTCCAACGAGTTCGGTCACACAATACCAGCGTGACGTCAACGTCGTTCATCGCCGCGGCGGCTGTCCTATTCATAACCTGATTAATCGCCTTCGACTGCCCCTTGTGAATACCAGGTGTGTCAACAAAAACAAGCTGCAGTGGGCCTTCGGTCTTCACTCCCAACAATTGATGTCGCGTTGTCTGAGGCTTCCGAGACGTAATACTCAGCTTTTGACCCAGCAAATGGTTAAGCAGTGTGGACTTGCCAACATTGGGTCGACCCACGATCGCGACCACGCCACAGTACTGATCAGGCCGGGTCATACTGCACCAATTTTGCGACCATCAAAGAGGCAGCGCTCTGCTCCGCGCGTCGCCGGCTTGAGCCCTCTGCCTCCGTGCTCAACTTTCTACTCGATAGCCGACACTGCACCTGAAAAGATTGCGCATGATCACTGCCTGAAACAGCCGTGATGGTGTACTCGGGGAGCGCTTCTCTTCTTGCTTGAAGCCATTCTTGCAACTGCGTCTTCGCATCAACGACATCATTCGGCGACACCGCCTCAATACTCGAGATCAACCACTGACCAACGACAGTGCGGGCTCGCTCTGTGCAATCATCTAGCACCACAGCGCCCGCCAACGCCTCAAGCGTATCGGCAAGAATCGATTCCCGATGCCGCCCACCGCTTTTACGCTCGCTCTCACCTAAAATAAGGTGCTCTGCTAATCCCAACTCGCGCGCCACCCTCGACAGCGCCTCACCACTGACCACACTGGCCCGCATGCGACTCAAAGTGCCTTCATCGACCTCAGGGAAGCGATGAAAAAAAATCTCCGCCACAGCAAACCCAATAATGGCATCGCCCAAAAACTCTAATCGCTCATTGTGAATCTTGGCCGCACTACGATGCGTCAGGGCGCGGACCAATAAGTCGGCATTAGAAAACTCATAGCCCAACTTTGCCTGCAAAGATTCGACCTCAATCGGTCTAAGCCCCGTCAAGAACGCCCCACGGCAGTCGTTTCGATAACCAGATCGTCAAATTGCATCACTCCGTCAAGAATCCAAAACAACGGAAATCGGGCTTCATAACGCGCATCGACAACGATGACACCTCTCTCTGGGTAGATGGTAATGTCGTTAATCTCGACGCCACGCACTTGGTTCGTCTCTAACAACGTTGCCAGCCGACTCCTGAGTTGCGGCACGGTCTCGCTAGAAACGGATTGCTCAACCACAGCACGCATCACGATGTCCTTCACAGTGAGGTACTCAAAGTAACTAGGCGCCACACGAAGCGCAGTGATCAAGAGCAGCCCAAAAAAGGTCAAGTTCGTTGTAATCGCCCATAAACTAAATCCCGCGTTGCGGCGTTTTGGGCTTACCTGTGAGCGCTGCAGCTCACGTCTACTCACATATACCCCCTAAATCGTCAGTCAATGGCGCCTGCACGCTTAAAGGAGGGCACGCTGAGAAACGCCTCCCAGTGCATCCAGATGGCTACCGCTTTACCCACAATGTCTCGCTCTGGCACCTGACCCCAAACACGACTATCACTGCTGTTGTCACGATTATCGCCCATCATAAAATAATGCCCGGGCTTGACGACGACCGAAAAAGTGCGAGGCGGACGGCGACTATCGATTTGCATCAAGTGGCCATCGGTATCCGGCAGTATCTCCCGCCCCATTTTTACTGCATAGCGCCCCGTTGGTATCTCGGCCAACCACGCCTGAGGGACTGGCTCGCCATTTACGGTGAGCTGCTTGTTACGATACGCCACGCGATCACCGGGCTTACCAATGACACGTTTGATGTAATAGGTTTGATTTTGGTGTGGCGGAAAGAAGACCATGACATCCCCTCGCTCAGGCTCGCCGAGCTCGAATACCTTGGTTCGCGTCACGGGCAGTCTTAATCCGTAGGCATACTTATTCACCAAAATATAATCGCCAACTTCAAGAGTGGGCACCATAGAGGACGAGGGGATTTGGAAAGGCTCATATAAAAATGAGCGCAATACTAATACGACCGCCAATACAGGAAAGAACGAGCGCGCATACTCAACAACCGCTGGCTCAGCCGCCTCGGCGAGACACGCCTCATTAAAAGCGTGCGCCGCCTTTGAGCCCTCTTCCTCGCACCCAGGAAACCGAGCTGCCAATTCCTGCCGACGGGACTGACGTCCGCCAGCTAACAACAGTGCATCGAGCAGCCAAATCGCCCCGCTACCGAACACAACAATCACAAGAATCAGCGGGAAATCGATATTCATCATGCTAAACGCCTCAGGCCAGAGCCCCAATTATCACTGAAACGAGCCGCTCACGTGGAACAAAAACGTGCGGACTTCAATGATCCACCTGCAACACAGCCAAGAA
>CAYVQI010000140.1:0-3168 GCA_964454155.1 uncultured Alteromonadaceae bacterium | reverse complement strand
AAATTGCGCCGCGCGTTCACAACACCGGCCATTGGACCATAGGGGCCGTCGGCGCGGACCAGTTTACGCAACATGTCGGTTGCGTCATGGGCGAGGCGGTGAGGAATCCGGTCTTCACTGAAGCGGCGGCCATGGTCAACCTGCTGGGCGACGCATTGCCGCGCCAAATGCCTGAGGGGCCCATTCGCACCCTGATTCAAACTTATGGTAAAGGGTTCCGACGGGGTCGGAAGTTGGGCCATATAACCCTAATCGGTCCTGACGCCACTGCAATAAGAGCGGAGGCCAACGCACTCATTGCTGAGCTGCATGACAGGTAGCCCCTTAAGTTGTTGAGATCGCTACGACATTGACGACCGATGTGTTCAGGGCGTCGGTAGCGACGCCGGACTTCTCACTTTCACCAACCAGGAAAACGATTTCGAATCGTTATACGCGATTGCCGCGGCCCCGTTTTTGTGGGTGCAGCACCCTGAGCCTGATCGATGGCAGCGCCGGAAGTTTGCTCATTTGATTGACCTTGGATTGCTTAACGGCTTGGGTTGCCACTCGATTCTCGAAAAATTATCGCAACGTGTTGTTAGGTCGACACGAGTTGATGGTCCCGAGGCCGAACCCGCGAGCATCCGTATTGGTTTTACGTTCCTAGCGAGGTCCTTATGGGCCACGGGTGCGAGTCCTGAGATCAACGGTGCCTTGTTAGCGCTGAGTTTTAAACATTTCGATACGGTTTTTTTTATATTGGTCCAGCGAACAGTCGATCAATTGCCGCAGTGACCAAGCTCGCTGCAATCTTTAGTCACAGCGCATCAGACGATAAAGCGGTTTATGCGCTGGCAAAGCCAACGTGGAACCTGCAAATTAAGTATTAACGCAAACTCGAAGGCCAATCATGAATAGCCAGATCCCCTCACCTGTTAACTTCACTGAAAAGTTCGCACTTTTTAATGAGCAATGGACCCCCAAAGTCATTGCTCAAATGAATGACTATCATTTTAAGCTTGTGCGCCTTCAGGGAGAGTTTGTCTGGCATGAGCACACTGATACTGACGAAACGTTTATCGTGCTTGAAGGCACGCTGGTCATCGACTTTAAGCACGGCTCCCTCTCGCTCAATGCAGGGGAAATGGTCGTCGTACCTAAGGGGTGTTTGCATCGTCCTCGCGCCGAGACCGAAGCCAAACTTCTCCTGGTCGAGCCTCGTGGTGTAGTCAACACTGGCGAAGCTCAGTCTGCACTGACGGCACCCCTCGATGACTGGCTATAGCGTGGTACGTGTTGTGGGTGCACCCCAGGAAAAATAAATGCCCCATCTTTTTACGATCACTGTCGCGGGAATTTTGTTTTATGTCGGTTTTGTGCAGACGTTTTGGGGTAACGACCCTTACCTAGGCTGGGGGATTACTGTTATCGCCGCATTGGTTTTCGCCGAGCCTGCGGGACGTATTGTGGCGCCGTTAAAAATTTCTGGACGACGCCACAAAGTGGTGCTTGGCGTCACTTTGGTCGCCATTTTATGGATTTCTTTGGGTGTGGGCGAGCTCTGGGACAAAACGCAGTTGATGTTGGAGCCCCTGCCGATGCCACACATCACCGGGTTTTAGTTGACGCTCCTTTTGAGCCTAGCGTTCTTAAACTCGCCGTCTCTGAGTTGCGTAACAATGGATTCACCGTCTGCTCGGCTGCCAATGCCCACGACTTGAACTCGGTAAAAGAGCTCTCCAGACCGTGACTCCACCGCTACTTTGGCATCGAGTCCCTGAGAACTGAGTTCGGCAATAACAGCGTCTGCACGACTGCCTTGGTCAAAGGTGTCCACGAAGACAAACCAATTTTCCTGCATGGGGAGCGACTGCAAGCGAATTGGCGTTTTCGCTTGGGTTGCGGCAGGTTCTTTGATGTCCTGAACAGCAGGTGTGGGTGTTGGAGTCGCTTGAGGCTTTGGGGGGTTAGCTGGCGCTTTTCCAATCCAATACGGCCCCGCACTAAGCTGTAAAGACATCCAATCTGACGCCTGCGCGGCATCGCGTTTTGATTCAAAGCCTGCCGCCCGTATTCTAAAATACTGCCGCCCGCTAACCTCGGCTTGAGCGACTGAAACATTAACGGGCTTGAGCTGCTTTCTCAGTAAGTCTGCTCTGTCGGCAGCGACAGCACGAGCGGTGTGACTCTCTAAATTGACAAACCAGCGACCGCCACTTTGCGGTGGCGCTGTTGCTGCAGCGGGCTTTTCAGGCGCTTTTGAGATTTGTATTTTTTCTATAGCTTCTGCGGCGCGTCGTGCTTCTCTTTCTTTTAAAGACTCGTTTTCACGCGCAAGTGCATTGTACTGTTCTTGGAGATTACGGTTTTGTGTTGTCAGTGCCGCGTAGTCTGACACTAACTGAGCATCCGGTTCGGCTTTCTGATTTTCAGCGCGTTTGAGTGAGCGGACGGTGTCTTTTAGCTCTGCGATCTCGACATCCGCGGTGCTGCGTGTATCCACCCAAAGGCCACCCATACCCACAGCGGCAATGAGCCCGATAACCGCGATTGCCCAAGCTGCTTTAGCGTTGCCACTTGAAGGCTGAGAGTCGGTCTTACTGTGATCCGTTAGCAGTGCTTCGGACGCTGACGGCGGCTCATTATCTGCTGTCTCTCGTATCGCGGGCTCCGCGGTTGTCTCGCTCGTAGGCGGCACTTCGAAGTCGTCGTCTTCAAGCCAATCAGTGCTTTCATCAATGTCCTCGTCGTAGTCGCTTGAGGCCTTTGGTTTGAGGCCTTCCGACCAATCGGCCGGCGGCGTGAGTACACGTTTCTTCTCGTCTTCTTTATCGGCCATGCTCTGAACTCCTTTACCCCACAATAGAGTATCAGAAAGACGCGTTAAAAATGCCTTACATGCCGTCTCAAATGGCGCTTTCGAGTACACTGTGCGGATGGATGTTTCAGATATTCTTGATGGTTTGAATGAGGCGCAGCGCTCAGCAGTAGCTGCGGAACAAGGCAACCAGCTGGTACTGGCCGGCGCGGGCTCGGGTAAAACTCGTGTGCTTGTGCACCGTATTGCGTGGCTGATTCGTGCAGAAGGGCTCTCGCCTTATTCGGTGATGGCAGTGACGTTTACTAACAAAGCTGCGCGTGAGATGCGGGGTCGTATCGAAGAGATGCTCGGACGGCCGACTCAGG
>CAYVQI010000139.1:0-3191 GCA_964454155.1 uncultured Alteromonadaceae bacterium | reverse complement strand
GCACCACCCCGTGAAGCCAAGGGCCTACGGCGGCTTTGATATCCTCCTCGCAGTAAGGAGTATCAATGCTGTTCACTCTTACGTAATACTGAGTGCCGCTGTTGGGTCGCGTACTGAACGCGTCCACAACGCATTGGCGCGCAGCGGCTTTTTCACTGACTGCCACCGCGTCCTCAAGATCGAGAATGACCGCATCGGCACCCACCTCGAATACTTTTTCCACTCGGCGCGGGTGGTTGGCGGGGGTGAATAAGAAACTGCGCAGCGGTATGGCTGTTGCGTCCGTCATTTAAGTACTCCAAGACCAGTGATCGGCGGTTTGCCAGCCCCGCGTGAATTCGAAGTTATAACTGAAGTTACTGGCGGGATGTTCCGAAATGGACACTTCAAATATGCGCCCACCACCACCCTGATAGGACCGACAGACGCTCAGTGACGCACTCCCGGGCTCGACACCCAATACCTCAGCTTTTTTATCCGACAACACGCCCGCAAAGACCCGCACCGTGATTTTTTCGATCTTCTCGTTAAAGGTATCGGCGATCATCTCGTACACGGGGCGCTTGCTACCGCCGAGTCGTTGAGCGATCGAACTGTATTCTGGAATGACATAGACATCGGCCCAGCAAATGGGCATCCCGTCACTACCGAGCGTTCTTAAACCCGAAATTCGGACCCATTCCTCCCCCACCGCACACTGCAACGCTTTCGCTAGTGACTTATCGGCAGTGACCCGCTCGTCGGAAAGGAGTCGGAATAGGCTGGTATCCGGATAACTAAACAATTCCGACGGCGAACGGACCATTTGAACAAACGCCGGGGCAGCATCGGTCGAAAGCACCACCGTACCTCGACCTCTCTGCCGCGCCACCATTCCCATGTCTTCGAGCACACGCAGTGCCTCCCGAATGGTATGTCGGCTGGCATCAAAGCGACTGATCAGATCCATCTCTCCGGGCAAAAAGCTACCGACTGGAAATTTCCCATCGCGAATGCCCGCCAGCAACGTGTCAGAGATTTGGCGATATAGAGGGATACGAGCGCCTCCTTTTTTTTCTTCCTCAGCTTGCATGACGAGCGACAACACCCCAGACTTTAAATGTCCAGACATTTTAAATGGTATTCGGCTTGCGGCAACCCGCTGTGTCCGCTTATTAGGTAATAAAATATGACTAAACCGACAGTTCATGACCGCTATGCACACCAGACCGGACGCCTGTTTGAGGATTTTGTGGTCGGGGATATTTATCACCACTTGCCAGGCAGAACTATTTCTCAAAATGATAACGCGTGGTTCACGCTCCTCACCATGAATACCCATCCGCTGCATTTTGACGAAGAATACGCCGCTGCCACGGAGTTTGGTCGCCCCTTAGTGGCCAGCCCACTCACCGTGGCAATTGTGGTGGGCATGAGTGTGTCGGATGTGAGCGCAACCGCCATTGCCAATTTGGGATGGAAAGAAATCAAGCTGCCCGCCCCCGTTTTCCCAGGTGACACGCTTTACGCCAACTCAGAAGTACTGGGCAAACGCGAATCTAAATCGCGGCCCAATGCCGGCATCGTCAGCGTTCTGACGCGGGGCATTAACCAAGATGACATCGAAGTCTGCGTTTTTGAGCGTCAGATTCTGATCCCCAAACGCCATGTCGCTTAACGAGCGATCAGGAGCACTGCTATGAGTCACGACGAATCCGTTGAGTTGCAGATCCTTGCAACGATCGACAAATGGGTTGAACAAGAACTTCGGCCAATTGCCAAAGAGTATGACCAGGCCGATGAGTACCCCAGCGACCTAGTAGACCAAATGAAAGCGCTCGGGCTCTTCGGTGCCACCATTTCTGAGGCCTATGGTGGGCTGGGGCTCGGCGCGTCTACCTATGCCAAAATCGTGTCACGCATTTGCGAGGTCTGGATGGCGCCATCGGGCATTTTCAACTCACACCTCATCATGGCGAATTGCGTTGAGCGCGCCGGCACCGATGCTCAAAAAGAGTATTTCCTGCCGAAATTTGCAACCGGTGAACTGCGTGGCGGGATCGGCCTCACGGAACCCGACGCCGGATCTGACCTCCAGAGCCTTCGCTTGGCAGCGAAAAAAGACGGTAACGACTACCTTCTCAACGGCACCAAAACATGGATTTCCAACGGTATTTACGGCAACTGCCTCGCGGTGTTAACCAAAACCGACCCAACCGTATCGCCCGCTCATCGCGGTATGAGCTTATTTATTTGCGAAAAAGGCGAGGGGTTTACCGTTGGGAAAAAGCTCAAAAAGCTGGGTTATCGAGCCATCGATAGCGCTGAGCTGATTTTTGATAATTTTCGAGTCTCGGCAGATAACTTAGTTGGCGGCGAGGAAGGGCGCGGCTTTCAGCAGGTTGCTGGTGGGCTGGAACTCGGCCGCATTAATATCGCCGCACGCGGCGCGGGCATGGCAAAAGGCGCCACTAATATGGCGCTACACTACGCCATGGAGCGCAAGACCTTTGGCAAGACCATTGCCGAACACCAAGCGATCCAATTGAAACTCGCGGAAATGTCGACTCGTGCGGCTGCCGCTGAACTATTGGTGCATCAAGCCGCCAAAAAATTTGACCAGCAGGAACGTTGCGATCTCGAAGCGGGCCAAGCCAAGTTTTTTGCATCAGAGGCGGCAGTGCAAAACAGCCTCGATGCCATGCGCGTCTTTGGCGGTTATAGCTACTCCCCCGATTATGAGATCGAGCGCTTTTATCGCGATGCGCCGCTCCTCTGTATTGGTGAGGGCACTAACGAAATCCAACGAATGATCATTGCTAAGCAAATGGTGGCACGCGCCGGCTAATCATTGAGCGCTGCACTGTCACGGCCGAGGGTGTTGCTTGGCGCTAGTGCTGGGAGGAAGGCTGAGAGTATTGCTCAGGGCGGTTAACCGAGTCGTGTCCTGAAGACATCGACCGGTAAACGCGATGTTCGATACTCGTTAATGACCGCGTCGGGATCGGCGTACCCTATCGACATTCCGCAGACCAACATTTGCTCAGAGGGCGCGCCCAAGATAGGCATCACCGAATCGTAGTAAGGGCAAAAGGCCGCCTGTGCACAGGTTTCTAGGCCCTGCTCTCTGGCTGCCAGCATGAGTGATTGCAGAAACATCCCGTAATCGACCCAACTCCCCTGCTCCATATCACGATCGATGGTAAAGAATA
>CAYVQI010000138.1:0-3194 GCA_964454155.1 uncultured Alteromonadaceae bacterium | reverse complement strand
GCGAGGGGTAGGCTGGGATCGTATTTCCCTTTTTCAATCGCGTTGACGGTCTGTCTAGTGACATCGAGTGCTAATGCTAAGTCGGCCTGCGTCCAATCTCGCTCTGCTCTCAATACCTTTAGCTTATTGTTCATTCGCTGGTGCGCCTTCTCCACAGCGCGATAATCGCGACGATGTAGCTAACCCCCGTGACAAATAGAATATTGGTGGGCTGTGTGTCCTCCAAAAAACCAACCGATTCGAGATTGCCGTAGGTGACGGTTACTACAAACGTAACGCCCAAGGTAATGGCCATCGCTTCGAGATGTGTTTGCCTTTGCAACTCATCCATACTCATAAGATGTCTAAAGTTTGCCGTCAGCATAATTATTCCCACAATCAAGTTCAGGCCGAGCGCAATCAACGTTAAGGTGACATCAAAGTCCCACCACAGCTTCGGGCCAAACCCTAAGGCTGCCGTCGTCGCCACCCAAGCGGTCGTGCATAAAAACAAGCTGCGGGAAGACTGATTAATCCTCGCATCGAGATCTGTGCTGCCTTTTCCATTACCACTCAAAGTTAAGCTCCTATTACATAAAGTTAAGTATGCTTTACATAATAAACTGAGCCGAGCAAAAAAGTAAAGCACCCTTTACACTAAAAAGTCGTATTCAACAAAAAATCATCGAGGACGGTCATTTCCCAGGCTGAGTGGCCGCCTTCACGCCCCAGTCTATGGCGGTGCTCATCATCGTCCCCCTCCTCCGGAGAACGGGTCTACGCTCGCCCCCTATCAGTGAGTCTAGTCTCGCTCGGACACCGAGACTGCGGCACGCGAATGACGCGGGAAAACGCTTGCCTCGACTATTGGTGCAGCTTTACTGTGCTCAACATCGAGCTCGGTGGATGCTCTGTTGCCGCCAGAGCACCTCCACAGCCTCACGAGGAGCCCCCTGATATGTCGTTAATTATTCCCGCCATAAAGTACGAGCAGTGCCGATCCGCCATTGATTGGCTCTGCACTGTGTTTGGATTCGAGGCGCACTTTATCGTGGAGGGACCCGGCGACACAGTGGCTCACGCGCAACTAACACTCGGCGAGCACATGATTATGGTCGGCTCGACTGACACGACTGATTTCGGTGTCCTCAACGTTCCCCCGGGTCATGTGGGGGGCAAGGTGACAACTAGCCTTTATGTCTGTGTCGAAGACCCGGACATACGCTTCACGCACATTGTTTCGGCTGGCGCTGAGATCGCCGTCACGCTCAGAGAGGAGGACCATGGTGGCAAGAGCTTTTCCTGTCGAGATTTAGAGGGCCATCTTTGGACGTTTGGGAGTTACAACCCATGGATGCCATGAACACCACTGCACCAGGACCGACTCGATATTGTGAGTGACCCCGGTAGACGCATCAACGTCAGGGGCTAATGTCTGAGTCTGAATTAATCGCAACACTCAGGTTATGCCGTTGAGCAAGGGATTGATGACCGAGCAGTCACCGGATCGTGATTGCTGACGAACAATTGCGCTTGATACTGGATAGGAAGCGGCTCAGTAAAGACCGCTGACAGGTTTTGCAATCATCAGCCAAGTTGCCGCTAGCAATGGAAGGGTGCTGATGAGTCCCCAGATCAACCACTGCCGTGAAAGTCTTCGGTACTCATCCCCAACATCATCCCCAGTGAAACTCCGTGCCAGACGTGCTTGTCGAACTTGTATTGGTACCAGTAAAAAAAGCCAAATCAGGCCGGCCGCGACGAACAGTATTTGACTCGCAAGCAACCAATGTAAGGTCAGCGGCCAGTCGGCAAAAAAGACCATGAAATAGCCTCCCCCCATAAGCAGCAGTACGCCCCAAACAGTCATAGACCAATCCGTATAGGTTACTAGCGTTTGCGCAAAGCTAAGCACTTGAGGTTGTTGAGTGCGGTCTGCAAAGTATTTCCAGATGGCGGTAACCGTAATGTTACCCATGAGCATGACCACACCTGTTATGTGCAGAAACTTTGCGATTTCGTATGCCACGGCGGAGATACCCTGATCGAGAACAGCCCAGTGTAGTCCTTTTAAGATGGTTCAGATGCCCGTCCTCGCTGAAGCTGTGACAGCAGTGTAAAAACAAAGATACCCAATCGAACAGGGGAGGCAGTGAAAAAATGAGATTCACCGAATCGTCATCAGTAGTACAAGACAAATTTTTTTCCAAGGGGAAGAGGTCGAGGGCAAGAGTGCTGACGTTATTTACGATCCAAGCACCACAATAGTTGCAGGACGTCCCTTAATAATTGCCTGGACTGACCGGTTTTTTTTAACCGCGTCCAGTAGTATGAAATGACTGGGCGGCATCATCTCGACCCAAGACGCAGACAGGCGAATTGGTTGGGCATCCTCCTCGCACGTAAAGAGAAACCTGAACTGAACCTCGTGCTCACATTCAAGCGACGATAGGCTTGGCGAGCAAGGCTCGCACGCTGAGATGGCCTGAATCCGTCGGGCGGGCGCGCGTCTGGGTTGATACATCAGAAGCTAATTTGAAACAAAGTGGATCGCTAATAACTGTGCGTTAGGGTCACTATTTCCATTCAACGAGTGCTTCGATACCAATTAAGCAGATTTATTAGGGTCGCGCCTCCGGCTAACCAACACCAAACTCTTATTGAGTTCAGAAGAAGTGGTTTGAAATCGTACAACCAACCGGGGTAATGATGCACGTAGCAGTCGCCCCATAAAGACATACAGTCCAGATGCGCATGAATCATGCCGACACCTAATATGGCGATGAAGCAATAAATTTGAGCAAAACACCAATAAGCGAAGGGTATATTCGGTTTGTTTTCGCCCCGCAACCAATACGATAGCCATAGCAATACCAGCACTCCAAAGGATGCGATCATCAAAAGAGTGAGTGAGTTCATGGGTGGCTTAATTCGCAGTTGATGGCATAGGCATGGTACCTGATCACTGACCAACCCGCGAAATGATGCGCAAAAATCAAAGCCATAGGATCGTGATCGTTGGCGTGTAACTGCTGCGCCAGTGACAACAGTTTTCCCTCCCCCGCCCTAGTTTCTGCTCAGGTTTGAAAGGAATTTGTCGTAAAAAACCACTATTGTGTCGTAATCTAGGAGCTAAATACGGCATCAATACTGGGCTTTAAAGAAATGGCGGAGCGGACGGGACTCGAACCCGCGACCCCCGGCGTGACAGGCCG
>CAYVQI010000137.1:0-3292 GCA_964454155.1 uncultured Alteromonadaceae bacterium | reverse complement strand
CTCGGAATATGTTCACGGCGCGCTACACCCTTGACGATTTCTCAGTCAGCGTCTTAGTGAAGGATGTCGAGCAGCAGAAAAACGTGGCACTCGGCGAATCGACCACTGACGGGTTCACCTTAGTGAACGCCAATGCTTCGTGGTCCTACGGGTTGAATGATTCGACACGTTTTACCTTGAGCGCTTTTGCACGCAATCTCACTGATGAGGTTGGACGAAATCATGCGTCGTTTGTGAAGGATCAGGTGCCATTGCCAGGTCGTAACATTGGAGTCCGGTTACGTTTCGACTTCTGAGATAACGGAACATGAGTGGGGTCGAGCGGCGTCACTCATGTTCTGCTCACTGAACCGGAATGATCGCCGCCGCCGATCTATTCGGCTTGGATGCGTTTTTTCGGCTCAGTTCAGGCGTATTTATTTACGGTAACCAACTCGGGTATGCTCTCGCATAAACATCAGTAGGACTGCGGCAGTGTTGCGTCGACCCTTTCATCTCTTACTCCTGACTGTGCTGTTACTGCGCGCGGTGATCCCGGTCGGGTTCATGCCAGCCAGTTTGGCAGACGGGCGCGGCATGATGTTGTGTGGGGGTGATCCTTACAGTCGCGCGCTCGCGGCATTATCGTCTCCCGCTGCAACGTCTATGTCCATGCATCACCACGAGGGGATGTCGGCGCATGCCGACGCGCAGTCCGAGCATCCTGCCTCCCACGCCGCCTTTGATCATCTTTGCGATTTCAATTTATCAGGGTCCGCCGACGCGCTAACGGTCATTGCCTATTCGGCGACTGCCGCAATCGGCCGAGCTGTCAATTTTTCTGGCCATCAATATCTCGCGACGCAGCAATCTGGCCGGCTGCTTCCTCCCCCCCGCGGCCCACCGCGAACCACTGTCTGAATGTTGTGTTGATGTAATTCAGAAATGCACGACCTGTCGTGCAATACAGTGAGAAAACGTTATGAACTTCAATCAATTGTTGTGCGTGGCCGCGTGTGCGTGCCTCGCTCTGCCCGTTTGGGCGCATGTCGAGTCTTCGACTTTCAGACCCGAAAGCCATGCCCCCGCGGGTGTTATGTCCGATCATTTGCACGCAAAAGGCGAATGGATGTTCGGCTACCGTTACCTGACCTCTGAGTATCGTGGTCTTTATCAAGGTTCGAGCAGTATCACGCCCGAGCAAGCTGGCGCCGCAGGTTATTCGATGGTTGGTCGGAGTATGAGCATGGACATGCACATGCTCGACATCATGTACGCGGTATCAGATCGAGTCACGCTCATGTTTATGCCGATGCATATGAGTATGGACATGACCATGGAGGGTACTGGCGCCATGCCGATGGAGGGCATGCATGGCATGGCCGACGATATGGGCGCTGACATGATGGGTGGTCATATGATGGGCGATCATACGATGGGTTCGATGACCCATTCGCATGGGACTTCTGGTTGGGGAGACACCAATATCTCGGCATTGATTCGGCTGCATGGATCTGATGGTCACAACCTACACCTGACATTGGGTATCAGTGCGCCCACAGGTTCGGTCGATGAGAAAAAGCCAAACGGGATGTTTGAACATTACGGGATGCAATTGGGTTCGGGAACATGGGATTTGGTACCCAACCTCACGTATACCGGCTATCGAGACAGGGTAAGTTGGGGTGCTCAGATAGGTGGCACCGAGCGACTGGAATCCGCAAATGATTCCGGCTTTGCATTCGGTGATCAACGCTTTGCTACCGGCTGGCTGGGCTATCGTGTTGCACCGTGGCTGAGTGCTACCGTTCGCCTCGAGTACGAATACGAAGATCAGCTATCGGGTGAATACAACGGCGCTTATCCCCGCAAAAGCCCGGGTGATGACGTAGCCAATTATGGCGGCGAGTTTGTGACAGCGGGTATCGGATTCAATGCCGTCGCACAGCGGGGTCCCTTAGCCGGAATGCGCCTTGGATTGGAATGGGAGTCGCGCGTGGATGAATCTTATAATGGCATACAGCTTGGTGCTGAAGACGGTTGGAACCTGAGCTTGAGTTACGCGTTCTGAGTGGGGGCTCATTGCTTCGGGCCTAGTGGATTAGGCCCTTTTTGAGAAGCGATGAGGTTTAGGGGGCCCATCGGTCACTCTGCGCTCACTGAGTGTGCTGGGTGAGAGTGCCAACTCGTATCTGTCCCTCGCGGTTTAGGGTGGTATGTGCCGATCGATGGTGGGCGGGCTGTGTGGCAAGACGCAGCCAGAGCGCTGCCCGGCGTGCTCGTTTCGGTATGCCAAGCTCAGCCCTGCTATAGTACCCGCCAGCGGTAATTCATCGCGGCGTGATAATGCGCGCTGAGAAACTGCGGCGTGGTTCGTGACACTTCTGCCCGCTAACGATTGTGCTGCGCGATAAATCAAAGAGTGCGCAATGCGAGTTAAGAAAGCTATCGGAGCCTTTAAAGCATGCAGTGGCAGAAACTAGGCAGTCAGTTGCCACAGGGCTATAACCCATTCACTCGAGTCATTGGCCGATTGACGCTCAGGACCATGGGCTGGCGCATCAGCGGCGAGTTTCCGAACCGGCCTAAGTTTGTTGTTGCCCTGATGCCCCACAGCTCCAACATGGATTTTATTCTGACGATCGCGGTGCTGTGGTCGTTGGGCTTGAAGTCAAGTTTTATGATGAAGCACACGCTGTTTTGGTTTCCTTTGGGACCCATACTCCGCAGATTGGGCGGTATATCCGTCGACCGTCGCAGTGCTCAGGGGTTGGTTGAGCAAATGAGTGCGGAGTTTGGTCGTCGCTCTCGCTTAGTATTGGGCGTGACACCACAAGGTACGCGAGGCGCTTCAGGAGAGTTTAAGCAGGGGTTTGCGAGGATTGCCGCAGCGGCCCGTGTTCCCGTGCTGCCCGCTATTCTGCATTACAAAGAGCGCACGGTGCAGCTGGCATCGCTGATTGAGGAGTTTCATGATGTCCCCAAGATGGTCGAGACAATAAAAACGCTCTCCTTAAGTGGGTCTGCGCGTCATGTCGGTGCGTAAAGTCACCGCACCCCAATAATCATCACGCCTTTTTGTGTGCCACAAGACGAATACAAGTCGCTAGCCGTGATGCCATTGCGCGGGTGCTGGCCGTCGACAACCACGAAGCGCTGTGAGTATCGAACCGTGTTAAAGAGGTGCAAAGGGCCGGTCACCTGTGGTGCTCGCTACTGGGCGTGTTACTTTTGCAGTGTGATGCTGCTCCCGGCGGTCGAGGTACCATACTGGACATGAAGATAGATCGAAAAACTGAGATCTTGCGTTCGG
>CAYVQI010000136.1:0-3294 GCA_964454155.1 uncultured Alteromonadaceae bacterium | reverse complement strand
GCACCACTGAGAATCAGGACGGTGGGACCGGCCACGAGGATAAAACACAAAAGTGAAATGGCGAGATAAGAATTGATCTCTGAAAGACGCTTAATACCCGTATCAAGACCCAGTGCAACCGACACCGCGGCCAGCGCCATAATACCCATCGTCAGCGCAAACTGAATCGTCCCAGTTATTGGCACATCAAATAAGTAGTTCAGTCCCGTATTAAGCTGTGAGACGCCCAGTCCCAAACTTGTTGAGATGCCAAACGTCGTGCAGACAATAGCAAAGACGTCGATTGACGCGCCAATAGGGCCGTGAATGCGGTCACCAATAATCGGATAAAACGCTGAACGTAGGGTCAGCGGTAGTCCTCGACGATACGAAAAGTAAGCGAGAACAAGGCCCATCATCGCGTAGGTCGACCACGCATTGAATCCCCAGTGCAAAAAGGTGAGGTTCATGGCCTGGCGAACACCGCCAACCGCAGCACCTTCGCCAATCGGTGGCTTTAAGTAATGAACGACCGGCTCGGCGACGCCATAAAACATGAGTCCAATTCCAACGCCCGCCGCAAAGAGCATGGAGAGCCATGAAAACAGGCTGTATTCTGGCTTTGAGTTGTCAGGGCCTAATCTAATTTCACCGTAACGCGACAACGCGAGAACACAGACAGCAAACAAGAGAATCGCCATGACCAGCACATAAAACCAGCTGGCATTCGCAACAATGGTGCTTTGCAAGTCAGCAAATGCCGCGTCACTCGCCTCGGGAAGCGCAAGTACTAGCAGGACCGAACTCATTAGAAAAATAATGGAGGGTATGAAAACGGCTTTGTCGATAACAAAGCCGCGGTCGGACAACTTCGGCATAGGAAAGTTACTTATTAACGTGAATTCAAAGTGTATCAGCTACGCGCAAAGAAGCGTGCCACCTCCGAATCAAAAGGGTGAAAAGCATTTAAACCGTTGAAAATTTACATTTTTATTAAATTTTATTCATAAAAACAATGACTTATTGTTTTTACTAACGGGGTGGAGCATTTAAATACTTTGAGCTAGAATCTTTCCACCACTCTAAAAAAATGGAAGAGCTCTATGTTTCTCACCAAAAAGTTTGGCAAGCGGCCTCTATCGCTCGCCGTTGCCGCGGTGCTGACCCCGGCTTTAGCGTCAACAGCCTTTGCACAGACAAATCGCGGCGCAAGTGCCATGATGGAAGAGGTGGTCGTCACCGCCACTAAGCGAGCCGAGAATGCTCAGGATGTTCCTGTGTCGGTTCAAGCACTCTCGGGCGACAGCCTCCGCGCACAAAGCATCATGACCTTTGATGATTACGTTAACTTCCTGCCCAACGTCGTCGATGCCGGCATTGGTCCAGGCAACAAAGAAATTTATATTCGCGGTTCAGCGACAGAGCAATCGAGCGCAACAGTTGCACTGGCGCAAGGCTCAGCGCCTGGCGTTGCCCTCTATGTGGACGAGATACCAGTATCACTTGGTGCTAGAAACCTTGATGTCTACGCCACCGATATTGAGCGGCTCGAAACGCTGTCAGGGCCACAGGGCACACTGTTTGGTGCAAGCTCACAGGCGGGCACGATCCGCATGATCACGAACAAGCCCATTATCGGTGAGACCGAAGCACGAATTGATGCAGGTTTTGCAAACACAACCGGCGGTGCTGGCAGTAACAACATCGAGGGCATGGTCAACCTGCCTATTGGCGACAACATGGCCCTGCGCTTTGTCGGCTACAGCAACACGCAAGGCGGCTGGATCGACAATGTTCAGTCAACCTTTACCCCCACGGGCGAAGTAGTAGATCGAAACTCGATCGGTTACGGCCCCTACTTTGGCGACTTCCCGCTGACCGAGATACGCAGCACGAGCAATAATGATGTTGCTGGCGAAGATCAAAACGAAGCCATCTATGCCGGTTATAGAGCAGGTTTCAAGTGGGATATCAACGACGACTGGAGTGCACTGGTTCAGCACACGTCGCAAGACTTGGACGTTGACGGCTCATTCCTGATCGACCCAAGCCTAGGCCGCGACAAGCAGGCCAAGTACATCGCTGAAACCAACAACGATGAGTTTGACCTAACCACATTAACCCTTGAAGGCCGAATAGCCGGTCTCGATGTCGTTTATGCAGGCGGCTATCTGGATCGCGAAATCGACTCACTGATTGACTACACGCACTACAACAATGGTGGCGGTTATATTACGTACTACCTGTGTAGCGGAAACATCTATGCCGCGGATACGTCAGTGGAACAAAACACCTGTTTTGATCCAACGAAAATGTACCGTGATACGTCAAGCAACGAGCGAACCACGCACGAGCTTCGCTTCAGCACTGACCCTGACAACCGAATGCGTTTCCTCGCGGGTATCTACATGGGTGAAGTGACCACCAATACGATTGGTGAGTTCCAGTACAAATCCAGTGGCGATGCGTTCAGTGAGTTCCAGGTGAATTATTACGGCGCAAACGCGCAGTCACCGTACCAACTCGCAAACGTCACCATTCCCGGCGTTGCGGGCACAAATCAGGTCGGTCCGACCGGTGTCGATACAACATTCTTTAACGACTACACGCGTACTGAAGAAGAATTTGCGTTCTTCGGACAGGTAGCGTTCGACATCAACGACAACCTGACTGCGACCTTTAGTGCACGAAGCTATGAGCTTGAAACACAGCTTCGCGGCGCCTCAAACTTCAGCTTCGGTTGTCGTTATGGCGGTAACGGTGGCGGCGGTGTCGGTGACGGCTTCTGTAACAGTCACCGCTTCTCCAACAGTCCAACTGACCGCTTCCTGGCGCTGGGTGGACTTAACTCAGGAACACTTACGGAAGCTGAGTTCCTCGCGCTTAATAACTACCCGGGCGCGGCCGATACCTACGGCGGCGGTGTTAAAGAGATGTTCCGAGGTGGCGGTAGTAACGCGGCAACGCTTGCAGCCATTCAAGACGGACGAGTAGACATCTCATCAATCGACAAAAATGGTGTAACCAAAGAAGATGACGTCATTATTCGCGCATCGCTTGATTACCAGCTTTCTGACGACATTATGATTTACGGCGTGTACTCGGAGGGCTATCGTCCTGCAACGCAAAACCGTAATGCCGGTCAGCTGGCCACCAATCAAACCGGCGTTTATGAAGGCTATGTGGTTCCAGCGGTCGCAAAAACTGACACGCTAGAGAACATGGAGATCGGTATGAAGTCCGAACTCATGGACGGTCGCCTCCGGTTGAACGTTGTGGGTTATCAGACCGAGATTACCGACCTTCAAGTCTCTC
>CAYVQI010000135.1:0-3302 GCA_964454155.1 uncultured Alteromonadaceae bacterium | reverse complement strand
AGGCTTTGTCGATGTAGCCAATGCAGATGTGATTAACCTACGAGACGCTTACGTGTCGCCAGGGTTTATGGATATGCACGTTCATCTGGATGGTGAGTTGAATCCCCCTGCGAGCTACTCGGAGGAGTTCTTTATGAATTCAGCCGACATCGCATTGCGCTCGACGGTCTATGCGCGACGAACCTTAAACGCTGGATTCACCACGGTGCGTGATTTGGGTGCGGGCGACATAGAAGCCATTTTTGCACTGCGTGATGCGATTGAAAAAAACATCGTCGCCGGTCCGCGTATTTTTGCGGCGGGTAAGTCGCTCGCCACCACGGGAGGTCACGCGGACCCTACAAACGGCATCAGGACTGATTTGCGCGGTGACCCGGGTCCCAAAGAGGGCGTTTTGAATGGCCCTGAGGACGCATACAAAGCGGTCAGGCAGCGCTATAAAGACGGTAGCGACGTTGTCAAATTGACGGTGACGGGAGGTGTTTTGTCACTCGCCAAAAGTGGCGATAACCCACAGTTTACTGACCAAGAACTGTCGGCGGTCATGTCAGCTGCGAAAGATTATGGCTTTGTTGTGGCGGTTCACGCACACGGGGCACTGGGTATGAAACGCGCCATTAGGGCGGGCGTCGATTCGGTGGAGCACGGCACCTACATGGACGATGAAGCAATGGGACTCATGCTCAGTCAGGGGACGTGGTATGTCCCTACGATCTCTGCCGGTAAATGGGTTGGTGATCTTGCAATGATGGACGGCAAACTTCCAGCGGTTGTGCGACCCAAAGCGGCGGCCATTGGTCCTCAAATACAAGACACGTTTGCACAGGCGTACAAAGCGGGTGTGAAAATTGCATTTGGTACCGATTCAGGTGTGTCGCCACACGGCGCAAACGGCAAGGAGTTCCGCTTCATGGTCGAGGCGGGCATGCCGGTGATGGCCGCCATTCAGTCAGCGACGGTCAATGCCGCATCGTTGTTGCGGGTCGAAGACAGCCTCGGGCAAATTGCAGCTGGATTTCACGCCGATATTGTCGCGTTTGATGCCAATCCGCTGACCGACGTCACCGTGTTAGAGCGTCCCAGCTTTGTAATGAAAGCGGGCAGTGTATTTCGAAATGATGGGGAGTGATCATGCGATGGTTGTTAATGTGTTTTTGGATGGCGTCGACGATGGCGGTCGCTGAGAGTTCGCCGGTTGCGATTGCGCTGCACGGGGGAGCTGGCACCATAGAGCGAGGCAAAATGAGTGCTGAACTTGAGGCCACCTATCGTGTGTTTCTTGAGGCCGCCATCACTGATGGGCACCGCCAGTTGGCGGCAGGACATCCGGGACTGGACGTTGTCGTCAACGTGATCCAGAAAATGGAAGACTCTCCGCTCTTTAATGCAGGCAAGGGGGCTGTTTACACGTGGGATGGGCGCCACGAACTAGACGCCTCGATTATGCACGGCGAGACGTTGGAAGCAGGCGCTGTAGCGGGGGTTACGACGATCAAGTCGCCCATTGCGCTGGCGCGGACTGTCATGGAGGACTCTCCCCATGTCATGTTGGCCGCAAAAGGGGCTGAAGCCTTTGCAAAAGCGAAGGGAATCGAGTCGGTAGACCCCGACTATTTTGGCACTGAGCGCCGCCGCAAAGCCCTAGAGGCTTACAAGGCTGACGAGTTTGCGGGTGTTGAGCCCGAGGCGGATTACAAGTTCGGTACGGTGGGCGTTGTGGTCCTCGACAAAGCTGGCAACTTAGTCGCGGGAACCTCGACCGGCGGCATGACCGGTAAGCGCTGGGGTCGTGTGGGTGACTCGCCTATTATTGGTGCTGGAACCTACGCGGATAACCGATCGTGCGCTGTCTCCGCGACGGGTCATGGTGAGTTTTTCATCCGCCATACCGTATCGCGGGATATCTGTGCACGTATGCAATTTGCTGGTGCTTCATTGCACGACGCAACGGCGCAAGTGGTTTTAAAGGAATTGGTCGCAGCCGGAGGAGAGGGCGGTGTGGCTGCCGTTGATCGCGCCGGTAACGTGGCGCTGACCTTCAATACACCGGGCATGTATCGCGCGAGTATTAATGCGACGGGCGAGAAGACCGTGGGTATTTTTGGCGACGACCCCTGATACAACGCCACTTAAGAGCCCAGCCTGTCGTCTGAGGCGACAGGTGAATGGTGTTGCTGTAACAAAACCGATAAATGGTGGGTAAACTCCATTGCAAATTGACTCAAAAATACTGATTATATATACAGTAGTTAAACCTGATGGAGAGACCGATGGATCCGAATAAGCAAAAAGCCCTTGACGCTGCACTGACGCAAATCGAAAGACAGTTTGGCAAGGGAACAGTAATGCTCATGGGCGACCAAGAGCGTGTCGCTATCCCTGCTATATCGACGGGTTCGCTGGGGCTCGACATTGCGTTAGGGATTGGTGGTTTGCCCAGAGGTCGTATTTGTGAAATCTACGGTCCAGAGTCCTCGGGTAAGACAACACTCACGTTGCAGGTGATTGCCGAAGCACAAAAACTGGGTGGCACAGCAGCGTTTATCGACGCAGAGCATGCGCTGGACCCGCAGTATGCGGAAAAGATAGGTGTTCAAGTCGACGACCTGATTATGTCGCAGCCCGACACTGGCGAGCAGGCACTTGAGGTCGCGGAAATGCTAGTGCGTTCAGGGGCGGTGGACATTTTAGTGATCGACTCTGTCGCTGCGCTGACACCAAAGGCGGAAATCGAAGGCGATATGGGAGACTCTCACGTGGGTCTTCAGGCACGGCTACTGAGTCAAGCCATGCGCAAGCTGACCGGAGCGATTAAGCAAACCAACTGCCTTGTTATTTTTATTAACCAGATCCGCATGAAGATCGGCGTCATGTTCGGGAGTCCTGAAACCACAACGGGCGGCAATGCGCTCAAGTTCTACTCATCAGTCCGACTGGATATTCGTCGTATTGGTGCCATTAAAGATGGCGACGAGATTGTAGGTAACGAGACGCGTGTGAAGGTGGTTAAAAACAAGGTGTCACCGCCGTTTAAACAGGCGGAGTTCCAAATTATGTACGGGGTCGGTATTTACCAAATGGGTGAAGTCCTCGACTGGGGCGTTAAGCTCAATCTCGTGGATAAGTCGGGCGCTTGGTACGCGTACAAAGGCGATAAGATCGGTCAGGGAAAGGCCAATGCCGCCAAGTTCCTTGATGAGAATCCCGCCATTGCGTCGGAGATTGAAAGCGAAATTCGACGCCAGACTATGAGTCTGCCATCAGACGAGGACGAGTCGAACAACGTGGTATCAAAGGAACCG
>CAYVQI010000134.1:0-3332 GCA_964454155.1 uncultured Alteromonadaceae bacterium | reverse complement strand
TGGGCACCAAGCGTTTGATCGTCCATTGACCGCTTTCATCGACCAATTCGGGCAGGCGTTCAAAGCCAATGTTGGGGTCATCGTCGTACAGCACTAAGCACGGCAGTGTCAGCCGGCTATACAATCGCGACATCGCCTGCTCCGTAAACAAACTAAAAGTCAAAAACTTGAGGGGGACGAGATGCGCACCCGGTTGCCGAGCCGTCTCCCAGGCATACTGCACGAGATACTCAGGCGTTGGCCCCACAAACGCCTTGTTCAAAAACCAGCGGATGCTTGCCTTGGTGGTCAGTGCACGGAACAGTGACTGCCCCACCCAAGGTGAGTTGAGCAGGCGTTCCAGTCGAGATCCGTCAGGCAGCGAGGGTGGACTTGCCGTTCCCATGCCGGTAGGCGAAATCAGTGTCAGGCTGCGTATGCGAGTGCCTTGCTCCAAAATGGCGCGCGCCACAAATTCGCCCGTCAACGACAACGCGACCACATCAGGGGGGCTTTTAAAGTCCTTCAGCCATTCCGCAATCCACCGCGCATACTGCACAGCTGAGTAGGACGCCGCGGGGCGATCAGAAAGGCCAAACCCTGGTAAATCAGGCGCCATCACCGGTCGCTTATCGCGGTAATGCTCAAATAGCGGACGAATTTCCATCGCACTCGGCGCCGCGTTGATACTGTGCAACAAAACCAATGGAGTGCCCTCTTGGACCTCTCCTTGATAACCACGCAGTGTCACGTTTCCATCGAGTGAGACAGCAAATTGTTCCGCATCCAAAGCAGGCATGAGCGGCTTGGCCATGATATAACCATCAATGACAATTGACAGTTGAATAGTATAAATTGCATGACACTTGCCCGGATAGCTTCTTTTTCACATTTCTGGAATCGGGGCTTAAAATAATCCGCCGTCGCAGTCATTGAGGACACACATGAGCACCGCGTATCCATTTACCGCTATCGTCGGTCAGGATGATATGAAACGGGCACTGACGATTGCCGCCGTTGACCCAGGTATTGGGGGCGTTTTGGTACTCGGCGAACGCGGCACAGGCAAGTCCACCACCATTCGCGCACTCGCTGCGTTGCTGCCAAAAATCGATGTTGTCAAAGGGTGCCCCTACCAGTGTGATCCGCATCAACCGCAACCGGGACTCTGTGACTTCTGCGCTAAATCATCAGCCACCCCTACTACGACAACCATGACCATTCCTGTTGTTGATTTGCCGTTAGGATCCACAGAAGATCGCGTGGTTGGCGCACTCGATATTGAGCGCGCACTCGTTAACGGCGAAAAAGCATTTCAGCCAGGGCTGCTGGCGCAGGCGAATCGCGGCTTTCTCTATGTTGATGAGGTGAATTTACTCGAGGACCATATTGTCGACGCGCTCCTCGATGTCGCGGCATCGGGCGAAAATGTGGTTGAACGAGAGGGGCTTAGCATCCGTCACCCAGCTCAATTTGTTTTAGTGGGCAGCGGTAACCCCGAGGAAGGTGAACTGCGACCCCAGCTACAGGATCGATTTGGTTTATCTGTCGATGTACGCACCCCCTCTGATGTTCCTACTCGGGTTGAAATTATTCGCTCGAGAGAAGCGTTCGATAAAGACCGCAGCGCGTTTCGCAAGCGATGGGCACGCAAAGAGAGCACTTTGCGACGACGCATACAACGCGCTCGGGAAGCGCTCGATAGCGTCGACACGCCCGCCAACTTGCTAGAAACCGCAGCTAAGTTATGTCTTGCACTGGGTACTGACGGATTGCGAGGAGAGTTAACACTGGTGCGCAGCGCACGCGCCTTAGCGGCACTCAATAACGACTCCACTGCGACACTGGAGCACCTAAAAGCGATCGCTCCTTCGGTGCTCAGACATCGACTCCGGCGTGATCCTCTCGATGAATCCAGTGCTGATATTCGTGTAGAACGTGTGATTGCAGAGCTTTTCAACGACTGTGACGACTGACACACCGTCTCTGTGGGCGGATGCAGAATGGGCCGCCGCGCTGCTCAACCTCTTGGGAGATCGTATTGGCGGCGTGCATTTGCGCGCCTCACCCGGGCCGGTTAGAGATTACTGGTTAGACCGCGTCGAGCATTTCTCCGAGCAATCTCACCTAAGGAAAATCCCCGCCAATATTCCAGAGGCTCGGTTGCTGGGCGGCATTGATCTCGGTGCCACGTTGCAGCAAGGCAAACCCATCGCCGAGACCGGCATGCTCGGTGAATGTCACGAGCGCATTGTCATCGCGGCCATGGCGGAGCGTCTTCCAAGAAATACGGTTCACCACCTCTGTGTCGCATTGGATGATGGCCAATTGTCCATCGCTCGCGACGGTATTGACACGCAAACCGCCGCACGCATTACGCTGATTGCCGCGGACGAGGGAACAGAGGAAGAATTCATCCATGGCGCACTGTCCGATCGATTGGGCATCACGGTCAATCTGCAATCTATCGGTATTCACGGCGTAGAGGATGATATTTTTGAACCCGGTCATATTGAACGCGCTCGGACACACTTAAACGAGATTGAGCTGACAGAGGCGCATCGCGTTGCCATCGCGACCTTAAGTCTCACCTTAGGCATCGACTCTCCCCGGGCCTCACTAGCCGCTATCCAAGTCGCCTGTGGCGCTGCAGCGCTCGCTGGACGTCGCGCGGTGGACGAGAGTGACATTGCTTGTGCACTTCGCCTATGCCTGATTCCCAAAGCAGCAAAGTTACCCGAACTGGCTGAACCCGAACCAACGCCCGAGCCGGAACCCGAAGCGGATCGGCCCGAAGAGCCAGAACCCCCACAAGCGACCGAGCAGATGCCGTCAGACGAGGATCGTTTACTCGAGGCCGCACTCGCGAAATTGCCAGAGGGGTTACTGCAGCAACTACAAACACGCGCCGCAAAAGTTCGCCAGAGCAGCACCGGCACGTCGGGCGCCCAACATCGGCATCAGCAACGCGGGCGCCCAACTGGCGTCTTCCGTGGTGATCATCGCCGCGGTGGGCGGGTCAATATTCTCGCAACGCTACGCGCCGCTGCGCCATGGCAACCGCTGCGACGACAAGAACGCGGAGACCCATTGCGCAAACTGGAAATACGCCGGGAAGATATTCATTTGACGCGCTACCAACAGCGCCGCGAGTCACTGACTTTGTTCGTGGTTGACGCCTCGGGCTCCGCTGCGATGCAACGCCTTGCCGAAGCAAAAGGCGCCGTGGAATTGCTCTTGGCGGATTGCTACGTGCGCAGAGATCAAGTGGCATTGATTGCTTTTCGTGATGAGATGGCCGAGCTCCTGCTGCCACCGACACGGTCGCTGGTGAGAGCCAAGAAAGCGCTAGC
>CAYVQI010000133.1:2320-3578 GCA_964454155.1 uncultured Alteromonadaceae bacterium | reverse complement strand
GTGGGTGTTGCGCCCATCGAGAAGCCGCCGAAGCCGGCTGAGATCACCGCTGCTTCATAATTTTTCCCCATCAGTGGGAAGACGACAAAGATGATGAAGGCAATGGCGAGCAGCACCTGAGCACCTAGGATTAACATGAGGGGCCCCGCTAATCCCGCGAGTTCCCATAGCTGCATACTCATGAGCGACATGGCAAGGAAGGCACCCAGTGATACATCAGCGATTAAGGCGATGGCGGGTGTGCGAGACGGCCATGCGGTGCCAGTAATACGCGGTAGAGACTTGGGTCGTAAATTGCTCATCAGGATGCCTCCGAACAAGCAGCTAACGAATAGCGGTAGCTGTACGCCGACGGTCTCGAGTCCCTCATCCATGAGCACACCAATGATGATGCAAATATGGAGTGACAACACCGCATCGAGAAAATCCATATAGTGAATGTCGACTGGCGCGCTGTCTTCCTTTATTCCGACATCAAGGGTTTCGGCTGTATCGGTGGTTTCGGGTTTTAAGTTATGCCGTTGGATGAGAAATTTAGCGACGGGACCACCCATCAGGCTAGCTAAGACCAGACCAAAGGTGGCACAGGCGATACCAATTTCTGCTGCGCCTGAAATGCCATACTTGTCGGAAAAAATGGGCGCCCATGCGATTGAGGTGCCGTGGCCGCCAATGAGCGATACCGTGCCGCCCAGAATGCCTACTGCGGGTTCAAGACCAATGGTAGACGCGACACCCACGCCAGTAAGGTTTTGTAGCAGCATGAATATCACGGTGGCAAACAGCAGTATCAATAACGGCTTACCGCCCGAAAGCAGGTCGCGAAAGCTTGCATTGATGCCGATTGTGGTGAAGAAATAGACCAAGAGTATGTCTCTGGCCCCGAGCGTAAACTCGACGCTGATTCCGCCAAAGACGTGCAGCGCGTAAAACAGCGCGCACATTAACAGCCCGCCTGTGACGGGTTCCGGGATACTGAATTCGCGGAACGCAGGCACGACTTGATTAAGCCTTTTACCGATAAACAGCACCACAATGCCCAGTGTGACGGTGAGAAAATGATCAATCTTGAGTATGCCGTCTAACAGTTCCATAAACTCGTCTCTTTGGTCACTTGGGTTGATCGGTCCAAACCATCATGGAATATGCCTGCTTCGTCAAGCCTTTGGTGTCGATGTGTCATGTAAAGATCAAGCGGCAAGGTGTGGTTTAGTGAATAATGGGAGCCTCACAGGATTGTTAACGTGAGCGGCTACCT
>CAYVQI010000133.1:0-2220 GCA_964454155.1 uncultured Alteromonadaceae bacterium | reverse complement strand
GTTGGCTGGATCTCGTTGGCTGGTAAATGTACTGAGGGATGTGACGCAATGAGACTACTTTTTTTACGCTTGGCAGCGACGGCCTTATCGATGTCGGTATTGTCTGATGCGATAGCGGACGATTCCGTGGCGCGAGATGACGCATCTCAACCCGCAAATGCGATTGTGCCGGCTTCTGAACTGAGCTGGCGTCGCCTGCCGCCGCCAGACCATACATTGGCGAATTTTCGTCCGGGCGAAACACCAGATTACTGTTTCGATCGGGCCACTCAGCCTTACACCGCCGTCGTAGACACGCACTTTCACCCTAAGCCATTTGGCGGTCCAGCCATGGATGCGCAGGGGCTATGGGAAACCTTTGATCGTCTGGGCGTCAGGTTTGTGAATTACTTTGGTATTGGGCAGGTGTTAGCGCTAGAAGCCAACTGTTCGTACTACCTCGACTGTCCCGGCGTCACTGCGATCCCGAGTATTAAAAACGATTTTATGAATGGGCTTGAGGTTGCGGCACATGACCCCGACAAGATTCACATCACGCTGTCGATGACGTTTATTGACTTAGCGCATGCGGAAAATGCGGTAGAGATGATTGCGCTGTATGACCGAGAGTTCCCCGGCATGTTTTCTTGGACGGGAGAACTCAACATTATGAAACAGGCGTTGCTGGGCAATAATGCTGAGCCCGCCACGATCGAGAGTATTGACGAGTGGGGCCCGTTCATGGAGGTGCTCCGAGAGCGAGGTATTCCCATCACGTTGCATTCCGATCTGGGCAATAACGCAGATCCCACTGAGTTCTTATATTTGATGGATCATGTTTTATCACGCTACCCAGACAATAAAATTGTCTGGGCGCACATGGGTCTGTCAAAGGAACTCACGACGATGAGCCCAGCGCAGCACGTTCGGTTAATGGGCGAACGGCTGGACCAATACCCCAATTTACACCTCGATATTTCTTGGGATGTGATTTACAACTCGTATCATCGCTGGGGCGAGATTTTTGTGCCGTTTTTCAATCAATATTCAACCCGTATTTTGCCCGGTTCAGACTTTGTCGCTGCCGACTCAAAAATATGGGAGCAGTATGCGAGCGAGCTTGAAGTCACGAGTCGTGCCTTGCGCGTACTCAATGATGAGGCGTTCCGTAATATTGCGCTGGGGCAAAACTACTTCGAATTAATGGATTTGCCGTATGAAGCGCCACCGCTGTGTGGTGTAGCAGAAAAATAGGATTTGAGTGCAGCGAAAAGAGCCGTGCCGATAGGGGCGGTCATCAGCAGTGTTGCGAAATTCGCGCTCAGAGGTGGTAGCCGTGGTCAAAAGAGATCAAATGATTAATCGATTCTTAGGCGCGGGTAGGCGAGCGCTCTGGTGCCTGTCAGTGTGCGCTGTATCGATGGGCGCCGCGGCGCAAGAGCCGCTCGGTGATGAAGAGCGGGACGACGACGACGAGCCCAACCAGCACTCGATCATCGAACCGATTGGTACCGAGTCTGACCGCTCACAATGGTTTTTTGAGGGCGCCGAGCTGGTGCTCAAACCACGAACGTATTATCTGTACCGAGATTATGATGCGGCCGATACGCGCGAGGGGCTAGCCTTGGGTGGGGCGCTAGAATTTCGCTCAGGGTGGTGGCAAGACCGCGTTCAATTGGGGGCAACACTCTCCACCTCGCAAACACTGTACGGTCCTTCGAGCAAAGACGGTACGCAGCTTTTCAAGCCCGGTCCCGAGGGCTTTTCCGTGGTCAGTGAAGCCTACGCCACGCTGCGTTTGGGCGGGGATCATGGTATTCGGATCGGGCGTCAATCGCTGGATCTTCCCTACCTCGGGAAGCACGACCTGCGCATGATCCCGAACACCTTTGAAGCGGTGGGCGTTGGGAACAAGCCCGGCGATGGTTTTGCCTACATGGCCGGCTACGTCGACAAGATCAAATACAAAGACAGTGATGAATTTATCCCGATGTCCGAGGCGGCCGGCGCAGAGGGAACCGATAAAGGACTTACTTTTTTTGGAGCGCGCTATCGGATATCCGATCAATCGGTGTATGGCGTTTTACACCAGCGGACCCCTGACCTCTTTGACACCACCTTCGCCAAGGCTGAAACGCGCTTTAAGTTGTCAGACGCCACCAGTTTGTGGGCCGATGTGTCTTATACGAAGCAACGCAGTATTGGCGACGAACTCATTGGCGATTTTTCGACGCACCTTAT
>CAYVQI010000132.1:0-3598 GCA_964454155.1 uncultured Alteromonadaceae bacterium | reverse complement strand
ATTAGCACCGCTCCTTCTACTCGCTAGCGTGCGCTTCACACGGCGGCCATCCCGCGTTGACCGCGACAAGCCAAAAAGCCCCTGTCGTCGAGGCTGTAATACCGCTTGACTGTGCCGGTGTGCTTATCCGCCTACCGGCGCCCAGGCAAGCAAACTCGCGTCATCAGAGAAGGTGTTCGGCACCAATTTAGCGCCACCCGCTTCCGCCAACGCCACATACTCTACCCAGCTCACCACCGCCACAATAGGCGTACCCACGCCACTGTCGAAGGTCAGTGGACCATAAATGTTGGCCGTATAAATGAGATCCTCATCGGTCACGCGCTGAGTTGCGTCGTGCCGGGCTCCTGCGGGCTCATAGAACCAAGTACCCGGCCCGTAACCCTCGGGTGGCCCTGCTCTGACACCTAGGGCACCTTGAAGCACCAAGAAGTCAGCGCCACCTAAATGATTGTGGGGCGCAGCAACGCCGTTGTGGCGCACCATCGTTGAGATAAAGCCGGTCTCTTGGCTGACCCTGAGCACCTTAAGGCCGATATCTGGCAAATCAGGATTCACCACCCAGGGTACCGATCGACAATCGACAAAATAAGGATGCTGGAAATCACCAGCCGCCGCGTCCATCACGCCGTTAATGAGATGCCCCGAGTTCGCCCCGGCAATCTCGAGCGGCGTGCCCTCGCCTGCATAGCTCTTGCGTGGCGCCATACACTCGGCCAACGTATTGGGCACCATGGCAATCCCCGCCTGCAGTGCCACTTGCCGTATATCCGCACTGGTCACCAAACGCTGCACCTGATTGTTCGCAGTCAACAGCGCAAACGCCCCATAACAATTGACCAACAGCTCGGCGTCCTCACTCGCGTGCAAATGCTCCATGCACGTATTAGCAGCGAGATAACCCCAAACGCCCGGCTCGAGTTTAGTCTCAGCGCTCGAGTCAGAGTAAGTGAGTGCTCCGGATAGCACCAACATATCCATACCTGACAGGCAGAGTAGCCGCTCAAGCGATGCCCCCTGCTCTAACCTAATGATGATACTGAACATGCCGCTTTCCATGCTTGCACGGAGTGGCTTAATAGAGAACGCTGTCACGCCCGATAGCGGCAGCCAAGGCAGTAGATTGGTGTCAACACCCCCCTCATTGCCATCCGGGTCAAAATCGGGATTAAACGCTAAAGATCCTTCACTCATGCCATAGTCCTCTCATTCATTCTATAACGCATACGCTACCCGATTATGCGCCAAGTCAAAAGGCAGGAACTTGGCCGCGCTGACCATTTTCCCCTTGAGGACGAAAGATTTGCACCATAAGCAAAGTCCGCACTTGTATTGCGAGCGAGTGAAGCTTATTTTCGCTCCCTTGTGACATCGAGAGGCTCACCCATGACGCAGCAAGATCCCGCCACAGCCGGCTACGTATTCAATCAGACCATGATGCGTATTCGCGATCCCGACGCATCGCTCGCTTTTTACCAAAGCGTACTGGGTATGACGCTTTACCAGCGAGTCGATTTTGCTGAAATGTCCTTTTCGCTCTACTTCTTAGGCTACCCCACGAACCACGCTGATAAGCCACTGCCGACAGAACCGACTGACCGGTCGCGGTTGACGTTTCGGCAGAGCGCCCTGCTAGAGCTGACGCATAATTGGGGCACTGAGTCGGACCAAACCTTTGAGGGCTACCATAGTGGCAATGCCGACCCTAGAGGCTTTGGCCATATCGGCATAACAGTGCCAGATGTCTCAGCCGCCTGTGATCGGTTTGAGCAACTCGGTGTTCACTTCGTCAAAAAGCCCGACGACGGCAACATGAAAGGACTCGCGTTCATTACAGACCCTGACGGGTACTGGATAGAAATACTCAATGCAGACTCAATTACCGACCTAATTGGTGAGCATGGCGCACTGAGCCATTAGCCCTGCCCCCTCGCCTAATCCCAATTAAGAGCAGACCGCCGTGCGCCGCGTCTCGGTGGGGGACTCCTGAAATTGCGCACGGTAGCGCTTACTAAAGTGCGACAGGTTGGCAAAACCCCAGGCATAAGCAATTTGACTCACGTGGCGATGTGCCGCGTCGGGATTGATGAGTTCTTTACGGCAGCCCTGCAGCCGTCGCGAAATAATGAACTCATTCACGGTCATCGCTTCCTCCCTAAAGAGCCAGTGCAAGTAGCGTTTAGAAATGCGGTGCAGATCTGCAATCTGCCCGATACTGAGCGCGGGGTCAGTGAGGTGCTGCTCAATGTAACGGATGATTTCGCGTCGCTGCCGCTGGCGAAGACTCTCATCCGGTTGCTCCTCTGCGCGGGCCGCACCCAGCACAAAGGTGTTCACCGCGTCCAATATGATCGACGCCTCAATGTCGGCATCGTCAAAATCTCTATCGGCGACTCCGCGAATCAAGTTATTCAATAAAAAGCGACTTCCGGAAGACAAATCAAATTTTCTCGGCACCGATTGAAGGGCTGATATCACATCATGGCTCAGTAGCCGTGCGGGCATCGCGAGTGCCACCTTGTGCAGAGGTTCGTACACCTCGAAACGTGTCGCCTGTGCACTATCCCAGACGAACGTGTCGCCGGCGGCAAGCGTGAAGCGTTGTCCACCAAATTCGATGTGCTCTCCGCCCTCTAAATAGCTGAGTAAAATCACCGAGGGCTCATCAATTCGGGCAGCATGATCCTTGGTGCGAAAGCCTGAGCAGGGATCACATCGCGACTCGATCACGTTGAGTTCACCGATCACCTTGTGTCGAAGCGAGGCATTAAAAGAACCAGACGGCCGTTTTCCAGGGCACCAGTCTGAGCCCTGCGCCGCCTTCAGTTTGTCAATCCACGCATCGTAAGCGCTGACGTTGCTGTCTGACGCTGACGACCACGATTCTTTTACGAAACAATTCATTTATTCGTTCTTTTTTGCCTCAATCGTCACCTTAGCAACTCCCGAACCACGGTCAAGCCTGAACATCGACGCCCATTACGACTATTTTCATTGCGCCGACAACCAAAGCCCCTGTCCCTCTCGGCACAAGCATCGCCGGCACTCCTACCTATACTACGTCATCTCAACTTCATTGCCTCCGCAAAAACGCGAACGAATAATCATAAATCGATAACAGGAAGGTACTTTATGGCTACTCACACGACACACCGACTTTCCCCCCTCGCTGTTGCCTGCATGATAGTGGCAGGCAGCTTTGGTCCAGTCGTTGCCCCCCTCACCTCTGCGCAACAAGCAACACTCGAGGAAGTGATCGTCACCGCACGAAAACGCGACGAAAATTTGATGGATATCCCAGAATCAGTAACGGCGATTTCTGGCATGGCGATTGAGCGACAAAATATTAAAGGGCTGAATAAAATCGGGCTCGCCGTACCCAACCTCAATTTATCCATGCGAACAGACGGCTACCCCAATGTCTCCATTAGAGGACTCGGTGCGTTTGGCATGACCCAGGGCGTTGGCTTTTACCTCGACGACGTGCAGCTGTTCAGTGATGCGTCGTCACGCTTTGGCGATCTCGCGCGAATCGAAGTACTAAAGGGCCCACAGGGGGTCTTGTACGGCGGCAGCAATATTGGTGGCGCCGTCAAGT
>CAYVQI010000131.1:0-3676 GCA_964454155.1 uncultured Alteromonadaceae bacterium | reverse complement strand
AAGCGCAGTTTTAAGCAAGCGGTTGAGTACCAAGAAGGTCGAAAGGGACGTAACTCCAGACGTCAGCGCGCGATGGAAAAGGGCTCTCGTTACGGGCGCAAGCAGCAGGAAGAGGCGTGGCACAACGCTGAGGTCGATGCCCTCTACAAGCTCGATAGGGCGGGTGTTCGTGTGCCGACGCCCTTTGGGTGCTTTGACGGGGTTTTGCTTATGGAGTTGGTGACCACCGAGGACGGTGAAGTCGCTCCGCGCTTGAACGACGTCATATTGACCCAGGAACAGGCACTGCAAGATAACGACGTCATGATGGGCTATGTTGTCAAAATGTTGTGTGCAGGTTTGGTGCATGGTGATTTGTCGGAGTTCAATGTCCTGGTTGACGACTACGGTCCGGTGATTATCGATTTACCGCAAGCCGTCGATGCGGCGGCGAATAACCATGCCAAGTCAATGCTGGAGCGAGACGTTAACAACATCGTGGGCTACTACGGCCTTTTCGCACCTGAGCTTCTCAACACCCAATACGCAAAGGAGCTGTGGAGCCTCTACGAAGCGGGAGAACTGCACCCGGATAGCCAGCTCACGGGCGAGTTTGTCAGCGATGAAGTCGACGCCGATGTTGACGGTGTGTTGCGTGAAATCGAGGCGGCTCTGCAAGAAGAGGAAGATCGCGAGGCGCGAGTGCGCAGCGCGGACGAATCAGGCGAATAGCACTTGTGCCGTTTTGCCGTTCCAGTACCACCAACCGTTCAGTCAGCGCGCTTCAACGTGCCAGCGCCCTTCAGGACCCTCGTGTACGTTTAAGTAAAGGGGGCGACTCGGGAAGGCCTTTGTCCTTTATAGTCTGAAGTGTATTATGGCATAACATATGCCAATTAAGCCTTTTTTATGAAGATACAACAGATTCGAATGGATGATTATCCGGGTGAGCGTGCACCTCGTGACGTGTGGCGCTTAACGTCGAACCCCCTGCGCAGCCTCGAGGCGGGAGAGGTGAGCGTTGCTCTGCATACGGTCTCTCTTGACCCTGGAATGAAGGGTTGGATCACCAACAAGCGAAGTTACATGCCCCCGGTTAAACCCGGCGCCGTGATGCGGGCCTTTGGTGTTGGTGAGGTCATGGAGAGCCGCGCTGAGAGCCTGGTACCTGGCGACTGGGTGACGGGCTTTACGGGTGTTCAAACGCACGGTGTCTACAAGGCGGCTCAGCTGTCGAAAATTGATTGTTCACTGGCATCACCAGAGACATTTTTAAGCGGGCTCGGGATGACGGGCTATACGGGTTACTTTGGCATGTCAGATCTGGGTAAGCCCACCGCATCGGACACCGTTGTGGTGTCTGCGGCCTCTGGCGCGGTTGGCTCCATTGCGGCTCAGGTCGCAAAGCTCGCTGGAGCGCGGGTGATTGGCATCGCAGGTGGGCCTGTAAAGGCGGATTATTTGACCGACACACTGGGCCTTGATGCGGCGATTGATTACAAAAATGAAGACGTCTCGGCGAGACTTCGCGAGACCTGTCCAGACGGAATAGATCTTTACTTTGATAACGTTGGTGGCGATATGTTATCCGACGTACTGGGCCAAATGAATTACCGAGGGCGTGTGGTCGTCTGTGGTGGGATCTCGCAATACGGTGGCAGTATGGACGTCCAGGGTCCGTCAAATTTCTTATCGGTCGTGACGCACAGCCTGACGATTCAAGGGTTCACCATGCGCGACTACATGCATCGCATACCCGAGGCACTCGAGTGGCTGTCCGGCGCTTGGAAAAGCGATCAGCTGATTTTTCGCGAACACCTAATTCACGGTATCGAGCGCTTTCCCGATGCGTTTGAGATGCTGTTTTCGGGGCAAAATCACGGCAAACTACTCCTAAAAATAAACTAGAGGCGACGACCGACGATGACACCTTCAACTCCAATTCGCTTAGCAGGCGGCACGGGCTCGCCTTACACTCAAAAAATGGTGGCGCTACTGCGTTACCGTCGCATTCCCTATCTCATTAACTGGGGGCAGCCTGAAGGGCTCTGCGACGCATTGGGGGCTGAGCGCCCCAAGCCCATCTTTATGCCCACGTTTGTGTTCGAAGAACAAGGTGGACCGGTCGCAGAGTGCGACTCCACACCGATTATCAGACGTCTTGAAGCGCTTTATCCCGAGCGTTCGGTTTTGCCCAATGATCCTGCGCTGGCGTTTATTGATTATTTGATCGAGGACTTTGCCGATGAGTGGTGTACCAAGTACATGTTTCACTATCGCTGGCATTTTTCTGAGGATGCGGATAAGGCAGGGACCCTACTACCATTGGGTATGAACGTCAGTATGCCGTCTGAAATGCTCGGACAGTTTAAGGCCCAGATAGCGCAACGACAGATAGACCGTCTTTATGTCGTGGGTTCAAACGAGACCACTGCGCCGGTCATAGACGCCAGTTATCGGCGTTTTTTATCCGCGATGGAGGCGCATCTGTCAGCGCAGAAATTCATGTTGGGTCAGCGTCCGAGTGCAGGCGATTTTGCCCTGCACGGTCAGTTGACGCAGTTGGTGGGATTTGACCCAACTCCGCGCGCCATCGCTAATGAGATATCGCCGCGGACCGTGGCTTGGGTCGATCAAGTTTATGACCAAGGCGCAATTGAACCTTCCGCAGACGATTGGTTTAGCTTGGAGGAACAACCCAGTAGTTTGAGGGGTATCTTGTCGGAAATAGGGCGCGTTTACGCACCCGCACAACTGGCCAATGCGCACGCAGTTCAGGCGGGCGAAAAAATGTGGGAGGGCGAAATCGACGGTGCGCCCTGGGTCCAGCAAACATTCCCCTACCAGGCCAAGTGCTTGCGTTGGACGAACGAGCACTACCGCAGCTTGACTGCTGGTGACCGGTCTCGTGTCGACGCAGTTGTCAAAGGCACCGGTATTGAGGCGATGTTGTCGCTTGACGTTGGCTGACGGGTTGTGGGAGTGTTCTTCATCAGCGAGGGACCTTGATGGCACGAAACAAGACAGGAACAAAAACTGGGTTGGCGGCGGCGACGATTGCTGTCGTCACTGCCTGGTACTGGTTCTACCTTGTCGATGAGGTCGCACTCCCCTCTGACCGCAGTTTCTTTGTTGTGCTGTTTCTTCTCGCCGCTGCGCTTGGCGTCCTTGCTCTGGTGAAGCGAACCAGTTGGTTGGGTGCCGCTCCGGCGCTACTCGCGATCGCAATAGGCCTTTTTTTTCCGGTAACGATGTCAGTCAGTGAGCAAATCGTCGCGCGTGACACTGTGATCGAGGTCGGGGACACCCTTCCACAATTCACGTCGGTCGACGGCTCAGGTAACGCGTTTGATTCGGGTGTGTTGAATGGCCACTTGGTGCTGATTAAGTTTTTTCGAGCGCATTGGTGACCCTACTGTGTCGGCGAGTTGCGTCGACTTGAAGAGTTGCGCGCTGAATTTGATCAACGCGGTGTAAAGGTGCTCACGGTGAGTGTGGATCTCCCCGAGGTTATTGCCGACCGCCGCCATCTGCACGGTCTGAACGCGACGATGCTCTCTGATCAACAGCTTGCAGTGACTGACTTATTTGGTCTTCGTAATCAGGGCTTTCACTCGGCACCCGGTACCGAAGAGGCGGCTGCGCTTCCTGTTCCTGCCACGTTGCTTGTCGATCGCGACGGCACCGTACTGTGGAT
>CAYVQI010000130.1:0-3896 GCA_964454155.1 uncultured Alteromonadaceae bacterium | reverse complement strand
TGATGACGCATCAGCGTAATTTATTCCGTCACATCCGAACACGAAATCGCTTTTCCGCCACGTCGGTCGACCAGCTGCCACACCACCTCGTGTCAATGTGGCTTTACGGCCACATGCTGCTCAATCCGATCCCTGACATCGATCGAACACACTATTTCCTGATGTTAGGTGCTAATCCACTGGCCTCCAACGGGAGCATTTGGACCGTCCCAGATGTCCGTCGTCGCATCAAAGAGCTCACCGCGCGCGGTGGCAAATTAGTGGTTATCGATCCACGAAAAACTGAGACCGCAGAGCTTGCCAGTGAACATTACTTCATTCGACCCGGAACCGACGCGGCTTTTTTGCTCGGACTCATACACGTCGTATTTCGGGACAACCTCGCCGCACTTGGTGCACTTGCAGCGTTCACCGACGGCGTTGAGGCCGTTCAAGAAGCAGTACAGGCGCTCACCCCCGAGTGGGCAGCTGACATTACCGGCATAGAGGCAGCGCATATAGAGAAGGTGGCACATGACTTAGCCTCTGCCAAAGCCGGCATTTGCTACGGACGCATGGGGGTCAGCACGCAAGCGTACGGAACGCTCTGCCAGTGGGCCATTCAGGTGCTGAACGTGATTACCGGAAATCTCGACAAACCTGGCGGTAGCCTCTTCACGCTGCCTGCGATGGATCAAGTTGCGAACACAGGTGCTGGGGGCTTTGGTCGCTTTGTCAGCCGTGGTCGCGGTCTACCGGAGTTCAATTATGAGCTCCCAGCGGTGACGCTCGTGGACGAAATCCGCACACCGGGTGAAGGCCAAATAAAGCTCATGTTTACGGGCGCAGGAAACCCAGTGCTATCAACCCCCAATGGACGGGCGGTGGACGAGGCTTTAGAGACCCTCGACTTCATGATTTCGTTAGATCCCGCACTTAACGAAACCACCCGACACGCGGATGTCATTTTGCCGCCAACATCACCCTTAGAGCACGACCACTACGATATTGCCTTCCATAATCTCGCTGTTCGAAACACCGCGCGCTTCAGCCCCGCAATATTTAATAAGCCCGAGGGAACCCTCCACGACTGGGAGATCTTCGCCGAGCTAGGAAACCGACTTGCCGAGCGTTTGGGTGTTGAAACCATGCCGGCAACTGCACCTGATCGGCTCGTTGACGCAGCGCTACGCTCCGGCCCTTACGGCCACGACACTGAGTGGGACTTGAGCATCGAAAAATTGAACGCTCACCCTTCGGGTATTGACCTTGGCGAACTCAAACCCTCCTGCCCTGAGCGCTTACAAACACCCAAGAAACGTATTTCTCTGGCTGTCCCCAAAGTGCTCGATGACATACAAAGACTGTTGGCTGAGACGTCTCTCCCCGATAAGGGCTACCGACTGATCGGTCGTCGACACGTGCGCGACAACAACTCCTGGATGCACAACCACCACCGACTTGTAAAAGGCAAGCCTAGGTGCCAGCTGTTAATGCACCCAGATGACGTTGCTCACGAAGGCTGGCAACAGGGGACGTACATCACCATCAGCAGCCGAGTCGGCAGTATCCAAGCAGAACTGATGCCCTCGGCTGAGGTCATGCGCGGTGTGGTAAGCCTGCCACACGGGTACGGCCACGGTCTTAGCGGCACCCAATCAAAAATTGCAAATGCGCATGCGGGTGTGAGCTGTAATGATGTCACGGACGAACAGTTTATCGACAAACTTTCAGGTAACGCAGCCATCAATGGTGTTGCCGTCAGTCTCAGCGTTTAGTGCCGAACGGGCCGGGGGTATCGTCTTTCCGCCACCCCCAGCAATTTCATTACTGGCGTTTCTCCATTGAATCGACTGTGTTGGAAAACATTTCGCTGATCCCGCCCTCACCCCTCGACAATCACCGTATGGGTTGAGTAGCCTCTCAGCATTCGAATCATCTCTTAAGGAGCTACACCTCATGTTCAGTCACATTATGGTCGGTGCAACCGACATCGAAGCCTCACGCAAATTCTATGACGCCACGTTTGCCGCTCTGGGCTACGGCCCTGGAGTTATTGACCCCAAGGGTCGAGTTTTTTACATCACAAGTACCGGTATCTTTGCCATTTCATCGCCGATCGATGGCAACCCAGCAACAGCGGGTAACGGGAGTACGATTGGCTTTTCAGCGCCCAGCACCGAGGCATCTGATGCGTGGCACGAGGCGGGACTGGCGAGTGGTGGTACGAGCTGCGAGGAACCACCCGGCGTTCGAGACAGCAATATGGGTGATATTTATCTCGCGTACCTTAGAGACCCCTCGGGAAATAAA
The DNA here is from genome assembly GCA_964454155.1 of uncultured Alteromonadaceae bacterium. GTDB lineage: Bacteria > Pseudomonadota > Gammaproteobacteria > Pseudomonadales > Halieaceae > Luminiphilus. The sequence continues at coordinate 1,604 of CAYVQI010000130.1, read as the reverse complement.
ATTTGCACACTACTGCAAGTCTAGGCGTGCGCGCTCTTTGGGCCACAGTCCTGTTGGTGAGCGCTTCAGCTCACGCAGATTTGGCCGAGACTACTGCGCAATACAGCGCAGAGGCCGATGTCTCAGAGACCTGCTCGGTTTGTCACAGCCTGCGCTATCTCGATCGAGCGCAAGGCTATGACACACCCGACGAGTGGTCTCGAGTCATCGCGAGTATGGTATCGCTTCCGGCTGCACGCGATCGCGCGATTAGCGCCTATCTCGCAGAAAAATATAGACATAATCCGTCAAAAGCACCGAAGTTGATCGCAGGTGAGACAAACATCGTTATCGACGAGTGGGTAACACCTTCGCTTGGCCAGAGGACCCGTGATCCGATCGAGGCTCCTAACGGTGACATCTGGTGGACGGGTATGTGGGCGTCCTTAGTGGGTCGGTTAGATCCCTCTACAGGTGTGATGCAAGAGTTTTCACTGCCAAGCGCAGCCCGTCCACACTCGATTGTTCCCGATCGCGATGGATTCATCTGGTACACAGGTAATAGCAACGCAACCATTGGAAGACTGGACCCAACCACAGGCGCGATTATCGAATACCCAACAAAGGCACGAGACCCCCACACTGCGGTGTTCCACCCCAATGGAAACCTCTATTTCACCAGCCAACACTCCAATATGCTGGGTCGCTTAAATCCGACGACGGGAGAGATCACGGAAATCGACACTCGACGAAAGCCCTACGGCATTAAAGTCGGTCAGGACGATGACCTTTTCGTGGCCTTCAATGGAACCAACGCTATCGGCCGAATGGATCCAGAGTCACTGGCCGTAACTTACTACGACATTCCCGACGAGAAGACCCGTATTCGACGCCTCGATATCGACAGCGACGGACACGTTTGGTTCGTTAATTCTTCACTGGGAAAAATTGGTAAACTCAATGTTGAGTCAGGCACCGTCAAGCAGTGGGACTCCCCGAGCGGCCCGCTATCACACCCCTACTCGATGACAGTAATCAATGACATTGTTTGGTACAACGAGAGTGGAATGCGCCCAGACGCCTTGGTCCGATTCGACCCAACTAGTGAACGTTTTCAAAGCTGGGCTGTGCCCTCAGGTGTCGGGATTATTCGGCATACTTGGAAGACCCAAGACGGTGATTTATTGATCCACCAAAGCAGCTCCAATCGAGTGGGGCGCGTCAGAATTGCAGAGTGAGAATCACCTAGACGAACACCATCGAGTGCTCTTCACTGTGAGTCAAATCCCTGAGGGGCGAGTCTCTTCCTTCGGACGAATCGCGGCAGCAGCAGGACTTCCCAAAAAAGCGCGTTGGATTGGTCGAATTTTGAGTCAGCTTCCGTCAGAGACAAGCATTCCCTGGCACCGAGTATTAGGCCACGGAGGTAACATTACCTGCCCTCGACGTGACATCGCCCGGGCCCGGCTCCTAGACGAAGGTGTGGTCGTTGAGGACTTCAAGGTCAAAATGAGGTCTTACGGGTGGCCTGAGCCAAGTGATACTTGACTACCGACTAAGCATCGGGTCGTATAATCAGCTTTCCCACGACCTCGCGTCGTTGCAGCATGCGGAATCCCTCTACC
>CAYVQI010000129.1:0-3971 GCA_964454155.1 uncultured Alteromonadaceae bacterium | reverse complement strand
CTTTGGCAAGCACTAAACGAAAGGTCACAACGAATCGGATCGTCACTTTTGCCGTATCATGAGGTATCGCATTCAATGCGCCGATTGCTAAAGCGCGTTGAATCCTAATTCGACAGCGAGAAGAGATGACAAGTCGTGAGTGAGTTTCAAAGAGTAGGACTGCTGGGACGCCGAGAGCATCCAGGGGTGACCCACGTGGTTTCCGAGCTTCTCGATCTCTTGGACGGACGTGGCATTGATGTGGTGTTGGAAGATCGCCTGGCGACGCTTGCGCACTTTGAGACGCGCGCGATGCAGCCCAGAGACGCGATTGGCGCCAATGTTGACTTGGCCGTCGTTATTGGCGGCGACGGCAGCTTGCTCAGCGCGGCGAGAACCTTGGTTAAACATGACTGTCCGGTAATTGGCATAAACCGCGGGCGTCTTGGCTTTTTGACTGATGTGAGTCCTGACGATGGTCTTGTGACGCACGTTAGCAGTGTTCTGGACGGGCACTACACGACCGACAAGCGCTTTTTGCTGGACGTTGAGGTTCACGGTCCTCACGGTTTGACCGGGCAGGCGGAAGCGCTGAACGATGTCGTCGTCAACTCAGGTACGTCGGCACAAATGATCGAGTTTCAGCTTCACGTTGACGATGAATTTGTTTATCGCATGAACGCCGACGGCTTGATCATTTCAACGCCCACCGGTTCGACCGCCTATTCGATGTCGGCTGGAGGACCTATCATGACTCCCGACTTAGACGCTGTGGTGCTGGTGCCCATGTTTCCGCATTCGCTGACCAGCCGCCCAATGGTGGTTCACGGGAATAGCGAAATACGAATTGATACGCTAGAGCGAAATAAAAATAACCCGCTAGTGACCTGCGACGGCCAAGTCTCGTTGACATTGAGTCCTGGTGACTCCGTGGCAGTCAGAAAAAAGGAACGGGCACTGCGACTGCTTCACCCGCCGGGTCATAGCTTTTATGCGAGTTGTCGCGACAAGTTAAGGTGGTCTGATGCACTCACGCCCTGATGTTAGGGTTCACTGGCGTCAGGCTCCGGTCACACTCTTCGTTCTCGCCATGGCGGGGCTTGTTTTTGCCTTAATGGCTGCGCTTGGTGATGCCGTGATTCTTGACTGGTTTGCGTTCCACAAAGTTGAATTTAACGGACGTCGCTTTGAGCTTGTCGATCCCGGCGCCCAGTACTGGCGATACGTCAGTCCCGCGCTTGTGCACTTTGGCTTGATGCACATTGTGTTTAATGCCCTGTGGATATGGGAGTTTGGCAGTCGGCTCGAGCTCAGCTTGGGAAGCGTATTTTCGCTCAATTTGTTTTTAGCGGGCGCCGTCGGCGGCAATATCCTTCAAAGTTGGTGGGCGGGACCTTCGATTTTTGGAGGGCTCTCGGGCGTTGTATACGCGTATATGGGGTGTTTGTGGGTGCTACATCGAATGCGCCCTGGCCTCGTTTATATTCCAACGCCCTCCGTATTCACGTTTATGTGGGTTTGGCTGTTTATTGGCTTCACCGGCGTGCTCAAAGTGATAGGTCTTGGATCCATTGCTAATGGTGCTCATTTAGGAGGTTTATTGGTGGGTATTATCACCGGTGCGATTATCGCCGCAATCACCAGGAAGCAGGACTAAGGTATGTCAGAAAGCTATGAAGACGCCATTGTGGCGATGCCAAGAGAGGTCTATGACCGCATGGTAGACGCCTTGTCGCTGGGTAAGTGGCCCGATGGACGATCGATCACCGACGCGCAACGTGTTGATACTATGAAGGCCGTGATCTTATGGGGGCAGCACCACCTGCCTGAGGATCAACGGATAGGGTTTATTGATAAGGGATCAAAGGCGGACAGTCTGTGCGACGATCCGGTTCCTATTAAATGGCAGTGAGGAGTGACTTAGGTCAATGTTAGTCAGTGGAAATTTACGCAAGATGGTCACAGAGCTTTCAAGCAATGTGAAATATCAGCTGCCGCTCGATGAAGCGCGTATTGACTTAAATGCGCTATTAGGAACTCGCGTGGCGTTTGAGTTCGGCGGTGTCATTAACTGCGTTCACTGCGACCGGAAGACCAAGAAGAGTTTTAGCCAGGGTTTTTGTTACCCCTGCTTTCGTCGTCTTGCGGCCTGTGACAGCTGCATTATGAGTCCTGAAAAGTGTCACTTCGATGCGGGTACTTGCCGGGAGCCCGACTGGGCGCAGTCGAACTGTTTCGTAGATCACGTGGTCTATCTCGCCAATACATCGGGAGTGAAAGTCGGCATAACGCGACACTCCCAAGTGCCAACTCGCTGGATGGATCAAGGCGCTACGCAGGCTCAGCCCATTGCCCGCGTCCAGCATCGGCAGCTTTCAGGGTTACTCGAGACTGCAATAGCAAAGCATGTTGCGGATAAGACAGCGTGGCAAACGATGCTTAAGGGGAATGGTGCGAATGTCTCTTTAGAAGATAAACGCGCGGAGCTTATGGCCTTGTGCGCCGAGGACATCAGTGCACTGCAAGATCGCTTCGGTCTTCAAGCACTGCAGATTTTAGAGGATGAGCCGACGGTAGAGATTAACTACCCGGTTCTCGAATTCCCTACCAAAGTCAGTACACATAATTTTGATAAAAACCCCCGTGTTGAAGGTCGCTTAATGGGAATTAAGGGGCAGTACCTGTTACTCGACACCGGCGTGCTTAACATTCGCAAATTCGGCGGGTATCACGTGCAAATGGAGACAGAATAACAATGCGAGACGGCACCCCTAAAACGATCTACCGACAGAGCTATCAGCCCCCAGACTTTTTGATTAGCGACGTTGATCTCGCATTTGATATTCACGAGGGAACGACCCGTGTTGTCAGTAAGCTGACCGTTGAGCGAAATGGTCAACACTCAAGACCCTTGGTGCTTGATGGAGAAGGCCTGTCGGTTCGCTCCATTAGTATTAACGAGGATCAGGTCGCTGATTCTGATTTTACCTACGCAGGGGGTAAGCTCACGTTAGAGACGGTACCTCAACGTTTTGTGTTTGGTGCGGTGGTCGATATTGAGCCTGAGTCCAATACGTCGCTTGAAGGTCTATACCGGTCTCGCACGATGTACTGTACGCAGTGCGAGGCGGAGGGATATCGAAAGATTACCTTTGGTTTGGATCGACCCGATGTCCTCTCGACGTTTACCGTGAGCCTCTCAGCGGATAAAACCGTCTGTCCTGTGTTGTTGAGTAACGGCAATGAAGTGGCTCGCTCAGACCTAGAGGATGGCCGCCACAAAGTGGTGTGGCATGACCCACACCCCAAACCCAGTTATCTGTTCGCGCTGGTAGCCGGCGACCTCCAATTAGTTGCTGATCGCTTCGTAACACAGTCGGGTAAGCCTGTGGACCTGAGGATCTGGGTTGAAGCCAAAGACACAGGCTACTGCGATCATGCAATGGCGTCGCTCAAAGCGTCGATGCGCTGGGATGAAGAGCGCTATGGTCTCGAGTACGACCTTGATCTGTTTAATATTGTCGCTGTTGATGATTTCAATATGGGGGCGATGGAGAATAAGAGCCTCAATATCTTCAATACCTCCTGTGTGCTGGCACACCCTGATATTACGACTGATCTCGGTTACCAGCGTGTCGAGGGTGTTGTTGCGCACGAATATTTCCATAACTACTCGGGTAATCGTGTCACGTGTCGAGACTGGTTTCAGCTAAGTCTTAAAGAGGGCTTTACTGTTTTTCGTGACGCTGAGTTTTCTGCCGATATGAATTCTCGGGGCGTCAAGCGCATTGAGGATGTGTCTTTCTTGCGAACGCATCAGTTTGCTGAGGACGCAGGTCCCATGGCGCACCCGGTCAGACCCGACTCGTTTATCGAGATCTCTAACTTTTACACGATGACGGTCTACGAAAAAGGTGCTGAGGTTGTGCGGATGCTCAACACGCTGTTGGGCGATGACGCGTTTTACCGAGGTGCTCGATTGTATTTTGAGC
>CAYVQI010000128.1:0-4029 GCA_964454155.1 uncultured Alteromonadaceae bacterium | reverse complement strand
CCACCATGCTGACAACGTCTTCCCAGAAAAAAGCCGGTGCAAAAAGATAGCGACCGAAAACGACTTTTTCCCAGATAGCGCCAGTAATCATGATGGCGTAGAGCAAGAACGTCTTTACCACTACGGACAGTGTGGCGGCGGCCAGGCCTGCGCCATTGAGCAAGTAGTTCACTACTAAGCAAAGACTAATCGCAAAAGCGAGAAACTGGATCGGCGCTAAAATGCCTTGCACCAGCGTCCATTTCGTCGCATCCCGGCGAGCACGTTCCGCCGAGGTATATAGCGGCTGCCCCTGTCGGCCTTCGGCCGGCTCACTCGCGCTCATACAAACCTCCAACCGCAGCAGACGCCACGGCGATATTATGGGATTCAGAGTAGAGACAGCTCGGCGTAGTGTCAAACATTTTTTACATACATCAATTTAATCAGTTTTGACACTTGTCGATCGGCTTTCAAGGTAGCAATACTGCTTAAAGGTCTTTTTATCGGGGATTTAGTGTGCGAGACTCCCGATCTAGAGCGCGGTGGTGTCAAAATCTTAAGACACTGATTATTGAGACACTCCCGCAGCAGGCCAAAAACTTGGAGGCCAAAAACTTGTCAATCTCCACACAAGCAGGCACGGAAGCATTGCTGGCGAGCCTCGCAGACTTGCAAATCACCCTAAACGACTCACTTCGGATTGCCGACGTCGCTTCAGACTCGGGGCCGATGCGACAATTACCGCGTGACGCCATGATCGGCCGCCCTTGGCTGGAGCTGGTTCGGGAGTCGGACACCGACATCGCACAAGCCGCACTGACTGCGGCAGTGTCAGAGCCGGGAACAGCGCATCGGGTCGATGTTGCCATCGTCTTAGGACCTGAAGCTGAGCCGCTGCCCACTATTTGTTGGCTGTGCGCGAATGACACCGACCATACTATTCGACTGGCTTGCGTTGATTTGCGGAGCGAAACCAATTTACGGCAGCAACTCGTCAACGCTCAGCGCACGCTAGAACAAGACTATTGGAGCAACCGTCGACTGGAGGCCCGTTACCGTCGCATGCTGGAAATGGTTGCCGAGGGCTTTCTCGTAGTAGACGATCTGTCAGGACGAGTGCTCGAAGCCAACAGTGTCGCAAGCAGCCTATTAGAGCTGGAGGACGGCGCACTGGTAGGGCGCGTTTTCCCCGTGGGTCTTGATAATAAGGGCGCCCGCGCGCTGACCGAGCTACAAAGAGAAGCACGCAGCACGACGGGTGTCGTACCGGGAGAAATCACCACAGCAAGCGGCGACACACTGAAAACGGGCGTGACCTGCCTGCGTCAGGGAAACGAAACTCGCCTCTTAATTCGTCTCGCCACCTCGTCAGACACCGTAGCGGACCTAACGCTGGGCGGCGACAGTTTCGAACATGCCCCGGATGGCATTTTGATCACGGATCAAAACGGCATTGTCATTGCTGCTAATAACGCCTATCTCGATATGGCGGGCATTCAGGATGAACAGCAAGCGACAGGACGACGCGCAGATCGTTGGCTGGGCCGCTCAATAGTCGATCTCGATATACTGCTCGGTAATATTCAGTCGGATCGGCCACTACAATTATTCAGCTCTCTTCTCAGGACAGAAGTCGGTGCACAGCTCGACATCGAATTATCGGCGGTGCAAACTGAGTACTCCGGCCGACCCCTCATTCTCATGTTTATTCGCGATGTCAGTCGTCGCATCAACGGCGAAAAGGCCACCGATGTTCATTTGCCCCGCTCCATAGAACAAATTACTGGGCGGGTGGGTCGAGTCCCATTGAAACAGCTGGTAAGAGAGTCAACAGACGTCATCGAAGCACTCTGCATCGAGGCCGCACTCAAGCTCACACAAGATAATAGAGCGGCGGCAGCTGAACTGCTTGGGCTTAGCCGACAGAGCCTCTATACAAAATTACGCCGTTTCGATATTGGCGACTCTGAGGACAATGTGGCCTAAATATCCATATTCCATATTTTTGGACGCATAAACTGTAAATTAAATTTGACTTACTTTCCCCCTGCGCCCACCATGCCGTTATGAATCAGTCTGCCCCGGTCAACGTAGCAGTTGGCAGGGCGTCACCGGGCGCGCTGCTACAACTTCTCAAACCGATCACATGGTTCCCACCAATGTGGGCATTTCTGTGCGGCTGGATTTCTGCAGGGCCCGGAACAGATCTGAGCGGTTGGTCCCTGCTGGCCGGCGTAATACTTACCGGACCGCTAGTCTGCGGCGCCAGTCAGATTGTGAATGACTGGTACGATCAAGATGTCGACGCGCTGAACGAACCAGACCGACCCATTCCCTCGGGACGCGTCCCCGGTAAGACGGCTTTTTGGTTTGCGGTCGTGTGGACAGCCATCGCACAAACGTGGGCTATTTTGTTGGGACCATGGATCGCGGCGGCTACCGGCTTAGGACTCGTATTGGCGTGGGCTTACAGCGCACCGCCACTGCGTCTCAAAATGAATGGCTGGTGGGGTAATAGCGCCGTTGCCATCAGTTATGAAGGGCTCGCCTGGATCACGGGCGCCGCTATTGTCATCGGTGGTGACCTACCCGCAGAGCCGATTCTGCTCATCGCACTGCTTTATAGTATCGGTGCCCACGGCATCATGACCCTCAACGACTTTAAAAGTGTTGAGGGCGATCTGGCGATGGGTATCCGCTCACTGCCCGCGCAGCTGGGCCCCACACGCGCCGCGCGTGTTGCTTGCCTCTTTATGTTGCTGCCACAGCTCATTGTGATCCTACTATTAGTGCGTTGGGGTCTTATGCCTTCTGCGCTCGCTGTCAGCCTTATGGTGGTCGCGCAACTACTCGCGATGCGCAAACTACTGCGTGATCCAAAACAATTTGCACCCTGGTACAACGCCACAGGTGTCTCACTGTATGTCTTAGGCATGATGGCCGTGGCAATCGGTCTTGGCGGGTGGCTAGCGTGAGCCTTTCGCAGGCAACCCAGCTGAGCTGGTGGCACATTATTCGCCTTGGCCTCATCCAGACGGCTTTGGGTGGCATCGTGGTGCTCACCACGTCTACCCTGAATCGGATTATGGTGGTGGAACTGGCGCTGGCCGCCTCGCTGCCCGGTTTTCTGGTGACCATTCATCACATTGTGCAATTAGCGCGGCCGCGGATCGGTTACGGCTCTGACATTGGGGGCCGCCGCACACCTTGGATCATCGGTGGCATGTTTATTTTAGCGATCGGCGGAATTGGCGCCGCGTTCGGCACCACCCTCATTCCACAGAACCACTGGTTGGGCGTGGGCATTGCGGCGTTAGGCTTTTTTGCAATCGGTGTCGGCACCGGCGCCACGGGCACCTCCTTACTTGCACTCTTGGCAAAACATGTTGCTTCAGAGCGCAAGCCCGCAGCGGCGGCGCTGGTGTGGTTCATGATGATCATCGGTTTTGCCGTCACTGCCGGGGTTGCCGGACACTTTCTCGACCCCTACTCACCTGAGCGCTTACTGGTCGTGACATCGACGGTCTCGCTGCTCGCCGTTCTCATCACGCTGGCCGTGATTCGCGGCATTGAGCCCGCGTCCTCTGCAGCAACAGAAACTGAGGTCGTAGCATCAGAGATCTCGGCGAAAAGTCCGTTCATGACAGCGCTGGCAGAGGTGTGGACTGATCCCCAGGCGCGCCTCTTTACCATTTTTGTTTTTATCTCGATGCTCGCTTACTCAGCTCAAGATCTCATTTTGGAGCCCTTTGCGGGCCTCGTATTTGGGCGCACGCCTGGAGAATCGACACAGCTGGCGGGCGTGCAACATGCCGGTGTATTACTCGGTATGGCAGCGATGGCGGCGTCGACACTGCTGTTTAAAGCGCGCGGAGCCAGTCTGTTACGACTGTGGATCCGTGGAGGTTGCTTGCTCTCAGCGGTGGCACTCTTTTTACTGTGTTGGGGCGGACTCTCCAGCGCCACGTGGCCCCTCGAGGCCAACGTGTTCCTACTGGGCACGGCCAACGGCGGTTTTGCCGTCGCCGCGATTGGCGCCATGATGGT
>CAYVQI010000127.1:0-4132 GCA_964454155.1 uncultured Alteromonadaceae bacterium | reverse complement strand
GAGGCCTCCATTGGAATTTCACTCCCAGTCAGACCACGCGGATAGCCGCCACCGTCCCAGCGTTCATGGTGATTAAGCGCAATTCGTGCCGCCATTGCCATAACGGGGTAGTCAGATACAGAGAGGACTTCATACCCAAATTTAGGGTGCTGCCGCATGGTCGCAAATTCTTCATCGGTTAACGGGCCTTTTTTCAGCAGTACGGCATCCGGCGTGGCCACCTTGCCCACATCGTGAAGCGGTGCGGCCAGTCGAATCATCTCGCACTGCTCACGCGACCATCCAAGTTCAGCGGCAAGTAGCGCAGCATAAGCACCGATTCGATTAATGTGCGCGCCAGTCTCAGGGTCTTTGTATTCAGCCGCTCGTGCCAAACAAGCTAGCGCCTCTGAGTACGCTTTTCTAATGTCTCGGTTGAGGCCGCTAACTTCGACTTGGGTCGCGGCCAATTCGGCTTCTCGCGCCTGTTCATTGAGCACACGAAAACGCTCTGCCGTAACGTATTCACGAGCCTCCACTAATGTGTCTTCCAATAGATCAAGATCCATCGGTTTGAGCATGAACTCCGAAGCCCCGAGCCGCATCGCGTCAATCACTGCGCGCGTATCACCGTTGCCCGTCATAAAAATAAAACGACGGGTACGATAACGCGTGTCGGTGTCGTTCGTGATTCGTTCGAGCAGCTCCAGACCTGACATTCCGGGCATAGTAAGATCCGACAAGACGATTTGAATACTATCGTCTTGCTTAAATGCTAAGAGCGCTTCTTCACCGTTTGCCGCGAGAATACACTGAAAATCGAGCTCCTCAACAAAGTCCTGTAACTCGAGCCGAATATCCGGCTCGTCATCAACCACAAGGACTTTAAGTCTGTTCATCACTCCTCCTCCACACGCGTGTCATGCGCACCGTCGCTAAGCGGCAAGCGAATCGATATTTGAGCACCCTCTTGCGTATTTTCAGCCCAAATACTTCCCTGCATATCTTGAATTATTCCATAACTAATCGACCCACCCAGACCTGTACCTTTTCCCACTGGCTTAGTCGTGTAAAACGGCTCGAAAACATGTGGCAAAACATCGAGGGGAATACCGCCCCCCGTGTCCTCAATCATGACCGTGACATGCTCCTGATCTATTGATTGACGAAGCGTAATCACACCCGATGATGCCGTTGTCAAAATAGCGTCTCGGGCATTGTTAATCATATTGATTAATACTTGCTCAAATTGAATCGCGTTCCCCACCACCCAAACGGGTGTCTCTACCTGATCTTCCAGTATTACACCCTTTGCTGTCATGGGCTCCCTTACTAAATCACTCGCTGACCTGATTGAGGACAGAATATTGAATGGTGCAAAGTCCTCGGCCGCAACGCGCCCAAAGGCTCGCATGTGATCAATAATTGTCGCTGCGCGGTCCACCGCGGAATCCATGCGGGATAGACGTTCCATAATAGACGCTTCGGTTGCGCGGCCCTTGGCAACACTGTTACTCAAATTACTCAACGCGAGCTTGATGATGTTTAACGGCTGATTGAGCTCGTGAGCCATGCCAGTCGACATTTCACCCAGCGTCGCAAGCTTTGCGGTCTGCAGTAATTGTGCGTCGGTCTCCTTTTGCCGGGTTAGATCGGTGGTGAGCAACCAAAAACCTAATTTTTGCCCTGCATTATTTTCCCGAATAGTCACAGCAAGAAGAAGGTGCCGGGGGGGTTGGTCATCGAGGTGTAAGGTGTACTCATCTAAGGTTTGGCCAGATTCGAACAGCTGCTCGGCGCGCTGACGAAGCCGATACGACGCCTCCGCGCTGTCTCCCGTCACTTCGGACATGGCCTCATTGCGAAAGAGAAGCTGATAGCCCTCATCAATTTCCATAACGCCCAGAGGCAATGAACTGAGCAATCTGTGGTAGCCCGTAATCGCAGACCGCAGCTGCTTGTCTGCCGAGGCGACTTCCTCAGAAAACCATACGATAGTCTCCTGTAATTCGTTTAACTCAAAAGAGACTGCGCTTGTTGTGATTGTCAGCGGTTCTACCGAACCTTGTGACGCTGCCAAATTGGCATGACGGAATTTTATATCCTCAAACCCCTCCAAAAGCAGTGAAATCGGCTTAATGAGGCGCCCCACCAGAACCATGGTGAGCCACGAGGTGATGAGTAACGCTGTTGCGAGAAAGAGTGACATTGTCACCGTTGCTCTTAAGAAAACCTGTAGTTTGGGCCAGACGTATAGATCAACAAGTATGGTCTTAGAGGCGGGCAACTCCAGCTCGTAATCTTGTGTAATCCTGTCCGATACAGGCAGCGAGAGTCGTGTGGTGGGAGTAATCCCAGCCAACCTAGAAAGGACTGGTCTGGGGTTTTCATCATTCCAGAGCACACCGCCCATCCAATCGTCATCAATAATTGTTCGAGCGCTCGAAGACTGTCGCAAACTTTCTAAATCTGCCAGATCTACAATGCGGGCCTCGATTTCTGGCATATCTGACTGCAGCTCCGAAAAGTGGGTTTCCGACGCGGTGTCAACGACGAATAAAACATTGTTTTCAAATGCGAGGGAGTGAATCGGGTACTGTTCGCCTTCAACCTCCAAGTAAAGCGGCGAGCTCATCCGGGCAAACTCTGCGCCCATTGCCGCCCGGTAATAGAACTTCGACAATTGCTTATTGATCGCGATAAGAAATTTCTGAATCTCAACAGGTTCTGACTCATCCAGTAATCGCGGGTCCATAAGTGTCTCGTCACTGCCACTTGAGTCCAAACGCACAAAGACAAATCGCTCATCAGTCGTCATCCAGGGAGGGGAGGTGTCTCGGTATCGCGAGTATGCATTGCGAGCCGAAAGCGCAACTTCGTGGCGATTGCTCACCAGTAAATTTTGGCCGTACTGATCGACGAGATCACGAGTGGTGTCGGTCAACACTGAACCCCAGCGTACGGACCAAATAGCGAAAAATATGGAAAAAGCTAATGCTATTAAAACACAGGTAAAAACAGTCCCCAGGGACCGAATCGAAGGTCGCTCACTTTCTTCAGGACGGGCATATTTTTGAAAAAAACCGTTTGACACAAGCCGACCAACGGCCCAAAGAACCTCGGTAAGTACAAGACAAAATACGGTGGGTATCACGAAGGAAGCCGCATGCGCAGCGGTATACAGCAGGCCTTCGTCTCGTGACAGACTCAAGGCCCAGCTGTATAGCGGGAAGCAAAAAATCAATACCGTAGAAAACCCTGTGTACAATCGCTCCTCCGCCTGCCCCCTTGCCGCAAAAGTGTCTAAGGAAAGTAAGAGAAGGCTGAACGCAGCGGCTTCTATCCAAAAACCGTGTGGCACTGTCGTCGATACGCCGATCAGTACCAAAAGAGCCCATCCGACCGCGCAAATACGCACCGCATTGACGTACCGAAGCAATAAAAATCCCGGTAACTGATACACCCCAAAATCAAGAAACCCCAATGAAAGCGGAGTCGCCGATGCCACTGAAGCCACTAACCAAACAATCAGAACAGATATCAGCTGAGATCGTTTGGACATTGCCACCATTACTTGTGCTCCGGCCCGTGAGCCAACGGCAGTCTCAACACTAGAACACGTCCAAGATCATGTGAATCGGGCGATCCCTCGAGCTGCCCTGACATACTGCGAATGACGTCTCGGGCATGAGTGAGTCCGAGTCCGATATGCCCACTACCACTTTTCGACGTGTAAAACGGCTCAAATATCTGCTTTTTCAACTCGAGCGGCACCCCAACGCCACTGTCTCGCACCTTAAGGACCGCAAAGCCGGACTCATCGTCACCCTGCGCTAGCGAAATAACCCGATCATTGACGGGGTGATCAATGGTTGCCTCAATCGCATTGTCAGTAAGGCTAGTCAGCACTTCAATGAGCCGACCCGCATCAGCGGATACCATTACCGGACTGGCGCTTAAGTTCACCTCAAGCAATAAGTCTAAATCAAGTAATCTGGGCTCAAGGGTACCGCCAAAATATTCGAGCAACTCTGTCAAGTTCAGGTCCGTCGTATCGCATAAATAGGACTCCCGACCGACCCAATCGATAGCGGTCTTTAATGCTTTATGTTGGCGCCGAATTTCCTTCTCCGTGACGCGCGTGTCCGGGTAT
>CAYVQI010000126.1:0-4167 GCA_964454155.1 uncultured Alteromonadaceae bacterium | reverse complement strand
CCGGTGACTCGCCCAAAACCCCTAGTGCGACACCCCCAGCAAGCAACGCGCTTTTAGCAGCCACGCGCGCCTCTCCACTTGACTTGTTCAGGGCCTTTGCCAATTGGTGCAGCTCAGCGATCGCTGCCGGCGAATTCAAGTCGTCCAGCAGCGCTCGAAATACAGGCGACGTGTCAACCGGCGCAGCCTCCGCAGCGACATCCCCAGCGTTTCTCAACGCCAAGTAAAAGCTGTCCAAGGTGGACTGCGCACTGTTGAGAAGTTGCTCAGAAAAGTTAAGTGGTGATCGGTAATGAGCCGACAACAGTGCGAACCTCAGTGTCTCGCCCGCGTAGTGGCCCAAAAGTTCTCGCACCGTTTTGACGTTGCCGAGGCTCTTGGACATCTTTTCCCCGTCCATATCAACGTAGGCGTTGTGCATCCAAATACCAACAAAGTCATCGTCATAGCCGCAACAGCTTTGTGCGCGCTCATTCTCGTGGTGTGGAAAGATCAAATCTCGCCCACCGCCATGAATGTCAATATTGTCGCCGAGATGATCGTGAATCATAGCCGAGCACTCTAAATGCCACCCCGGCCGCCCTCGCCCATAAACACTCTCCCAGCCTGGCTCGTCATCGCTGGAAGGCTTCCACAATACAAAATCGCCCGGATGTCGTTTGTAAGACGCGACCTGAACTCGTGCACCTGCCAGCATGTCGTCGAGATTACGTCCACTGAGTGCTCCGTAGTCTGGCATAGACCTCACGTCAAACAGCACATGACCCTCGGCCTCGTACGCATGCCCACGATCAATAAGGCGACGAGCCAGATCCAGCATTGCACCAACGTTCTCCGTCGCCAGTGGCTCTAATGTCGGCGGCAGCGCATTTAATGCGCACATGTCCTCGCGAAACTTCTCTGTAAACTCTTCCGTGACAGTCGAGATGTCAGTGCCTCGCTCCTTAGCGGCAACGATGATTTTATCGTCAATGTCCGTAATGTTGCGCGCGTAAGTCACCTTTGGGTACAGACTCTGTAATACTCGAAATAAGGTATCAAAGACGACAACGGGGCGTGCATTTCCAATGTGCGCCAGGTTGTACACCGTAGGTCCGCAGACATAAAACTTGATATGCGTTGCATCAACAGGCGTAAAGACCGCTTTAGCGCCTCCCTCACTGTTCGTCAGAAAAAGATCAGGCATTAGCCCCCCCACGTATCGCGCAGACCAATCACTTTATTGAATACCGGTTGCTCGTTGCTGTGGTCATAACGATCCGCAATAAAATAGCCCTCCCGCTCAAACTGATACCGTGCCTCAGGTTCTGCATGCGCTAACGACGCCTCTAAATAAGCCGCAGTTGTCGTTAACGAATTCTGATTAATCACTTGATCGAAATTGTCCACGCTAGAGGGATCTGAAATCGTAAATAACCGGTCATAACTTCGAATTTCAGCCTCGACCGCATTCGACTGATCGACCCAATGAATCACTCCTTTGGCCTTGACGCCGTCATCCGGATCTTCGCCAAGCGCTTGAGGGACCACGGTGGCGTACACCTTCGTAACCTCTCCCTGAGCATCGACGTCGCAACGATCCGCCTCGATCACATAACCACCGCGTAGCCGAACACGTTTACCCACCACGAGGCGCTTAAATTTCTTGTTAGCCTCCTGTTTAAAGTCCTCTCGATCGATCCAAATATTGCGACTCAGACTGACCTCGCGGCGACCCATAGAGTCGTCCGCTGGGTGATTCGCTACACTCAACACCTCAGTTGCCACTAAGTTTGTGAGCTCAAGCGGCAGTGGATTTAGCACCGCCATTGCACGTGGTGCATGGACATTCAGATCATTACGCACGGCGCTCTCAAGCATACCGACGTCGACCACACCGTCCGAGCGTGACGTCCCCACCTCTTCACAAAAGTGCCGCAACGCCTCGGGTGAATACCCGCGGCGACGCATACCGGCAATTGTCGGCATCCTGGGGTCATCCCAGCCTGCAACGGCACCCGAATCGACCAGCAACTTTAACTTTCGCTTACTCGTTACCGTGTAATTGACATTCAAACGAGCAAATTCGTATTGACGGGGGCGCGAGGGAACAGGCAAGCACTCAATAAACCAGTCGTAAAGCGGTTTGTGATCTTCGAACTCAAGCGTGCAAATCGAATGTGAGACACCTTCAATGGCATCCTCTTGCCCGTGAGCAAAATCGTAAGTGGGATAGATTACCCAATCATCTCCCGTCTGATGGTGGGTCACGCGACGAATCCGATACAGCGTGGGATCACGGAGATTGATATTCGGTGATGACATATCAATCTTCGCCCGCAACACACGTGCACCGTCTTCGTACTCGCCCGCTCGCATCGCTTCGAACAACGTCCGATTTTCGGCCACTGTTCGATCTCTACACGGGCTGTTTTTCCCGGGTTCGGTGAGCGTCCCACGATAGGCTCGCGCCTCATCGGCACTCAAATCACAAACGTAGGCTCTTCCGGTATCGATCAAGAAGATTGCCCATTCAAACAACTGACCAAAATAGCTCGACGCGTAACGGGTTTCACCCTGCCACTCGTAACCCAGCCACCGAACATCTTCTTCAATGGCATCTATGAAAGTCTGGCTCTCCTTTTCAGGATTCGTGTCGTCAAACCGAAGGTTACAACGACCACCGTATTGCTGCGCCAATCCAAAGTTCACCGTAATTGACTTGGCATGACCGATATGAAGAAAACCATTGGGTTCTGGCGGAAACCGCGTGACAACATGATCGACGAGCCCCTGATCAAGATCACTTTGAATTTGGGTTCTCAGAAAATTGCTGCGAAGTTCTGTATCCATGGGCCTGACCTTTCTACGAGGCGCGAGTTTATCAAGTGATGGAGATCAAGTCAGTTGCACTTAAGCGCACGAGGCTGGTAGTAATTTACTCGAATGCTCTTGAACGACCCTGTATGATCCGCGCTTTCTCATTTATTAGACGGTACCCGGCATGGCAATGACACGCGTATTAGTAAAAACTCTTCTCGGTGACATGACACTAGAATTAGACGGCGACAAGGCACCCGCAACAGTGGCCAACTTTTTAGCCTACGCAGAAAGCGGACACTACGACGGCACTATTTTTCATCGCGTGATCAACAACTTTATGATTCAAGGTGGCGGATTCGACCCGGACATGGGTCAGAAAACATCAAAAGATCCGATCCAAAACGAGGCAAACAACGGGCTTAAAAATGATCGTGGCACGGTAGCCATGGCGCGAACAATGGATCCACACTCGGCCACCGCACAGTTTTTTATCAATGTTTCTGACAACGACTTCTTAAATTTTTCGGGCGAAAATATGCAGGGCTGGGGCTATGCTGTATTTGGTCGTGTGGTCGCCGGCGAAGACGTGCTTGATAAAATTCGTGTCGTGCCTACAGGCAGCCAAGCCGGTCATCAGGACGTACCTAACGACCCGATTGTTATCGAGTCTGTGACGGTACTCGCTGACGCATAATGACCAACACCCTCTTCGTCAGTGATCTGCATCTGAGTGAAGAGACAGAGCATATCGAGCAAGGTTTCTATCGATTTCTAAATAACGAAGGTGAGATCTCTCGCCTTTTTTTATTGGGCGATATTTTTGAAGCCTGGATTGGTGATGACGATAACAGCGATCTTGCGAAACGTTTTGCCGACGCGTTAACCGCGCGTGCTCAGCGTGGGACGCGTATTTTCTTTACTCCTGGAAACCGAGATTTCTTACTGGGCGCAGACTATCTGTCACAGTTTGGTGGCACTCGGCTCGAAGACGAGGTCTGTGTGCAGGTCGCAGGCTCGCAAGCGCTGCTAATGCACGGCGATACACTGTGTACTGACGATACCGACTACTTGAAATTCAGAGCACTCGTTCACAGTCCCCATTGGCAGGCAGAAATGCTATCAAAACCCCTCCCGGAACGCCGTGAGTTGGCCAGGCAACTGCGCGCCATGAGCAAGGACGCGGCCAGTAACAAAGCGGAAGACATCATGGACGTCAATGACCTGGCGGTTGAGGAGGCCCTCCAGCGACATTGTGTGACTCGTTTAATACACGGCCATACGCACAGACCCCAGCGTCACCGTCTGGCGGATGCGGAGCGGATTGTCTTGGGTGATTGGACCTCCACTGGCTGGTGCTTGCGAGAC
>CAYVQI010000125.1:0-4171 GCA_964454155.1 uncultured Alteromonadaceae bacterium | reverse complement strand
GCCTCGCGCTCCTCAAGGCTGTCGCCTTCAAGCGCGTGCTGAACGCAGGTAGTAATATGATCATCTAGGATGATGGACTCTAGACTTGATAAGGCGGCACGCGCGGCCTGAACTTGTCGTGCAATATCAACGCAATAACGGTCTTCACCAACCATTCGTCGCAGGGCTCTCACCTGTCCTTCAACCCGCGCCAGGCGCCGATCAACGTTATCTCTCGTGGCTTTTCGCATGCATTTCTCCAGTCAATCTGAACCATACCCCCTAGGGGTATTTTGGTCAAATACCCCTAGGGGGTATCAATGCGGCGTTCAAACAACGGGATTAAAAAACTTAATTTTGCGCAGGAAAACGACTACAAATCGCGCTACATTTAAAAAAATTGATTGAGGAGAAAGAGCGTGTATTCAACTGAAGGTCGTGGACGTCTATATGAGGATATCGTAGCAACAGTGGGCGACACGCCTTGCGTGCGCCTGAATCGCACGGGGCCAGAACACGTTACGATATACGTCAAGGTTGAATCTTTTAATCCACTGTCTTCGGTGAAAGATCGCCTTGCCCTCAACATCATCGAGGCCGCCGAACGCGACGGACAACTTCGTCCCGGACAGACGGTGGTTGAGGCGACGTCTGGCAATACCGGCATTGGCCTTGCCATGGTGTGCGCCGCGAAGGGCTACCCGCTTGTGATTACGATGGCCGAGAGTTTTTCAATCGAACGGCGACGGCTGATGCGTTTTTTGGGCGCCAAGGTTGTTCTCACGCCCAAAGAAGAGCGTGGCATTGGTATGTATAACACCGCAAAAAAGTTGGCCGCAGACAATGGTTGGTTTTTTGCCAGCCAGTTTGAAAACGGCGCTAATGCAGACATCCATGAGTCAACGACCGGACGAGAAATACTGGCTGACTTTAAGGACTCTGCACTTGATTATTGGGTGACAGGGTACGGTACTGGCGGGACGGTGACCGGGGTTGCGCGCGCACTGCGCTCAGAGCGACCTGATTGTAAGATCGTTTTATCCGAGCCCCATAATGCTGCACTCATTGGTTCTGGCGTACCGCAGGAACGTCTCGCAGACGGTTCTCCAGCGGGAAGCCATCCGGCTTGGGAGCCGCACGTGATTCAGGGCTGGACGCCAGACTTCATTCCAAAGGTGCTTCAGGAGGGAATCGATCAGTCATTCTTTGATGAAGTGCGACCCGTGGATGGGGTGAAAGGAATGAGCATGGCACAGCACTTGGCGGCCAATGAGGGAATTTTAACGGGCGTTTCTGGCGGGTCGACGCTACTTACAGCGGTCGAGGTGGCCAATAAGGCGCCGGAAGGATCTGTGTTATTGGTGATGCTCCCTGACACTGGCGAGCGCTACCTTTCCACACCATTGTTTGAGTCAATTCCTGCCGAGATGAGCGAGGAGGAGGCGGCTCTGTTCCGGTCAACGCGCGAGACATAAAAAAAGCCGCGACGAGCGCGGCTTCTTCTGCAGTGACTGGCGCGTTTAATAGCCGCGCAAGGTGGCGAAGCGATCTGCATGGAAGTGGTAGTCGCCGTACGACTGTCGACAAACAGCCGCTCGCTTCATAAAGAAGCCGATGTCGAACTCGTCGGTCATACCGATGCCGCCGTGCATTTGCACGCCTTCCTCGGTGGCGTTTTGTACTACTTTAGAGCACTTTGCTTTCGCCATGCTGGCAAGGACGGAACGTTTGTCACTGTCCGTATCGAGTGCTTGCAATGCCGCCAATACGGCCGACTTACTGACCTCAATTTCAGCAAAGAGTTGCGCAGCACGATGCTGAAGTCCTTGGAACGTACCGATTTTACTGCCAAATTGTTCGCGGTCTTTAAGGTACATCACCGTTCGTTCAAACGTTTCAACGGCGACGCCCAGCATTTCAGCCGCTGAGCAGGCTGCGGCCACGTCAATGGTGAACTCAAGCGCTTCAGCTGCACCACCAAAGGTCCCGAGTAGCGCATTCTCATTGACGGTGACGTTGTCCAATGTAATGTCGGCTGCGCGCTGACTGTCGACCATGAGACGTGTTTCAAAAGAGACACCGGCGGTACTTTTTTCAACGGCGAATACGCTTAGCGAATCACTTTCGGATGTCACGACAAGCAGAAGATCGGCGTGGTGCCCGTCAATGACACCTCGTTTTTGGCCCGAGAGCGTGTAACCCGACTCAGATGCCGTGGCCGTGGTGCTGATACGTGACAAGTCAAAGTGACCGGTTTCGTCTGCGGCGAGCACTGCTGTTAGCTCTCCCGAGGCGATTGCGGGCAGATATTTCTCTTTGAGTTGCTCTGATCCCAGCCGGTTAATCAGACTTGCTGCAACCACTGCCGAACTGAGAAAGGGAGACAAAGCGAGTGTCCGACCCATCTCCTCGAGCACCACACCTGCACCCACATAACCAAATTCCAGTCCCGAGTAAGCGTCGGGAATGACCACGCCCGGCCAGCCCATTTCGCTCATTTTTGACCACAGTTCGGGCATGTGGTCGTCACCTGAGTCACGCATGGTGCGCAGTGCTGAAACCGGTGAGCTCTCGTTGAGAAATGCTTTCGCTGAATCTTTAAGGAGCTGCTGCTCCTCATTTAAAATCATGACCACGTCAGACCCCTTTAAGCCGGTAAGCCAAGAATACGCTTGGCGATAATGTTGAGTTGAACTTCTGTGGTGCCACCCTCAATAGAGTTGGCTTTGCTTCTCAACCAATTCCTGACTAGCGCACCTTTTTCATCGGTATCGAAGTTCAAGGCGTCCGAGGATCCGATGGCCATAAACAGCTCTTGACGCAGCTTATTGAGTTCGGTCCCGTACATTTTTAGTATTGAGGAGGAGGCACCGGCGCCCTGGCCCGCTTTGGTTTCCTCGGTAATACGCTCAATGGTCAAGCCAAAGGCCATCTCATCGAGCTCAAAGGAAATGGCTTCGGCGCGCAACGAGGTGTCGCGAAGACGACCCTCGACGGTCCCCCGTTTTGCTGCTGCGAGCTGCCCCATGCCCTTCATGCCGCCCCCGGCAAGACCGAAGCCACCAATCATCTCACGCTCATGAGTCAGCAAGTATTTGGCAATCTCCCAGCCTTTGTTCAATGTTCCAACCAGTTGACCCTTTGGGACCTGAACGTTGTCGAAGAAGGTTTCGCAGAAGGGGGACGTCCCACTGATCAGTTTAATGGGCTTCGTGCTGACACCTTCTGACGCCATGTCAAATAAGAGGAAGCTGATGCCCTCGTGTTTTGGGCAGTCGAAGTCGGTGCGCACTAGGCAAAAGATCCAGTCGGCCTTGTCTGCATAAGAGGTCCACACTTTTGAGCCGTTAATCTGGTAGTGATCGCCCATATCCTCTGCCTTCGTCCGCAGACTGGCAAGGTCGGAACCGGCATTGGGTTCACTGTAGCCCTGACACCAACGGATTTTCCCATTGATAATGTCGGGAATGTATTGCTCCTTCTGCTCTTGGGTTGCGTAAAGCAATAACGCTGGGCCCAACATGTCGAGACCAAAGCTACTGAGCGGTCGTCGAGCACCAATGCGCCCCATTTCTTCTCGAAGTACTTTGGCTTCATCACCTGAAAGCCCACCACCCCCGTACTCTGCCGGCCAACGTGGCGCAGTCCAGCCTTTCGCGGCCATTCGTTCGAGCCAGAGCTGCTGGCCTTCACTACTAAAGACCCACTTACGCCCGCCCCAGCATTGATCCTCGTCCGATCGCATCGCTTGACGCATATCGTCTGGGCAATTGGCTTCGAGCCACTCGCGTGTTTCTACTCTGAACTGATCTAAGTTTTCCATGGATAGCCTTTTTATTAGGTCGTTGCTTGCGCGTTATTTTAACGCAAGCGCCGACACTTCCTAGTGTTCCTTGGGTGTTTTATTGTGTCTGCAACATGCCATATTATGACATATATAGTGCCAATTAAAGACTCTACAAGCCCGTCGAATCAATGATCAAAAGAGATGGTGAGAGGGTTATTCGATAGGAAAATGCGCTTGTTATTGGCTTAGACGTTTATCGACGCTCTCGTACAATTCGCTGTATGGGCTGAGCCTTGACTAACCGTGTGTGCATCGCCTTATTGTGCTTCATGCTCAAAAGCGTAAAACGGCGGCGCATAAAAAAGGCGGCCATTGGCCGCCTTTCTATTTCAAGTGTGCTCAGTT
>CAYVQI010000124.1:0-4191 GCA_964454155.1 uncultured Alteromonadaceae bacterium | reverse complement strand
AAGTTGACGACCGACGTTAAAAACCTTGCACTGCAGGACGTGTATGGACGCGTGGCTAACGTGTTGATGGATCTGTCCCACGAACGGGGTGACGGCACTTTGTTTGTGCCGGAGAAACTGACACAGCAAGATATTGCGGATCGCGTTGGTGCCTCTCGCGAAATGGTTGCGCGTATCCTCAAGGATCTGACCATTGGCGAGTACATTCGATTTGAAGGTCGTCACATCGTCATCAACACAAGACTGCCCGCTAAGTACTAAGAGTCCTCGGGCGCCTCTATGGTGGCCACCGTTGAGGTAATTCGGCCGCGGGAAAGCGTTATGGACAGCTCTTGTCCAATTGCGACCGAGTCGCTTTGTCGCAGTACGCTGCCTTGATGATCGGTCACAATGGCGTAGCCGCGCTTTAATGTGGCTTCCGGGCCCAAGGTTGTGAGCAGCTGCGTGAGATGCCTAACCCGATCTTCGTGGCGATGCCTTATTTTGTCGATTTGTCCTGGCAGGCGAGCAGCCAGTGTCTTTGCTAATTCTTTTCTCGATTTAATCCGCGCGCTGGGTGAAGCGCCACTCAACTGAAGTTGTCGTTTGGTCAGTAACTGTCTGTCCGCTGTGAGACGTTGCTTAATGAGGTGACCTGCACGCTCGCGCGCGCGCTGAAGTTCGTTCGCAAGGGTTGAGAGCTGTTGTCGTGGATGCCTAAGACGGGTTTTCAACTGTAAAAACAAAGCCGTCTGCTCTCTTATTTTTCGTTGGGAAAGCAGTTGTAGTCGATCCGTTTGATTGTCGATGATTTGTAACCATTCTAGAGAGTCCCTTGTGATGAGCTCACCCGCTTGCGATGGTGTTGCCGCTCTGAGATCAGCGACCAGGTCTGAAATGCTGTAGTCAATCTCGTGCCCAACGGCAGAAACGATGGGTATTCGGGAGCTGGCGATGGCTCGAGCAACGACCTCTTCGTTAAAAGACCAAAGGTCTTCGAGCGATCCGCCGCCTCTGCCGACAATTAGGACGTCAAGGTCACGTTCACCGGACTCTGCGTATTCATTAGCGTGTGCAATGGCGTCTGCTATTTGTTGTGCGGCGGCTGCGCCCTGCACCTGCACAGGAAACAAGAACAGGTGGCTGAGCGGGGACCGTCGTGCCAAAACACTGGCAATGTCTTCAACAGCTGCGCCGGTAGGAGAAGTAATAATACCGATGCGCTCACAGTGGGCGGGAATAGGGCGTTTGCGAGAGGCTTCAAACAAACCCTCGTCGAATAACTTTTTCTTCAGTGCTTCAAGCGCGCGCTGCAGCGCACCGTCACCTGACGCTTCCATGGTATCGACGATCAGCTGGTAGTCGCCTCGAGCCTCGTAAATTGAGAGTAGACCGCGGACGATCACAGAATCTCCAACTTTGGGCTGAAAGCTCACTCGCGTATTGGCTCTGCGGAACATGGCGCATCTCAACTGGGAGCGCCCGTCTTTTAAGGTGAAGTACCAGTGGCCGGAACTGGGCTGAGACAGATCACCAATTTCCGCCTCGACACAGACCTCGCCTAATTGGTTTTCAAGGAGAGACTTCGCTTTACGATTAAGCTCGGTGACGCTTACCGGTGTGGGTTTTGGAAGAGGCATTGGTATTGTTGCGACCCTGGTGAGATTGTTCGTGATAAAGCATAAGCGTACAATACCGCGTCTATCCAACGCGACTACTACGAGGTATTGATGCTACGTATCGCTCAAGAAGCGCTGACGTTTGATGACGTTCTCCTGTTACCAGGATATTCAGAGGTGACAGCGAAAGACGTTTCATTGGTCACTCGGTTGACAAAAAATATCAATCTGAACGTCCCGTTGGTCTCAGCGGCAATGGACACCGTGACCGAATCCGGACTGGCCATTGCCTTAGCGCAAGAGGGTGGCATCGGTATCGTTCATAAAAACCTGACGATCCAAGAGCAAGCCGAGCAGGTCCGCCGTGTTAAGAAGTTTGAAAGCGGTGTTGTCAAAGACCCGATCACCATTGATCACACAGCCACGATTGCCGAACTGATCGAACTCACCCGTGCTCATGGTATTTCGGGTGTCCCGGTAATGAAAAACGGAGATCTTGCGGGCATTGTGACGCGCCGCGATTTGCGGTTTGAGACCGATACGTCGCAGTCCATATCGGCCATTATGACGCCGAGAAATCAGTTGGTGACCGTAAAAGAGGGTGCCGCCTCGGACGAGGTCCAACACTTACTTCACAAACATCGTATTGAAAAGATTTTGGTCGTCGACGATGCGGGTGTCTTAAAAGGTTTGATCACGGTAAAAGATTTCGATAAAGCGGAGTCGTTCCCCCACGCCTGTAAAGACCGTTTCGGTCAATTGCGTGTTGGTGCCTCTGTGGGTACCAGCACGGACACCGATGAGCGTGTCGATGCGCTGGTGGCCTCGGGTGTCGATGTTCTCGTGGTGGACACTGCTCATGGTCATTCCCTCAACGTCTTGAACCGAGTTCGTTGGATTAAAGAGAACTTTCCCTCGGTTGACGTTATCGGTGGCAATATCGCGACGGCTGATGCGGCGCGAGCGTTGGTAGACGCCGGTGCTGATGGTGTCAAAGTGGGTATTGGCCCTGGTTCTATATGCACGACACGGATTGTGACCGGTATGGGCGTACCGCAAATTAGCGCCGTATCTAATGTCGCTGAGGCGCTGGCGGAGGCGAACGTGCCACTTATTGCTGACGGTGGCATTCGGTTTTCAGGCGATATTTCGAAGTCGCTGGTGGCGGGCGCTTACTCCGTGATGCTCGGTGGCATGTTTGCAGGTACTGAGGAAGCACCGGGCGAGGTTGAGCTTTACCAGGGCCGGACCTACAAGTCCTATCGTGGAATGGGATCCATTGGCGCTATGGCTCAAAAGCAAGGCTCGTCAGACCGGTACTTCCAAGATTCGAGTGTTGGCTCTGAGAAGCTGGTGCCTGAAGGTATCGAGGGACGTGTGCCGTATAAGGGACCCGTGTCAGCGATTATTCATCAGTTGATGGGCGGCGTCCGGTCCTCTATGGGCTACGCTGGATGTGCCTCGATTAATGAGATGCGGACGAAGCCGCAGTTCATTCGTGTGACCTCAGCCGGCATGTCGGAGTCTCATGTGCACGATGTTTCGATTACTAAGGAAGCACCAAACTACCCGGTTCGCTGAGCGCTTGAAGGCCTGTGGGATAAGTGTGCTGGCCACTCCTGACCCGGAGTTACAGGCGGTTAGGGTCAGTGGGGCACTGAACTTGTACGTCCCTGGCAATGGCTCTTTGATAATGTTGCCACTCTGACGTCACTTTGTGCAGATGGTAGTGGACGTGTTCAATCGAGGGGGCGTGATGCCCGTGGTCAGCGCATCGCTTGGTCGCAAGCGTCACGATATTGTCCTCAAGCTGTTTAATGGCACTCTCGTAACTGTCGCAGTGGGGGCCTTGAACCTCGGGCCAATACAAATTAGTTTCAACCGCACTCGAGGTGGCGGCCGCGCCCGCAGATGCCGCCAGAATGGCTACAGTCAATGTGCTTGCAACATAGTTCAATCAACGCGTCCTCATGAGACAGGCTTGACACTACCTCCCGCTCCTTCGCGGCGGAGTGTGACATAGATCACGTTTTAGGCCATAGGTATCGGACAGTTTCAAAGGAGCTGGCCTCGGTTTATGTCAACTGTGACAAGTTTGGGTAGTGAGGCGCGGTGGTGCCTGCTCTGTGAGTAACTGCGCGTCTATGAGACAATTACGGCGTGGGGTCCGTCGCACGCGATCCGCATTGACTTAAACCTTCATCAAGCAGGTAATTAATGAGCCCGGACATCCATCGGCATCGCATTCTTATTTTAGACTTTGGTTCGCAGTACACGCAGCTGATTGCGCGGCGGGTACGAGAGATCGGGGTCTACAGTGAAATCCACGGCTGGGACGTCACGGATAAAGACATTACTGACTTTAACCCCTCGGGGATTATTCTGTCGGGTGGCCCCGAGTCGGTGACTGCCGAAGATTCTCCCCGAGCACCCCAAATCGTCTTTGAACTGGGTTTACCAGTACTGGGTATATGCTACGGCATGCAGACCATGGCGGAACAAATGGGCGGCTCAGTGCAAGGTTCAGACACATCCGAGTTTGGCTATGCCGAAATTCGAAGCACGTCTGAAGACCGGCTGCTTTCAGGAATTG
>CAYVQI010000123.1:0-4218 GCA_964454155.1 uncultured Alteromonadaceae bacterium | reverse complement strand
ATACGCCGTCGTAATGTTTTGTGATCGCTCAGTTGCCAAATCGACCATTTCCTTGGGCACCCCGCGAGCGCTTAATTTATCGGGGTGATTCTCGCTCATTAAGCGGCGATAAGCCTTCTTCAGTTCCCGGTCATCAACATTGGCAGTGACACCGAGCGCTTGATACGCGTCATTGAGTTGACTTCGCTGGGGTTGATATTGCTGGCGCTGATGTTGCCGTCGATTCCCAAAGTTCGCCTGCGCGGCCACCATGTTAATAATGCGCGTCAACGCCGCATCGGAAATACCGAGGCTTTTAGCAACACGCGCGAGCGCTTCTCTCTCAGCGGCATCGAGTTGGCCGTCGGCCAAGCCCATGCTGACGAGAAACAGAAGTAGTGTTTGAGAGGTCTGTGGACGCAAGGATGCCGTTCGACGGAACCGCAAGAGCTCTTCTTCAGGGTCAAATTGGGGTTCAGCACCACGCTGAAATCGCTTTATAGCCGACGCACGCTGCGAGGGAGTAAGCCGCAGCTGTGCAAACATACTTTCCGCCTGCGCAATTTCCGACTCGGTAACACGCCCATCGGCCTTGGCGATGTAGCCCAACATAATAAATGTCGTATCAAAAAATTCTTGCTGCAGTGCGTGGAGGCCATCAGGACCTGTCATCCGGATGGCGCGAACCAAGCCGGAGTCGAACATGTGACCCACGAAAAACCCAACCAGGCCACCCACCACGCCGAGAGTCACAAACCCCAAAAAGGCCCCTAGAACTTTCCCCGTGTAAACCCTCATTAACTGTGACCTCGATTAGGCTTCTTCACACCATCATAATGATTTGTCGCATGTTTAGGCAGGGTTCTAAAGCGTTTATAAGACCATTGATATTGCGCATCGCGCCCCTTGATGAGCATTTCAATATCGTCATTCATTGCTCGCAACGCCACGTCTAGATCAGACCCATAAATCGCATTTGAAGACGGTTGATACACCAATTCCCACCCGCCCTTCACCCGAAAAACGCCGGCCATTACGGCACGCGCGCCCGACTTAGCCAGCAGGTTCACGCAGAAGCTCGCCGTAAAGCACTCAACCCCCATAAACGGAACGTTGCGGCCCCCTGACTCATGCCCGGGGACTTGGTCTGGCAAAATCCCCGTTAAACCACCCCGTTTAAAGTGTCGAACAAGTTTCACCAGTCCTTTCGGCGTGGTCGGCACGTATGCGCCGCCGGCACGCTGCCTTGCCACCAAAATTTCGCGGCCTACCGACGGCAGCTTCGATGGCTCAAACAAGCACAACAAATCGCCCTGCGTCACAAGGTGATGCGAGAGGACTTCCCAGTTTCCAACATGCGGCGCCAACACCAAGACACCACACTCGTCTCGAGCCGCCGATTCTAAATGCTCAAGGCCCACCACGCGCAGTTTTGATAGGACGTAGGAGCTTGAACGGCGCCAAACGTGTCCAAGTTCGAAGACGAGGGCGCCTTGCTCGCGCATAGTGTCTTTCAGTAAGCGCACTCTGTCGTCGCGCGATAAATGAGGGTAAGCCAGATCAATATTACGCCGCACAATCCTTACAGTCTGAGTATCTGCGGCGAGTAAAAGCCTCGAAAAACCGCGCCCCATGGCACGAGAGACCTCCAGTGGGAATACCGCGGACACGAGCAATACAAGACGCAAGACAGAAACCGCGAGTCCGTCTTTTAATCGAAATTTGAGTGAATTGTGATTCTTTGCCACTGAGATGCACTTAAATCGCCCTGGTTGCCGATATTATGCCAGTGCTGGCCGCGGTATACTTGTCCCATTGACATGTCGGGACACTGAAGTGAGTTCACTAACTTTCCAAGAGCTAATCCTAGAGCTTCAAAGTTTCTGGGGAGAAAACGGTTGCGTCATTATGCAGCCGCTTGACCTAGAGGTGGGGGCAGGCACATTTCACCCTGCAACCTTTCTGAAAGCACTGGGTCCCGAGAACTGGAATTCGGCCTACGTTCAACCCAGTCGCCGCCCGCAAGATGGTCGGTACGGTGAGAACCCTAACCGACTCCAGCATTACTACCAGTTTCAAGTGGTTATGAAGCCATCACCCGCGGACTTTCAGGAACGGTATCTCGCAAGCTTGAAGCGCCTCGGACTGGACCCGCTCGAACACGACGTCCGGTTTGTTGAAGACAACTGGGAATCACCCACTCTAGGCGCCTGGGGTTTGGGCTGGGAAGTATGGCTCAATGGCATGGAAGTATCTCAGTTTACTTATTTCCAACAGGCCGGTGGCCTTGAATGCTTACCCGTCACGGGCGAAATTACCTACGGCATTGAGCGACTCGCCATGTACCTGCAAGATGTCGACTCTGTTTACGACTTGGTGTGGTCGGAAACGCCAACGGGTACGATTAAGTACGGCGATGTGTTCCACCAAAACGAGGTGGAAATGTCGGCGTATAACTTCCAACACGCTGACACAGACCATTTGTTTAGTCACTTCGATTTTTGCGAGCGTGAAGCTCAACGCTTAGTCGCTCTTGATCTGCCGCTCCCAGCCTATGAGTTCGTCATGAAAGCCTCGCACACCTTTAATTTACTCGACGCACGCCACGCGATCGGGGTGACTGAGCGACAGCGATATATCTTGCGAGTGCGGACACTGGCCCGCGCCGCTGCTCAAAGCTATGTTGGATCTCGCGCCAAGCTTGGATTTCCCCTCGCCGATGAGGATCTTGCGTCCGCTGCGTTAGCGAGACTTGTTGAGGAGGATCGCTCGTGAGCTCGCGTACGGTGTTATTTGAGCTGGGTGTGGAAGAACTGCCAGCAGGTGAATATTGCGCAATGGCGGACGCCCTGGCCGACGCTTTAGTTACAGGCCTGACCAACATCGGCTTATCAATAGGTAAATCTCGTGTTTTAGCAACACCACGACGATTATCGGTACTAATCACCGATGTTGAAGAAAGCGCTAAAGACACGGAACAAGTGGTGCTTGGCCCGCCAATAAGTGCTGCCCGAAATGCTGAGGGGGAGTGGACGCCGGCCGCCATTGGATTTGCAAAAAAGCAAGGTATCGAACCATCAGACTTACACGCCATCGTTACCGACAAAGGTGAGCGATTGGGCACGACCACAGTCGTTAAAGGTGCCGTCGCAGTCGACGTTCTCCCGGCCATAGTGAGCCAAGCGGTGAGTCAAATCCCAGTGTCAAAAAGGATGCGCTGGGGCAGGGAGCGTCACGAGTTTTTACGGCCTGTTCAATGGTTAGTGCTGCTTTACGGCAGTGACACCATCGAACTGTCGCTGTTTGGACTGCATGCCAGTAGAACCACCCGAGGACACCGCTTTCACGGAGATCAAGCTGTTGAGTTGGCAAGTGCCGACGTCTATGAAGAGACATTGCGAGCGCAACACGTCATTGCGTCAGTCGAAGAGCGAAAAGCGTTGATCTCAGCGCAAATTAAGGATCTCGTCTCAAACGATGAATACGCCATTGTGGAAGACGATTTACTCAACGAGGTCGCCGGTCTCGTGGAGTGGCCGGTCGCGCTCAGAGGCACGTTTGACAACGCCTTCCTCGCGGTCCCAAGACAAGCGCTCATTTCCTCAATGCGTGAACATCAAAAGTATTTTCATATCGAAGATCAAAACGGCGCGTTGCTGCCAGCTTTTATCACCGTGTCGAATATCCAGAGCAAAAACCCACAGTCGGTTATTTACGGCAATGAAAAAGTAATACGCCCGCGACTGGCAGACGCTGCTTTCTTTTTTAACACGGACAAACAGACGACGTTAGCCAGCAAGGCAACCCGATTGAAAGGGGTTCTTTTTCAGCGCGACTTAGGAACACTTGCCGACAAGCAACGCCGTATCGCAAGCGTCGCGGGTTTGCTGTGCTCGAGCCTAGGCGCCGATTCAGCGACAGTGAGAAGCGCGGGTACGCTACTAAAGGCCGATCTGGTCTCAGATATGGTGGGTGAGTTTCCTGAACTCCAAGGGATCGCGGGACGCCACTATGCGCTTCATGACGGCGAGAGTGAGTCAGTGGCGGACGCGATTGAGCAGCATTACTGGCCTAAATTCTCGGGCGACTCGCTTCCGTTAACACCAGAAGCCGCGGCTCTTGCGCTGGCCGACAGACTCGACACCTTGGTGGGTATTTTTGGAATTGGGCAGTCGCCTACCGGCTCAAAAGACCCGTTTGCATTACGTCGAGCCTCACTCGCCGCCATTCGTATTTTGC
>CAYVQI010000122.1:0-4312 GCA_964454155.1 uncultured Alteromonadaceae bacterium | reverse complement strand
GACTGATATGCCGCCCTCAACGTCGCCTCTGAAATCGATGACTCGCCGCGACTCGCGACGATCAAGGTTTCCATGACCTGCAACGTTCGCCGGCGAATAACCTCATCAGCAAGATGAAGGCGCAGCTCTAGCGCTCGCGTGAGTAATTCAGAGTCCTCAGCGTCTTGCTCCGGATCCATAAACCGCATGTTCCGAATAAGACGGCGCTGAACAACTAGATCGTCTTCTATGAATCCACGGTGCAAAGCCTCCATAAAAAGAAGCTCATCCCTGAGTTCACGCTCTTTGATCATCTGTTGCTGCGCCGTGGAGAGCGGCTTCCCTTGAAGTTGGGTCAACGCCTGCACTTGCAGCGCAACGCGCTCAGCATTAGGGGGCCCAATGATCGGTTTTGGCTCAGGAAAAAGTGCTCGATCTACGACAAACAGAACCACGCCAATCAAAACAAACTGACACCAGACCGACCGTAGCAACCGCATTAGAACACTCCCCAAAGAGTGCTAAAAATGCGTCATGAAGTCAGTCGGGTCAAGCGCCGGAAGCTTTTTTGATGGCCCTTCTCTCGTTCCGAGGTACAAAAAACCAATGACTTCATCTTGCGCACCGCCGCCAAGCGCCTCGACCACACTCGGATCAGTCGCATACACGCCCGTTCGCCACATCGAGCCGAAACCGAGTGCATTTGAGGCCAGCGACATGGCATAGGCCGCTGCAGCGGCAGAACCAATTTGCTCATTGCGTTCGACCTTGGCGTGCTGCTTGAACTGAAGCATGACCGCTATAATTGTCGGTGCACGCTCTGGTGCCTTCAGTGCTTTGGCCAATTGGGACTCATCGCTGACACCGCGAAGTCTTAAACTGTGCTGAAGCACAGTCCCCAGATATTCTCTCCGGTCACCTTCGATGACAACAAAACGCCAAGGTCGCAGCAGTCCATGATCAGGCGCTCGCAGGCCTGCACGAACAATTTCAGTAATTTGATCCGGCGCAGGCCCAGGCCCGCCCAACGCGCCGTGAGAAACGCGCTCCGTCAGCAGCTCAAGGAGAGACTTCATATCGGTGCTCGTCATCTAAAATTACCCTTCCTAAAGTGGTTAAGTCTCGAGCTGCCATTTATCCGGCATCACTCTCGCCTGGGTATCAATATTGATATCACCCAGCGTCAGCATACCCTCCTCCGCCTTTATATCGTCGTCATCAAGCACACCGTCGTTAAACCGATACAACGGTTGCCAGTCCCCGGCTATCCGCGCCGATTCAATATCCATGCGCTCTTTCTGGGTACGCTCATGACGTTCGCGCCAAGCCTCGATCGCGCGAGCTCCATGCAAACCTTTGAGAACAGCGTGAGCGGTGTCGGGACTCAAAACTGTCGCAGTCGCATTATTCCCCCCAAACCCCTTACTGTTGACCAGCGAGTAAGCACAGCGATCCGTAGGCGTGTTGTCCAGTAAAAAGCTCAATCGGTCCGTGTGTACATCGGGTGCAAGACTGGAAATGGTGCCGATACCCGGAATCCACTGAGACTCCCAAATACCCAAGAGGGCAGACAGCTGATCGCCGGCTGCCGCACCCAACGAGTGTCCGGTGTGGCCTTTGACCGCAGCCACACGCCAGTCATCAACCCCTAAGGCCTGAGCGACGGTACTCATAATCGCCGACTCTGTCGTTCTATTCTGAGGGGTGCCCGTCCCGTGAGCCATCACCAGCCCCTCTGACCGAAACGATTTCGCTCCAACAATGTCTCGAGCCGCCTGCGCAGCACGGGCCATGGTCAGGTAGTTACCCGGACCTGGTCCGGGAATGGACTTCTTCGGACCGTCCGCATGCACCGACACAAAAGGGACGGCACCTAACACTGGCGCGCCCTGCTCCAGTGCGAGTTCATCATCCATGAGCACCAAAATTTGAGCTGATTCGGCAATAACAAAACCGCAGTTCACACCAAACGGACGGCAGGCGGATCGATGATGTATTCCCGCATCGTCACTGATTTCTTGAAGCGCTCGCAGTCCTTTGTCAGTCGCCAACGCCCCCATCGCCACGTAGCCGTCCATCAGTGACGGCAGAATAGGCGCCTCAGCGGCTCCGACAACCGCGACGCGAGCGCGGCCCGAACGAATATCTTCAACACCGCGCTGTAAGTTATATAAAAAAGTCGCACAGGCACCCAGCGCTGGCCCGGTATGACCGAGCGACTTCAGCACGTACGCGTTTAGGAAATCACCCGGCATTTCTGCAAAACCCAATGGGCAATGCTTCGACGTCACGCGCTCGCCACGAAGCGATGCCGTCAGCATCCCACCAGTTGCTGCGTCGTCGAGCTGCCCCATGGAACTCGACACATAAACACTGACCGCATCGGGTGCCAGATTTGCAGTGAGCTGGTCCCAATCGATCCCTAAATCGGCCAGCGCATCGGACATGGCAAAAATAGACATTTGCAGACCACGAGGATGATTCCGAGACGTGTACAGTGCGGCCGGGTCAAAGCCTGAAGGCAACTGCCCCGCCACGCTCACCTCAAACGGACGCTCTGAGGCCACAAAAATAGTTTCGCCTGACGACAGCCCTCGAAGGCTATCGGTCGAGCGTGATGTCGCAAAGCCGTCGGGACTTAGATTAACGACCCCGTGAACGTCATCGACGAGAAACCGGAGGTTCGTAGGGATGGCCGTCGGGTCAAAATAGTCTCGACCAATCTTGCGCACTAACGTTCCAGCAAGGACGTCATCGCCCGCTGAAGCGTCCATCATGCTCGAGAGTGCAGCGAGTGTTTTTTGTTGTTCCGAGCGCCCAAGTGCGTCAAACACCAATCGATTATGGGCATGTCGATGGGATGTTCTCCCCGCCGTATTCACACCACCAGAAGCAACAATCACAGGCAACTTCGCCATGTTTTTTATACCGTCAGCATTACAGATGTCACTGGATTGTAGATTCAAGGCGCGCTAGCATTTGTATTTTTAAGACGTGCATCATGAAAAAACAGACGGAAAAAATTCGCATCCCGAAAATTGGGGCGCTAATTCACGACTTCGCGCTCGCAAGTTCCGTCACGCTGCCGATGGAACTCGCCATGGCGGCCGCGCAAGTGACGGGGCACAGTCTCGGATCACGAGGAGCCGTGCAACTGCTGTCCCCAGGCGGTGGCACCGTGACAACCAGCGGTGGATTAACCATTAATACCCAAAGCATCGACGAGGTCGGGCAGTTAGATCTACTCGTCATTGCCGCGGTCTGGCGAGATCCTCGACGCGTGCTCGCTCGACACTCCTCTTTGGTCCCATTTATTAAAAAAACGATTAAGCAAGGAGCCGCCGTCGCGGCTGTGGGGACCGGTAGTTTTCTGCTCGCCGAGACCGGTTTGCTCAACAATAGGCCTGCAACAACACACTGGTTTTGGTTCGACGAATTTGCAACGCGTTACCCCAAGGTCGACCTGCGGCGTGACCAGCTCATTGTCCAGTCAGACAACCTCTACTGCGCAGGTAGCGTTAACTCAATCAGCGATTTACTGGTTTACCTCATGGGGAAGTTTTATAACGCGGAAGTCGCACGACACGTAGAGAATCAATTTTCGCCAGAGATCCGTCGACGTTTCAAGTCAACACTTTTGGGCTCTCACGTACTCCAAGAACACCGCGATGAAGTGGTCTTGGATCTTCAGTTGTTCATGCAGGAAAAACTGGCCAGTCCACTGTCTTTGTCTAGCATCGCTCAACAGTTTCAGTTGTCAGAGCGAACGCTGACACGTCGTTTTCAACGCGCCGTGGGCACATCACCCTGGCAGTACCTGCTAAACCTAAGACTGTCAGAGGCCGAATCGCTGCTACGGACAACGAATCTATCGATCACAGAAATCGCCGCTGAGGTGGGTGTAAGCGACTCTGCGCACTTTGCACGACAGTTTAAGAAATCAAACCGCTTAAGTCCCTCGGAATATCGCAAAGCTGTCCGGGGAAAAGTCTTTTCAACGATTTGAGGACGACTCTGCATTGTGACCCCACTTTGGCTGTGGCTTAATCCCCCCCCCATAACGTTTTGAGAACAACGAGGAAAGCCATGTCAGAGGCGATTTACATTGTAGGCGGTGCCCGAACGCCGATGGGCGGACTAATGGGTGACCTGGCGGCTGTTCCTGCAACCGACCTCGGCAGCACGGCCATTCGCGCCGCCGTCGAACGCGCGAGCGTCAGCGCTGCATCGGTCGACGAGGTCTTTATGGGTTGCGTCCTTCCCGCCGGACTAAAGCAATGTCCTGCCCGCCAAGCGGCGCGAAATGCAGGGCTTCCAGACGACGTCGGCGCGG
>CAYVQI010000121.1:2271-4314 GCA_964454155.1 uncultured Alteromonadaceae bacterium | reverse complement strand
CTGCTAATCGAGATGCAAAATATTTTGCCGATCCCGATACCTTTAACGTTGAGCGGAATTTTTCAGCCGCCCATGTTGCATTTAGCCGGGGTGTTCACACGTGCATCGGAATGATGCTTGCTCGACAGGAGTTGGTTTGTGCGTTTAGGCAAATTCTCAAGCGAATGGATAACATCACTTTATTGGACCCCAGTCAGCGACCTACATACGAAGCCAGCCTCATTTTTCGCGGTCTCGAGACCCTCGATATTGCGTTTACAACCCGGTGACTGGCTGCGCCTTCGAGGGAACTTGACCCTCGGCACCAACCCCACACATGGGCAGCATGGTTTGCACAAAAATTCTGTGCGCATCCTCCAAGCCAACACCCTTGTCGAAATAAACCGAAGAACGCAAGCCAATGGTCAAGGCGTAACAAACCTCAGCCGCGTCGCGAGAGCTCTGCCCGAGCACCGAGGGCGCGTCATCGAATAGCGTTATTAAAAAGGACTTGCAGGTTTCATCAAACCGATTTTTCGCCTGACACAACGCCTCATGGTTCACCGCCACACCAAAACACTCAAGCATAATGCCAATCTCCTTGCGAGACCGAGCCTTACCTTTAAACCAAAAATCCGCTAAAGCCTCAATCTGCTCTTGCGGCGTACCCTTATTCAACGCTTCGACCTGCTCTAATATCCTGGCAGACACCGACTCAAAGTACTCGAGCAAAATCGCGTCTTTACCCGAAAAGTAATAGCACAGGTGACTGGCTGACATCTCTGCACGATTAGCAATATCTTGTAGCGACGTATTAACGTACCCCTCGACCTCAATGCAATCGTGCAAGGACTTAAAGATTTTTCGTCTGCGAAGTTCGCCGGGGCCCGCTGGCTTTGCTGAAGTCTTTTTTTTCTTTGCCAACATTGCTGTGCACCACGAACGGCTCTGAATCTGCGTTCATGTTACCCAATGGCCAATCGAGTTGAAACCTTTGCGAGTTTGCCTCAGCGGGCTGATGTCACCTGTTGAGCACCGACACCTCGTTTCCATCGCGCTGAGTGGGCCCGTATCAAAGCCCCAGCGAACGGCCAATGATTTCTTTCATAATCTCCGTAGTGCCTCCGTAGATCGTCTGTACACGCCCATCACGCCACGCCCTAGAAATGCTGTAATCATCCATGTAACCATATCCCCCATGCAGCTGCAGGCATCGATCATTCACCTTATTTTGCAACTCCGTGGTCCACCACTTCGCCATTGCAGCCTCTTCGGGCGTCAGCTCGCCTCTATTCAGCGCGACGACGCTGCGATCGACAAACTCCTGGCCGATAGTAATTTCCGTCTTCATCTCCGCCAAAACAAAGCGACTATTTTGAAACGACCCGATGGGCTTTCCAAAAGCCTTTCTCTGCTTTACGTATTCCAACGTCAACTCAAAACTATAGTTCGCCGCGGCGATCGCGGACATAGCAATGTTTAATCTTTCTTGCGGCAGATTAGACATCATGTGATAAAAACCTTCGTTTTCAGCACCCAGTCGATTCGACACCGGCACGCGACAGTCCGCGAAGGACAACTCAGCGGTATCTTGGGAGTGCCGCCCTATCTTCTTGAGATTACTACTGCGGGAAAACCCAGGCATACCCGCCTCAACGACCATCAGTGTAATACCCTTATGCCGATCAGCGCCCGTGCGGGCGGCCAAGATCAACACGTCGGCATTGATGCCATTTGAGATAAAAGTCTTCGCGCCATTCACAACATAGTGATCTCCGTCCAACGTCGCAGTTGTCGCTAACTGCCCAAGGTCTGAACCAACGCCCGGCTCTGTCATGGCAATGGCGGAGATCAACTCACCAGAGCATAAGCCAGGCAGCCACCTTCGCTTTTGCTCGTCGTTACACAGCTCTATGAAATAGGGAATGATGATGTCGTTGTGCATGCAGATACCCGAGCCCGCACTACCAACACCCGCCAGTTCAAATTCTTCCATCATAATTTGGTTGAACCGAAAATCGTCTACGTCCGCGCCACCATATTCTGCGGCGACTTGGGTGCCCA
>CAYVQI010000121.1:0-2171 GCA_964454155.1 uncultured Alteromonadaceae bacterium | reverse complement strand
AACCGAAAATCGTCTACGTCCGCGCCACCATATTCTGCGGCGACTTGGGTGCCCAAAAATCCAGCACCACCGGCTGCCGTAAACATGGAACGATCGCAAATACCGTTGGCCTCCCATTGTTCGTTGTGAGGCATCACTTCAGACTGCACAAACTTTCGGAAGGCATCTCTAAAAAGCACGTGATCGTGCTCGAAATGGTTACGATCCATAACTACCACCGTCTGGTTCTAGACAAACATGAGTGCCAAGCGCAACGTCACTGCATCACATTTGGGGTTTTCTCGGCTGATGTACTTGTGAAACACGTGATGGTACTGATTTTTATACACAGCGGCAATAAATTGAGTGGGCTTCAAAATAAACTTGAATGGCACTCAAGTTATATTTTCCAATTTTGACGCGTTAAGGTATGCTGATTTGGCCCTCGCGATGGGCGCGCAGACCCAACACCGCAGCTGGAGAAAAAAGACCATGTCCAAATACGAATCGCTCTATGAACCGAGCAGACACCCAGCGCGGAGCTTCGAAGATATTTTAGCCTCCGACGCGGTCCCCGCCCCCGATTTTTACCGCGAAGGCGCTAACCCGCCTGCCGCGCTGGAGTCCTATGCGACCTCGCGTTACTACGACCCAGCTTTTTTTCAAAAAGAGGTCGATTATTTATGGCCCAAAGTATGGATATGGGCCTGCAGAGAGGAAGAGATACCGAACGTGGGGGATCACGTGGTTTTTGATCTTGCCGGCTACTCCCTACTGATCGTGCGCTCCTCAGAGACGGAGATCAAAGCGCTACATAACTCCTGCCTACACCGCGGTCGTCAGCTAGTCGAATGCGATGGCCGTGATGCCAAAGCCCTGCGCTGCCCCTTTCATGGGATGGCTTGGAACCTCGACGGCACGCTCAAGTTCAACCCTTTCGCATGGGATGCACCCCAGTGGGAAGATCAAGAAAACAGCCTGCCAGAGGCGCTTGTGGCGACTTGGGGAGGATTCGTTTTTATCAATATGGATCTTAAGGCGGCGCCGCTGGAAGAAACGCTTGGACCTATCCCAGACCACTTTGCCCGCTACGAGCTAGAAAATCGGTACAAAGCGGTGCATGTCGCCAAAAAAATTCGCGCCAACTGGAAGGCGTCAACAGAAGCGTTTATGGAGACGCACCATGTCGTCGGTACGCACCCGCAAGGGCTACCCATGACGGCTGACTCCAACACACAGTACGACCACCCCAGCGAATTTGTTGGGCGTCAGATCTGCGCCCATGGCGTCCAAAGTCCGCACATTACGGAACCACTCGACGAGCAAGAAATCTTTGACGCGTTTTTTGGATCAGGGCAGCACGACGTCGATGACGACTCCAGACTGATCGTCCCCGAAGGCATGACTGCGAGAGCATTTGCGGCGGATATTATGCGAACGCAACTTTCAGCAGTGACTGGCGTTGACTACAGCGAAGCCGGCGATGCGGAATTTACAGATTCATTAATGTACAACGTGGCACCCGCGATGAGTTTCTGGGGAGGCTTTTATCAAAATACGATTTATCGCTTTCGGCCAAACGGGCTCGATCCTGAGAGCTCGATTATGGATATCGTGATCTTGAGGCCAGTGCCCAAAGATGGGCCGCGTCCCCAGCCCGTCCCTACCATGCACCTCGACTTTGATGAGCCCGTCACGTTGGCCGGCGAAACAATGGGGGAAGGCCTCGCCGTTGTCTTTGAGCAAGACGCTATCAATCTTCCCTGGGTCCAAAAAGGGCTGCGAGCCAGCAGAACAGGCACTGTGGAATTCACCAACTATCAAGAGCAGCGCTTGCGCTTACACCACCGACTGATAGATCGACTCATAGCAGAAGGAGAGGCAGCGCAATGAGGCCCCTAGTTGCCGCAGTGACGTTATTAATCAGCTACGCTGCTTTCAGCCCACACCAGGCAGTCGCCGAGGTCGCGGAATCTTACAAATGCAAAATGAACGCCGGAGTGACGCGGGCGCAAATCGTAGCCATGGGTGAGTCATACATCGAAGTGGGCGAGGCAAAGAATTACTCGGACTTTCATTTGAGTATTTTATTTCCGATGTACAGCGATGACATGTCTGTGGGAACGTTTTTCTGGAACGGCACATCACCCAGCATGGCCACGCTAGAAGAAGCCATCACTATTTGGGAAAGC
>CAYVQI010000120.1:0-4377 GCA_964454155.1 uncultured Alteromonadaceae bacterium | reverse complement strand
CCGTAGATCGATGAGACTCGCGAGGCGATTCCCATTGGCGCTGGCTCATTGCGGCCGCTCACCGTCCGATCACCATTGAAACGGACACCCAGGTCTAACAAGCGCGCCTCAAGTGACGTCACAGCCGCCCGATCCTCAGCAGTCATCGCGGGGGTAACCCTCATAGTCGCCCGAAGATGCGCAAGACGGTTTCGTAACTCAGCCATTGCTTTAACGCTCCCACGAACCGCTCTTTGAAGCGATGCAACCTCGAGCTGAAAGATTTGTAATGCTTGGCGGTCGGTCGTGATTTCGCCGCTTTCAGGCAGCGCCTTCACAGTAAACGATCGTCTAGCGCCGGTGTCTGTGAGGACGCCATCACGCTCAATGGCCAGTCGAGCACTGTACTTTCCAGGAAGCACCAAGGGCCCTATCGGGTCGCGCATCCAATAAGGCCGGCTTCCCCCTGACGTGATACTCACGGGTTCGGGTGCAGGCAGGCGAAGATCCCATGCCGTTTGATGAAGACCCGCACTCGACTTAGCCGTTACTTGGCGAATAAGCCTTCCCTCTGCGTCTCGAATGATCAAATACACCGCAGGCTTTAACTCCCTGTCTTCAGTGCGTAGCGCATCCCATGACGGGTATGGCGTATCGCCGCCCTCTGACGCAATGACCCGCTCTGCTTTGCGCCGTGTCTCCTTACGTGACTCGAGACCGTCTCGGACGAAATACCTCAGCACAGCGCCAAAATCGGGGTTTGGCGCTGTGAAAAAGGCGTTACCGATCGACCCCTTCTCAGAACCGCCCCAACGATCTCCCTCTACGAAAAGCCAGGGATCACGAGGCGCAAATAAGTGAAATTCCTCCAGTGAACTGGCGTCGGTTCGCAGTGGCGTGTAGTCATCGACCACATAAATACCGCGCCCAAAAGTCCCAACGACCAAATCGTTTTCACGCCGTTGAATTTCAATGTCCCTCACCGCTATGGTGGGCAGATTACGTTTCATCTGACTCCACGTCTTACCGCCATTTTGAGTGACGAATACGCCGTCTTCAGTGCCTAGGAATAGTAAGTTGGGATCGACGTGATCCTCCGCAATCGTGTGTGCAAAACCACGCATCGGCAAATTACCCACAATCGACTTCCACGTCCGGCCTTTGTTAGTCGACTTCAATACGTAGGGCTTCTGATCACCGCGCTTATGATTCTCCATTACGGCGTACACGGTATTTTCATCGTGCAGTGAGGCCTGAACGTCGTCAACATACGTCATGTCTGGCACGCCAGAAAATCTCGTCGTTTGCGTCCAAGTCTCCCCACCATCCTCCGTAATATTGATTACCCCATCATCAGTCCCAACGTAAATGAGGCCCTCCCGGAGCTCACTCTCACTGATCATGATGGCGCTACCAAACATCGACGTTGAGTCGTTTTTGGCAATGGAGTCGACGCCCCAGACACGACCCATGACCTCAAGCGTATTGCGATCAATCTGACGCGTTAAGTCAGGGCTCACCTTGCGCCAACTGTCGCCGCGATCGTCCGAACGGAATAAATACTCTGCTGCGTAGTACAGCCGATTGGAGTCATGTGGACTGACCAGTAATGGCGTATTCCAATTCCACTTGTACTTGTTCTCGCCTTTTTCGGGATGAGGGACGATATACACTCGCTCCTGCGTGCTGCGGTCGTAGCGCGCTAGCCCACCGTACTGGTATTGCGCGTACACAATGTTTGGATCTTTTGAATCGAACTGGGGTTCGTACCCATCACCGCCTAAGACCACGTTCCAGTCGGAGTTGGTAATGCCGTGCACGTTTGTCGTGCGCGAGGGACCGCAAAGCGTGTTGTTGTCCTGAGTGCCACCACAGACGTTGTAGAACGGTTCAACGTAATCGGGTTGTATACGGTAAAACTGGGTGATGGATAGATTACGCAGGTGACGCCAAGTGCTGCCACGATCCCAACTTTCGTAAATACCACCGTCACCACCAATGTAGAGGTGCTCAGTATTATCAGGGTCAATCCATAGGGCGTGGTCGTCGACATGTCGCCACTGACTTGAAAGCGCGGCGAACGATTTACCGCCATCCTCCGACTTCATCGTAAACGTATTCAGTGCATAGAGCCGATCTGAGTTTTTCGGATCAACAATGATTTCATTGTAATATTGTGGACTGGAGGTCATGTATGACGACCGCTTTTCCCACGTCCCACCAAAATCAGTCGATCTGTAAACCCCTTGCTCATCATCATTCGCTTCGATGATGGCGTATAACATGTCAGGGGCGCTTGCAGCACCAGCAAGACCAATTCGTCCCATGTCGTCAGACGGAAGGCCTGCTTTAACCTCCGACCAAGATTCGCCTCTGTCAGTCGATTTATAGATACCGCTTCCAGGACCACCATTGATGAGCACCCAAACGTGCCGGCGCCGCTGGTAACTCGAGGCAACGATGACATTAGGGTTGCGCGGATCAACAACGAATTCATTAACACCCGTATGCTCGTCAATATCGAGAATCAGATCCCATGTTGTGCCGCCGTCAGTGGTTCTGTAGAGCCCCCGCTCGCCCCCGTCACTCCACAGCGGCCCCTGCGAGGCAACCAGCACCTCGTCGGAATCGTTCGGATTGATCCAGATTTGGCTGATGTGACCCGAGTCTTTGAGACCCATATTTTCCCATGACTGACCGCCGTTCACCGACTTATAAACACCGGTACCCGCCGCCACACTGCGCTGCGCATTATTCTCGCCCGTGCCCACCCAAATCGTATCGCTGTCATTAGGATCTAATTCGACAACACCGATCGCGTAGGCGTCTTCATTATCGAAAATCGGCTCCCACGTCGTACCGCCATTAGTGGTTCTAAACACGTTACCCGACGAGATACCGGCGATAAATGCCTGACTACCCTCAGGGTAAAAGGCGAAGTCTGATATCCGCCCTGACATTAAGGCAGGTCCTATATGTCTCATGGGCAGGCCGGCAAGCGGATTATTTTCCGCACCATCGTCCGCATTTGAGACAGGCGCATAAGTGGTTAAAACGAGTAAGCTTGCTGCAAATAAGCGTTGTACGAGAGTCATCGCATTCTCCGACTGAATTTATGGCCGACGGTGACACAGACCAATGAGAAAAAGCGGCGCTCGTTCGGTGTGCCCAACATGTGCCCTCACTCTACAATAAAAGCGCCTTGATATTGAACGTGCATACGGTCCCATCGCTATGATTACAGGAACCGTTAATACGACTTGCGGACTTTTCATGTGCTACGCGGGTAAAGCAGACTCAGCTGCCCCTCATTAAACGTCAAAAGTCCACAGCGGACCTCGCGCAAGCATAGGTCTAAATGA
Source organism: uncultured Alteromonadaceae bacterium (assembly GCA_964454155.1). Lineage (GTDB taxonomy): Bacteria > Pseudomonadota > Gammaproteobacteria > Pseudomonadales > Halieaceae > Luminiphilus. Next base: position 1,036 of record CAYVQI010000120.1, on the reverse strand, counting down.
GGCTTCGTCGTGACCCGGCGCCATAAAAATCTCAATAGACCTTTCGTTCGTCCGCAGGTTGTTCTAGCTTGTGTGCCTGAATTTTACCGAGGAGAGCGCAAGTGCAATTTGATGACGTAGTAATGGGACGCCGCAGTATTCGAGGTTATAAAAATGAGCCCGTCTCAAAGGCATTGATTCACGAAGTATTGGCCTTAGCCATGCGTTCACCCTCATCCATGAACACGCAGCCGTGGAACTTCACCGTCGTGTCTGGAGAGCCATTAGATCTGATCCGCGCAGGTAATACCGAGCGAAATCTTGCAGGCGTGCCGCACTCACGGGAGTTTCGGATCGGTACGGCCTTCGCTGGGCAACACCGAGACCGTCAGGTAGGCGTCGCGAAACAGTTATTTGCGGCCATGGATATTGCGCGTGAAGACACGGAGAAACGGCAGGATTGGGTACTGCGCGGTTTTAGGCAATTTGATGCGCCCGTGTGCGTCATCATCACCTACGACGCCGTACTCGCAGACAGCGATGACACCGCGTTTGACTGCGGTGCGGTCACGACGGCGCTGGTTAATGCCGCATGGTCCAGAGGATTGGGCGCCGTGATTAATAGCCAGGGAATTATGCAGTCCCCGGTGGTACGCGAACACGCCAAGATTGCCGAGGATCAAGTCATTATGAAGGCCGTAGCATTGGGCTGGCCGGACGAGACGTTTCCCGCTAATGCTGTTATTTCCCATCGTAAAGGTGTCGACGAAGCCGCCACTTTTTTAGGGTTTACTGATTGATTGACACGTAGGGACACGCACCTCAGTAAGTTATCGGGTCTCTCTCGCCAAGCGGCGGTCACAAGTGAACCCTGCATTGATTCTCGACGACTAAAAGACCGGCATCCCGGGGCTCGTAATTGGTGTTCTTAGCTACTGGTATGATCAATCTTGGTGCTCACGCCGATGACGGTTTAGTCTTGCGGCACTGGTGCTGTTGTTTCTTTGAGTTGCTTCAATCCCGGTGGGAACGGCGTATTTAGAAAAGTACCGACCCA
>CAYVQI010000119.1:0-4430 GCA_964454155.1 uncultured Alteromonadaceae bacterium | reverse complement strand
GGCAGCGCCAGATCCGCATTGCCGCAGCATCTGCAGTGCTGTTGTTTGCTATTGGCGCTTACTTTTTGGGCTACCAACAGGGATTTGATGATCGCGTGCCCTTAGTCTTGGACGAGGCCGGTCTAAAGGAGACGATTTCAAAGTTAGAGACGCGTGTGGCCGTCGACAAAGAAACGCTAAATCGCTTGCGGACAGAGCTGTCGGTGTCAGCGCGCAGCGTTGATGCCCTAGAGCGAGAGCTCGTTTTCTACAGAGACATTATGTCGTCGACGGAAGACGTGAGTGCGGTGAAAATTCGCCCGCCCGATCTCAACTGGGATCCGGAAATAAGACAATTGGAATATCGCGCAGTGGTCCAGCGCCTGGCCCCGGGAAGTCAATTTTATCGCGGCCGGCTGTGGATCCAGATTTTAGATGTTGAGGAAAATAGTGTGCTGCTTGAGAACTCAGATGCGGGGAACCATGATCTGGCGTTCAAGTATTTTCAACGAATATCGGGCAGTCTGACAATTCCAGACAACATTTCCCCCGCCACGGTTCGCTTTGGCATAGAATTGTCGTCCCCGCGTAAGCGGCAATACGAACAGAATTTCGACTGGAGCGGCTCGATTGTTTACAGTACGCAATAAATAAGGAGCGATGTCATGAGAAATAAACAAACACAGATGCCTGCAGCTGCTAAAGGAAGCACGACCTTAATCTCGGCAGGAACAACGGTCTCTGGTGACATCACTTTCTCGGGCAACCTGGATATTGAAGGGCGCGTCATTGGTTCGATCAGTGCTGAGCCTGGCGCGTCTGCGTTGCTGCGAGTCGTTGCGGGCGGCTCAGTGGAGGGCGAGATTCGTGTGCCGTCGACATCGATCAGTGGCTCGGTGAAGGGCAATATCTACAGCTCAGAAAATCTTGAGCTGACGAAGGGTGCGATGGTTGCGGGCGATGTGTATTACAACCTCATTGAAATGTCGATGGGCAGTAAGATTGACGGCAACCTCAAGCACTCGACAGCCTCGGCTAAGGTCGAATCCATCACGACGATGACCGCGTCTTCAGTCGTGGACAAGGTGTAAGGCGGGAGATTTCTATGACCGTAGTGGCAGGGTTTGACCCCACTGAAATTAGTTTATCGGACAGTGCTGTTGGCAAGCTGCAATTTTTAATTGCGGAGGAGGACAACCCGTCTCTGCGATTCCGCGTCTACATCACGGGGGGGGGTTGCTCAGGTTTTCAGTACGGCTTTACCTTTGACGAAAAAACCGCCGAGGATGACTGGGTCATTGAGCGAGAGGGCGTCGCGGCACTCATCGATTCGATGAGTTACCAATATCTTATGGGCTCAGAGATTGACTATGTCGAAGGGCTCGAGGGCGCAAAATTCGTGGTTAATAACCCCAACGCGACCACGACTTGCGGTTGTGGCGCTTCATTTTCGATTTAGTTGAGATCCTGCTGGCGGCTAAAAAGTACGGCTAGGGCCTTGGAAAAACAACCCCCAAGATTCTCGGAGACACGGCCCCCGTCACCTCAGGCAGACCGCTGTATTTACCGTCAAGACATTGCTTTGCGAGCCACGCAAAGGCCATAGCCTCCATAAAATCAGGATCGACACCGAGCGCGTCGCTCGAGTCTAGGTTTGCCTGTGGCATGAGGTTTTTGAGTCGCTGCACCAAGAGAGTGTTGTGATAGCCGCCGCCCGAGAGATAAACCGTACGACAGCCCGCCGTGTTGATCTCGCTTGCGATCGATCGCGCAGTCAACTCTAAAAGAGAGCGCTGCACGTCTTCCGCGCGATAGGCATTGAGTTCAAATCGTTCTAACCAAGCGAGGTTAAAGTAGTCTTGGCCTGTGCTTTTAGGTGCCACTTGTGAGAAGTAGGGATCGGCCAACATTTCACTGATCAATGGCTCGAGTACTTGCCCCTGTCCCGCCCATGCGCCGCCCTGATCAAAGGGCATCTTTTTGTGCTGGCGAATCCATGCATCTAAAAGCGTGTTACCTGGGCCTGTATCGAAACCAGTAACACCTGCTGCGGTAATGACACTGATATTGGCGATCCCGCCAATGTTGAGAAAGATCGCAGATTCACCCCTTTTTGCGAGTGTTTTGTGAAATGCCGGAACCAGTGGCGCGCCTTGACCGCCCGCCGCAACATCGCGACGCCTGAAATCACCAACGACAGCAATGCCGGTGCGCTCGGCCAATCGGTGGTTATCTCCTACTTGCAAGGTGAATGCGCGGCTTAAATTGGGATAATGAAGCAGTGTTTGTCCGTGATTTCCGACGGCTTCAATCGAGGCCTTGTCCGTCCCAGAGCGGATCAACAGCTCGTTCACCGCTTTCGTATAAAGATCCGCCATGTCGACGTCGAGCTCACATACACGTTCGATATGAGTTTCAAGTCCTGATTGAAGGTCAAAAATACGCGACTGTATGGCCGTGGAGAGTGCCACTTGATGGCCTATCAGTAGGTGCGGTTGGCCCACGGTATCAAAGCCGACAAGAGCGGCATCAATTGCATCTCCGCTTGTGCCTGACATCAGTCCAATGAAGAGCCGCTGCTGGGTCACTCGGCCCCCGGCATGTTGCCGCTGTTGATCATGGAGGCTAGCCGCTGGACGGGTTGCCGGATGGCGTCTTTAAACAGTGCAATCTCAGATTCGGGCAGGGACTTTGCCTTGGGTAATATCTTGTGCACCGTTCTTGGATTGCGGTGAACACCATTGACCAGGAACTCGTAGTGCAGGTGTGGACCTGTCGCTGCACCCGTTGAACCGACGGTGCCAATCACTTGCCCTTGCTTCACCCGATCACCTCGGGCGACGCGCTTCTTATTCAAATGAAGGTAGTGGGTTTTAAAGCCTTCCCCGTGCTGAATAAAAAGGTAATTGCCGTTTGATCGATTGTATCCCGCTTCCACGACTCTGCCGTCACCGGCGGCATAAACGGGCGTGCCCGTTGGCGCGGCATAGTCGGTACCCCGATGCGGTCGCTTCGTCTTGTAAATGGGGTGGAGCCGGTTCGGGTTAAAGCTCGAACTGACGCGAGTAAAATCCAGAGGCGCTTTAAGAAATGCTTTTCGCATACTGACCCCTTCACCGTCGTAATACCCCGTTACATTTTGGCTGTCGGTGTACCGATATGCGTCGACTGTACGTCGTGAGGTCTTGTACGAAGTGGCAAGAATGTTGCCGTCTGAAATTTTCTCGCCATCGAGAAAGTGCTCTTCAAATAAAATAGTAATCTGATCGCCTTTGCGAGGATCGAGCGCAAAGTCGATTACGCCGCCTAAGATTGAGGCGAGTTCCATGATGATATTGGCTGAGAGGTCCGCTCGATCACCCGCAAGGAAGAGCGAGCTTTCGATGGTGAGCGCTACCGAGCGCTCTTCTACTTGAGGCTCTCGAATGATGACTTCTGAGACGAACGTACCATCAATGTTCGCGTAAACAGTCTGTTTAAGACTCGATTCGATATGCCTCACAGCAACCAATTGGCGCTCTTCATTGGCGGCGAAGCCTATGAGCTGTCCCGGGAAAATTTTTCTCAGTGCTCTTGTGTTGTCGTTAGACGTGACGTCAAAGACGTCTCGATCGGAAAAACCTGCGCGACTGAAGATGAGACTGAGATTGTCGCCGCGTCTCACCGTAACGTCATGCCATTGGAGCGGCGCCTTGTCCGGTGCTTGAATTTGTCCTTCTGTCACTGCATCCCACGAGACTTGGGTCGTGGCGGTGAGTAATGGATTGGGAAAAACGGGCTGAGCGTCATCGACAACTCTGCCGGGCGATCCAACGAAAAGCTGTGATAGCAGTACTAAGATTAGTAGACTGAGAGTGCCCCAAAGAAGGCGGTTCTTATCAATCGATAATCCGGCACTATTTTCTAGGCGCGTGGCACCTTTCGGTTTGCGTTGCAAGGCCATTCCATACCCCGCCCCTGTTGTGGGGCTGTTCATTGCCCTGCATCATAACCGACAATAGCGGCTTCACGAATGGTTAGACGCAATGTGAGTGCTAGAAAGGGGCTTAACGTCAGTTGAGCGCAGCGCGCCACTGTCACTTAAACAAAAAAGGGTAAGTAATGGCTTTTTTTCAGGATCTGAAAGCGCGGGGCTTGGTCTTTCAGACCACGGGAGACGAGCAGTTTGAGGCGTGGCTGGCCGACAAACCAAGGACCTTATACTGCGGGTTTGACCCCACCGCTGACAGTTTGCATATTGGCTCGCTCGTTCCGTTGTTGATGCTGCGACGATTTCAGCTGGCGGGGCACACACCCATTGCGCTGGTCGGTGGGGCGACGGGTTTGATTGGCGATCCCAGCTTTAAGGCACAGGAGCGCGCCTTGAATACACCTGACGTGGTGTCGGAGTGGGTGAGCCGGCTAAGAACACAAATGTCTCAGTTTTTATCCTTTGACGGCGACACGTCAGC
>CAYVQI010000118.1:0-4442 GCA_964454155.1 uncultured Alteromonadaceae bacterium | reverse complement strand
CCAAGGTTTCGGCATAACCCAGGTGCGCGTCGTAGGTCAGCGCGGGCGTTAAAACACCACCCCGTTTTCCGTAGGCCATGAGCGCTGCCTGTAAACCTTCATTGGACCCAGATGAGACGAACAAATGCTCAGCTCCTAGGTCATGATTGGCAGCTATTGCGGCAATGAGTTTGTCGCGTATCGGGTAGTCGTAGGGTGAGTCCGGATAATAGGCAGTGAGCGCGAGTATTTTTTTGACCTCGGCTAACGCTCGAGGGCTGGGTCCGTAAGGGTTCTCGTTGAACACCAGCCTAACTTGACCTTCTGGAATAATGTACTGGCCCAAGCTGGGTGCCGCGCCGACTGCAAAAGCAGTGCCGCTCAAAGCAGTCAAAAAGTCACGTCGCTTCATCCCCATGCTCCTGCGCAATGATTCACGCCCTACTATAGATTGTTTCGCAGCGTCTGCGCACCGTCTGCGGTGCCCTCAAGACTCAGTCAGCTTAAAAAAAGCCGCAAGCGCCAGTTTGAAGTCAGGTTCTGAGTTGACGTTAAGGCAGGACTGCCAGCCTGCCGGTGCGCTCACGTGCTCAACGGCCACTCCATCTAAAAAGCCCATGACGGAACGACCGCCTTTGGCCAAGTACGCTGATGCGGCGTCGGCCAGTGCGGTGGAATATATTCCGTGCAAGGGATGCGCACGCTGGCCCTGCAGAAACACCACCCCCTCTGGTTTTGGTGGGATCGAGGACAACGCCTTATAAATCTCGTCCGGTGCTATAAGCGTGTCGCAAGGGATGACGAGTACGTGCCCCTCATCGCCATCCTCAGGTGACGCCGAGTGGAGCGCCTGCGCAATGCCAACGAGAGGCCCTCCGGCAGGAAAAGTATCATCGAGGTAGGTCACGTTATAGTGATCAATAATGGGGTATCGGCGCGAGCCTGAGCATATCAACACGCGGATATCACCGAAGACTCGTCTCACGTTGCTCACCTGCTTTTCAATCAAAGGTAAACCATCGACCGTGAGCATCGCCTTATCAACGCCCATTCGACGACTCTCGCCGCCTGACAATATCGCGACCGAATTAATCTCTATTCGAGGCGCATTCATCCGTTTTTAAACCCTCTAAACACCGTCGCACCAAGGAAAAACAGAAACCACAACCTCTGTGCCCGCCCGAATGTGCGACACATCTGCAGGAATTCGGATCGTGCAGTTCGCCTGTGCGAGTCCCAACACGCGGTGTGAGTCTTGACTCGAAAAAGCGCTCACTCGCCATTGCGGAGGACTCGAATCAGGCACCTCACGCCTCAGAACCCCTCGCTGAAACTCAAGCCGACCCGGACGTCGTTTAATATCTGCATCAACAATCGCCAGTTGTTGCGCCGGGTATTCAACATCATCACCACTGATCAGTAACTGAATGACCGGAAGGTAGAGCTCAGTCATCACGACAAAGGACGAGACGGCGTTACCCGGTAAACCAAAGAACAGAGCCCGACCCCCATCGCGTCGATCGAGATGCCCAAAGCAGACCGGCTTACCCGGCTTCATTGCCACTTTGTAGTGAGTGAGTGCGCCCATGGACTCCACACACGATCGAACAAAGTCGTAGTCACCCACTGAAACACCGCCACTGCTAATGACCAGATCTGCAGCAAGCGCAGCAGCGCGCAAGCACGCCGCAATGGCCTCAGGGGTGTCCTCAATCACCCCAAGGTCGATCAGCTCAACGGGGTAACGGTGAAGAACTGCATGGATCGACACCCGATTACTTTCAAAAATATCACCGGCGCCAAGTGCCTCACCCGGTTTTTTAAGCTCATCGCCGGTCGCAAAAATCGCGACACGCAATCGGCGTCGTACGGTTACGTCAGCGAGTCCCTGACTGGCGAGGAGCGGCACCTTATTCGGCGTCATTTGTCCCCCTGCCCGCGCCAAATAGGCGCCCTTACAAATCTCTTCGCCTTGCCGACGTATATTGGACCCCACGTCAGCGGACGCTTGAATTTCGATTAAATCAGGTTCAACAGGCGATACATTCTCTTGGATGACCACCGTGCTGCTCGACTGCGGAACCACCGCGCCCGTAAAGATCCGGATGCACTCGCCTGGAGCCAGCGGCCGCCCCGCATAGGGCAACCCCGCTCGTGACTCGCCAATCACGGTGTACCGCTGTGAAACAGTGATGGGAAGATTATTTTCTTGCGCACATAGTGCATAGCCGTCCATTGCAGAGACATCACTTAGGGGCAGGTCCAGCGGTGCAACGAGATCTTCCGTCAAATAGCGGCCCAGCCCTTCGATCAACGGGACACGTTCTGAAGTCGGTGGCTGATCTTTTAACCAGTCCTCGCAGAGTATTCGAATGCTGTTTTGAGCCTCAAAAAAGCTGATCATGATGACGCCACTTCGTGTGAACAATACAGTTTGAAGTCACTGTGGCGTGAGAGCAAGGCAGTACGGCGATGAACACCGATCGCTCATTAGCCCATGGATCTGGAAAACACCTGACGCACCATGGGTTCAAAGTACTCAAGTGGTCGTGTCGGGTAGGCGGGATCGAAGGACGCTTGATCCCAAACCTCGCAAAAGTGAACGCAACGCTCGTAGTGTGGGTGTCCTTTGTACTTGTCCCTCGCGTGGCGATCACCACCGGTGTGGTGTGCGTAATAGTACGCTTGAAAAAGACCGTGCTTTTCAACCACCCAAACAATTTCCTCGCTGACAAACGGCTTGAGCAATGCTGCGGCGAATTCGGAATGACTCAACGGTGCTAAATCATCACCGATATCGTGAACCAGCGCGGCAACAATCCAGTCGACGCTGGCGCCGTCTGCTTGGGCACGCGTCGCGGTCTGCAGCGAATGTTGAAGTCGGTCAATTTTATAGCCGGCCAAGCCGTCGGATAATGCCGCCAGTGCAGCCAGAACTCGATCAGGCAGGCCTCGAATGTGGTTAGACTCAAGTTGCTCCAACATTTTATAGTCGGCTTGAGTGCCGTCTTTCATTTGGGTAAAAGAAACTTCAGTCATGTGATCGCGCCAGCACGGTTAAACGGTTGCGTACGTTATCATGCTCGAAATAGGCGTCTTGTAAATGGCGGTTTCCTACGCTCTCGATCGCTTCTCGACCGTGCAAAATTCGATGGCTGGCAACGATTAAAATTTGCCCGCCTTCCAGTCTAAAGCTTCGCGACAAGTTCGTAGAAAGAAGCCGCCGGCTCAACGCGTAATAAGCGCCGTAAAACGCCGCTGTCTCTGGGTCCTGATGATCCATAACCTGCATTAACTGATTTGAATACCGGAAAATAACGACCTGGCCTTGAGCATTGAGTTGCACAATCGGCTCACAGGCGAAGGTCTCGTTGCGCTCATCGAACTCACGAAACGGAACCGGAACACGGCATAACACGTCAAATGCCTCGGGATCATCTCGCCTAAAGCCCTCCAACACACCCCAGCCGTCGAGTATCGTCGAGTTCCCACCGACAGCATCATTGACCAGCATATGAAGGGCTTGGACACTGGGTGGCCAGGAGTAACTGGCGAAATCGTTGTGAGGCGGCAGCGGCAGGCTCGTGTGCGCCACATTGTAACCATGAGGGTCGACTCTGACGTTATGAATACGCTCAAACAAAACCTCTCGAACGGGACCCAAACGCTCAGAGAGTCGCTCAAGCGTGTCGTCTTCCTGCCCAGCGCCGCTCAGTAATAACACCCCCGACGTCAAAAATTCGGTGATGGCCGATGTCGCACAGTCATCATCTGACTGAAAGGCCAAGAAGTCGTAGGCATCCGGAAAGTAATCCTCGCGCCACGGCTGCCATGTTGGCGTCCTTCGCGCGCGAGTCGCCTCTAAAAATGCTCTGGAGTAGTAACTCGTATGACCATCCACCCAACAAATTGTGACGCCTTCGGAGGTCGGGTCTATCGCCTCAGCGACAACGCAATCGAGCGAGGCAAGATGAAATCTTTTTTCTTGGGTTTGAGTGACGCGACATGACGAGCAGGGGCAGACATCTCGCAGCCACAAAACCGGGGCAGAAAAATCACCGCCATCGGGCCATTGAAAATCAAGATGCAACGCATTCTTAGTCGCCGTCACCATCATTTTTCCCCTCGTGCTTAAGCGAGGCTTTGAGGCCCCGAATATGAGGCCATAAAAAAACAATATCGTGGGTAAATCAATCCCTTTTTTGAGTAAGTTTTAGTAAACCGGCTTACTTATTTTGGCGCCAACTTCCATGAAATCCGAAGGGTATTCGGTGATCTAATTTGGCGGTGGCCACTGGACCCTCCTCGACCCGCTCTGCGTCTAGAATCACCATTGACGAGGTCGACGAGTGATGGTCATAGACCGTCGCAAGTAACCACCCTTCGCCCTCTTTCGCATCGCCACGCGCTTCAACAAACACCGGCTCGGACACCCCGTTACCAAGGCCCGCATCCCACGTTTG
>CAYVQI010000117.1:0-4448 GCA_964454155.1 uncultured Alteromonadaceae bacterium | reverse complement strand
TGGTTGCTGTGCTGTCCGCTTGTACGATGATCGGCCAGCAAGAGCACCCCCTGAGTGACCACTCAGACGGCAAGCGCTTTTATAACCGCGACGGTTCCGACAAGGGACTGGCCGATATCAGCCGCTTTTTGTGGGAGAGCCTTTGGAGCGAGGCGGAGTGGCCTGAATCCGTCATCAATCCGGCGGTCGCAGCGATTCCTGATCGCGTGACACAGGGCATTCGGACCACGTATATCAACCACGCCACCGTCCTGATACAAGTGAGCGGACTGAACATCCTTACTGATCCCATTTGGTCAGAGAGAGCCAGCCCCGTCACCTTCGCTGGGCCCAAGCGTATCCGACCGCCTGGGGTGGCGATAGAGGATCTCCCTGAGATTGACCTGATTCTTGTCAGTCACAACCACTATGATCACCTCGACACGCAGACCCTTGAGGCACTGCGTCAACACCAAGATGAAGAGCCCGTGATCATCTCGGGACTAGGAAATGCCTCATTACTGCGACGTGTCGGCTACTCTAAAGCGATTGAATTGGACTGGGACCAAGCGATCTCGGTGGGCTCGGCACGCGTTCACTTTGTCGAGTGTCAGCATCGCTCAGCCAGAGGCATACATGATCAAATGAGGACCCTCTGGGGCTCCTTTGTGATCGAGACTGATGAAGGGAATATTTATTTCGCTGGCGACACCGGTTACTCACCTCATTTTAGAGAGCAGGGGGAGCGTTTCGGGCCCTTTGCTTTGAGTATTATCCCTATTGGTGCCTATGAGCCACGGTGGTTTATGCAGTCCATTCACTTGGATCCTAAAGAAGCGGTGATCGCGCATCAGGATCTCCGCAGCCAGCAAAGCCTGGGCATCCACTTCGGCGTCTTTCAGCTGACGTGGGAACCTGTGGATCAACCACTCTCGGATTTAACTGAAGCGCTGTCCGGTGCGCAGATTGATCCGGAGAGGTTTTGGACGCTGGAACCCGGCGAATTTCGAACCCTTCCCTGAGGGTACGTCGACCTGCTCACTGTGCACTTCACGCCCTAACACGGATCGCGGTTAGGGCGTGTAATGCGTCTCAGAAAGTGCCCTTAGCCGTTCTGCCGCCGCTTCCGGCGTTATGTCGCGCTGCGGCTCACCCAGCATCTCATAGCCCACCATGAATTTCTTGACCGACGACGAACGCAGTAGTGGCGGATAAAAATGCATATGCCAGTCCCAGGCATCATGCTTTGCACCGTCCGTAGGAGCCTGATGCATTCCCGCCGAGTACGGAAAGCTGCATTCAAACAGATTGTCGTACCGCGTGGTCAGTCGCTTAAGAATGACGGCTAAATCAGATCGCTCTGCATCAGCCATATCGCTCAAGTTTCGCACGTGACGCTTACACAAAACGAGCGTCTCGAACGGCCATGTTGCCCAAAACGGCACCAGCGCAACAAAACTCTCATTCTCGCAAACAAGCCGTGACGCGCGTTCCAGCTCAACGGTTCGGTAATCACCCAGCAATGTGCGTCCGGTCCTCTCAAGGTGAGCCTGCATGCGCTGCGTTTTTTTCGCAGCCTCGTCTGGGACAGTCTGTTGAGCCCATATCTGGCCGTGGGGATGTGGGTTACTGCATCCCATGGCCTCACCTTTATTTTCAAAGATCTGCACATGGTTAATGCCATCGATCGCGGCAAGTTCTTGATACTGCGCCGCCCACACGTCCACTACCTTGCAGAGCTCCTCGTGACTCATCTGCGGCAACGTCAGGTCGTGACGCGGCGAAAAACAAATAACGCGACACAGGCCGGACTCACTCGCCGAAACTAAGAGCTCATGATCTGCCGCAGCACTTAAAGGCACGTTGGGCAACAGCGCGCTGAAGTCATTCTGAAAAACATAGGGGCCCGAGTAATCCGGATTCTTGACACCCCCGGCGCGTTCATTACCGGGGCAGAGGTAGCAATTCGCGTCGTAGGCGGGGCGAGCATCAACAGCCGGTCGCTCTTCTTGGCCCTGCCACGGCCGTTTACTGCGGTGAGGAGAGACGAGAACCCAACTCCCCGTCAGTGGATTGAACCGACGGTGCGAGTGATTTTCAGGGTCAAACTGACTCAAAATACCTATCCTTTAACTGAGGACCAACTCAATGGTCCGTTTGACACTGCCGTCGTCCGCACTCTTTGAGTCGTAACCACCGCAGCTATACAAGGTCGCAGTGACGCGCTCCTTTGAAATATCGAATATCGTAAATCCATTGACCTCGTCGGTGACCGCCAAGGTCGATGCTTGCAAGTCTGCCGGCAGGCTGGCGGACAGACCGCGCGCAAATGACGGCCAGGTTCCATCTGACGTACTGACAGGCCCGACCAGTATTGACGTCAGCGGCGCATCGCTAAAATTCAGCTCCCCGCTGCGGTCAATCTCTATCGCCCCTTGCGCATGAACATCACCCGAAAACGTAAATCGGGACCGCGGACGACTTGCAAGTGCGCTTAACAGCCTTTGGTGCTGTGCCCACCAGCCTCGTTGCCACAAGTACTTTTCTGCCGCACTCGTCAATTCCCCTTGGGTCGCGCCCAACAGCTCATTGGTCACTAAACCCGTGAATCCCTCGGGCGCCACAACGTCAGGATACCACTCGCGCCACTTACCCGCAGTCCAGCCAAACGGGTGCGAGGGCACCAGCGCGAAGTGCGTCGCGTTAGACGACTTAATTCGATCAATGACCCATTGCTCAACGGAGGCGGGCAAGAGCACCGGCGAGGGTCCACTGATTGTCATGTGCCCCGCACAATCCAGTAAAGGCGCCTCAAACAAAGACCCATAGCGCATTACACCAAAGGATCGTTCAAACGGTTTCGACGGTGCGTTGGGCAGTGGGGGATAGTACAGGTCTGCCACAGCGTCATGGGCCGCTCGACTAAAATCATCCGCAGGAAACGTCACTAACTCTTTTTCGGCGTCATCATTCTCAAAGTAGTCGTGATCGTCAGAGATAAAAAAAATGGGCGTTGATTTAAACCGTGTCCCATACAGATCGGCTATTTGTTCATTGGCAATGCGTTTCAATACCCGCTCGTTGGTGGTGCCGATCAGCGGCGAAGTGCGGTCAAAGGCACCGTATCGTGCACGTAAATACGCACCGATAACCCACCGTACCAAGGCCGATCGTCGTCGCCCCAGCGGCGGTATTTCACCGCCACGCAGATCCCAGTAAATGTGATCACCAATGGCAATCACCGCCTCGGGCGACCGGCTCAATAAGTCGTCGAACAACCGTTGCCGAAACGCATGGGGCTTGAAAAACTGCAGCCCATTAAAGCCAAATCCATCGCCGCCGCCGGCGCAGGTAAATGCGCCAAGGCGCAAGGACGCCACGTCGTCAGTTTGCGCGGGAAATGTCTTCAAGGGCCACATATCGCCTATTACTCGCTCCTCTGAGACCAACTGAAGTTGATACGTTGTTGAAGGCTCAAGTGCCGACGCTGAAAATGCGAAGTGCCGACCCTCACTGTCCATGGGTCGACCCGGACAAGACAGTCCGCCTATCATCAGCGCCAGCGAGGTCTCGGGACGCGCAAGGGACACCGACACCCAAAGCTGCGTGTCAGTAACGCAAGGCAGTATGTGCCTCACTTCTTGACGACCAGCCGGTGCACAACCCATCAGGACTGCCGCTGGGGCGAGAACCGCGGACAGCGCGAGGAAGGTGCGTCTAACGAGCGCTACTGACATGCTAAGCCTCGGTCTTGCGCGCGGCTGAAATAACACTTATTTGCGGGGAAGCCTTCAGGAGCCTCACAAGGCGCGCTTACCATTCGCGTGTTTGAGCGCGCGAACAAAAATACAAAGTCATCCCAAAAGACAAAATGGAGATTGGCGCTGTATAGGACAAAACATGCATGGTGGTTTCAACCACCGCCGATGCTTCACCGGCTAAGACTGCTTCAAACCGCCAGGCCCAGGCGCGATAGTGAAGACACAGAGCAAACCCCCACGCACCGCACAATAAACCAACGGTGTGAACCTGCTCTCGAACGCTCACCCCGGCCCACAGCAACAGCGCGACAGCAATATAGTCGGGCAACAAGCCGGTCAGCGACTGCCCGTACTGCACCGTAAACAAGGTCTCGAGAACGAAGTGAACGCAGCCCATTGCGATAGAAAATGCCGCAAAGCACCGGATAAAATTCTTATTATTCATACAAGGGAGATTACCGACTCACTAGACGTGGTCAAGCTCAGTGAAGCAACCCGCTACGACAGTAACCGCTGAGCGTTACTTATCAACCGGGTTGGCGGCTTTGACTTTATCGCCCGATTGATCAACCGCCCAGTTACCGGTTGATCGCTTGAGCTGCTCACGAGAGGCGATGGCCCGGACAAAGGGGTGGTTGGGCTCTATTGTTTCAAAATAGTCGACGTAACAAACGATTAACTCCCCCAGCACGGTCTCCTCAAAAATAA
>CAYVQI010000116.1:0-4497 GCA_964454155.1 uncultured Alteromonadaceae bacterium | reverse complement strand
TGGTCCAGCATGACACCATACTCATTGTGGAATATTCACAATTCTAACTGAAGCTGTCGCTCTCGCCTATCCCCACTAGTGGAAAGTCGTAAGCGCGATATACTTTAGGTCGATTTCACCCAGTAATTGGTCCATTTTTGTGTCGAAACAGGCTTTAAGAAAGGTTTCTCAGCTCGGTAAGCGCCTCATTCCAACGCTTACCGGGCTCCACACCTCGTGCAGTGATGATCTTTCAGAGGATATTGTGTCTCTGAAAGACGCGATGGAACGCCTCAACACCATGATTGAGAGCAATGACGCAAACCAACACGACATGCTCAATTCCATCGCGGCAGTCAAAGGCTACGCTGAAATGTTGCTGGAATCAGAGGACGAGGCGATCGCACCGTTGGTTAAAGGTCTTACCGAGATGACCGCGCTACTCAGTACTGCGACGAAGGCGCCCTCAAACGCAGCCACGAGCAACCGCTCTACGGAGACCTTCGAAGATTGCACGATCCTCATCGTTGACGACATGCCCGAAAATCTTGATCTCATGTCGCGTTTGCTCCGAAAAATGGACTGCACCATCGTCACCGCGAATTCCGGAGACGCCGCACTCGCAACATTAGCCACAACGCGTGTCGATCTCGTGCTACTTGACCTCGTGATGCCGGGGACAGACGGTAGAGAGGTGCTTGCGCGAATTAAAAGTGATGAGGACCTGCGCGCGATCCCCGTCATTATGATTTCAGGTCGACAGGACATGGATCAAATTATTGATTGTATTCAGGTCGGCGCTGACGACTACCTCCTTAAGCCCGTCAACGCGGTGCTGCTCACCGCGCGCATCAAGTCAGGCATCGAGCGCAAGCGGTGGCACGATAAAGAGGCGTCCTATCGCGAGCAGCTTGAAAAACGCGAACAATTTATCCGCCAAACCTTCGGCCGGTACATCTCTGATGCAATTGTTGAGGAGATTTTGGAAAAGCCAGAGGGGCTAAAACTGGGTGGCGACTTACGCCACGTCACGCTGATGATGAGTGACATCCGTAGCTTCACAACACTGGTGGAGCATTTGCCGCCCGAGCAGGTCATGGCACTCTTAAACCGTTACCTTGGAAAGATGACTGACATCATTCTCCACCACGGCGGTACGATTGATGAGTTTTTGGGTGACGCCGTATTGGCGGCTTTTGGCGCACCATCGGTGTCAGCCGATCATGCCACGAAGGCCGTCAACTGTGCGATCCAGATGCAAGAGGCCATGGCTGAGATTAACGCGGAAAACATTGCAGACGGTCTGCCCATTATCGAGATGGCGATTGCCCTCAATACCGGTGAAGTCGTCGCTGGTAATATTGGTTCAGAGCGTCGTTCAAAATACGGCTTTGTCGGCCATCAGGTGAATCTGACCTCGCGAATCGAAGACGATGCGCGACCTCACGAAATTTTGATCTCAGAGCAAACGTATCGGGCGCTGAACGGTGATCACTTTGTAGCGGGTGAGAGTCGGACGATTAAGGCAAAGGGAATCGAGGAATTGCTCACCGTTTACCCCATAGTAGGGAGCACATCCAATGCCTAATTCTGAAGTCTTACTGGTTGAAGACAATGATATCAACAGGGACATGTTAACCCGAAGACTCAGTCGGGCGGGTCTGACAGTCATTACGGCACAAGACGGCGAAACGGCGCTTGAGACCATGCGCACAGCCCAACCTGGCGTGGTACTCATGGATATGACGCTCCCCGTGCTTGACGGTTGGGAAGCGACCCAGAAAGCAAAGACCGACCCCACGATCGCCCACATACCCATCATTGCATTAACGGCCCACGCGATGGCCGCAGATCGCGAGCGCGCAATGAGCGTCGGTTGCAGCGAATACGAAACGAAGCCTATCGACTTTCCCGCTCTACTTGCCAAAATTTATCAATTCTTGGGGGCAATTGACTGATGATCACAGCGCGACTGGGGCTACAAGCCCGGCTCTATTTGGCGTCGGCATCGATTGTTATGTTGTTCGCATTCAACGTGGCAACCCACTTATGGGGAAGCTACGCGCGAAGCGAGAGCGTTCTGGCGTATCGAAATGCGACTGAAGCGACAGCCTTGGTCCAGAGCATTCAGCAAGGACTGACAACGGAGCACCAGCGAGTTCAAGTGCTTGCCGCGCTGCGCGAAACCAATGCACCTATTCGGTCCACCCAGCGCGATCAAGCCAATGCAGAACTCACGGCCATCTCCGATCAGCTGCGGGGTTTAGGCGGATTGAGCGACGTGCAAACCGAAGCGGCATTTCGCGATTTTTATAAAGTTTCGTCCGACCTGTTAAACGAATGGGCGCGTTTTTATCAAAACTACAACAATGGCGCGCTCCCAACGCAACTCACAGCAGCCATTTATGACGCCAGCGTCGATAAACTGCGTCTATTGGCAGACAAACAAAATGCGGTCGCACTGGAGCGATCGACGGTCATTGACAACACCATTCAGTTGACCGACCGCATTACCATTATCGCCTTTATCAGCTCGATCACGATCACCTTAATCCTGATACTCACGTTAATACGGACCACTAATGCGTCGTTATTTCGTCTGAGGGTCGGTGTTGAGCGATTTGGCGCTGGAGACCTGACTCACCGAATCGATGAGAATCGCGACGCAGGTGAGATCGCAAATCTCGCCCAGACCTTCAACGAAATGTCCGCCTCGCTTCAGACCGCCATGTCTGACCTCAACGAAGCCAGAGCAGATGCCGAAGCCGCTAATGAGGCCAAGAGCATGTTCTTAGCCAACGTGTCACACGAATTACGTACGCCTCTAAACGCCATTATCGGCTACTCCGAAATGCTTCAGGATGAACTCAGCGACGGCGGCGCGATTGACCGAGATCAACACCACCATGACCTCACCACCATTATTTTTTCGGGCCGCCAGCTGCTCACATTGATCAATGACATTCTCGATCTTTCTAAAATCGAAACAGGGAAAATGTCGGTCAGTTATGAGCCGTTTAATGTTGCCGGTCTTGTGGTCCAGGTGTGTGACGCGCTGTCACCCTTGCTGGCGCAAAATAACAATCGACTTGACTTGAATATTGAGGCCGCAAAGGACATCGACATCGACAGTGACGCGGCTAAAGTTCAGCAAATACTGACCAACCTCTTTTCAAACGCCTGCAAATTTACAAAAAATGGCACGATTACTGTCGATGCCAGCGTAGAAAACGAGCGTTTTACGCTCAGTGTGTCGGACAGTGGTATCGGCATGACCGAGGAACAACAGGCGAAGGTTTTCCAAGCGTTTGTTCAGGCCGACAGTAAGACCAGCGTCAACTATGGTGGGACCGGCTTGGGTTTGGCAATTGTGAGTAACTTTTGCGATATGCTGGGAGGGACCGTGGCGCTGACGTCATCACCCAACGAGGGCTCTCGGTTTGACGTCAGTCTTCCAGTTGGCCCAGTGTAAGCTCGCGTAACCGCTTGAGCACGGCCTCTCGCTTTTCGAGGTCGCTCGCAAGCTTAATATTGACCTCATCGAGCCGAGATACCTGACTTTCGAGCTGCGTCAGTAACGCGAGGGCCAGAACCATAATTTCAGCTCTGTCGTCTAACGCTTCAGAATTCGATTGGTCTTTGCCGTCTGCACCTAAAAATGCGATGAAGGCCAGCCCTATTTCGGCTTCTCGTGAGGCACTTGGGGCATCAATTTTAGCGTGAGATTGAAAATACCGACGTGCCTGAGGATAGTCGCGAGCAGCCAACGCACGAATGCCACGGTCAAAGTCGGTTTCCTCTGGCGTGACTACCAGGTCAGAGCAATTACAGTCCACATCTAACACCGACTCTGGGATATTAAGTTCCGGTGTCTGCTCTGCGGAAGCCTCGATTGTTGATGCAGGAGCCGCCACAGAAGCGTTTGAAACGGGCGTCGACTGACAACCCACCAGTAACCCACTTGTCAGAAGTGCTAGTAGTGCAGTGCGACTGTGTCGTGAGACTCTGTTCATTGGCGGAGAATAGCAGTCTTTTAGCGACACGGCGTTAGTTATTCACTCAGGACGCATGTGAGGGAATAAGATCACGTCGCGTATCGACGCGGAATTGGTCAATAACATGACCAAGCGATCGATACCGATGCCCTCGCCCGCAGTTGGGGGCAAGCCGTATTCCAAAGCCCGAATATAGTCGTGGTCGTAATGCATGGCCTCGTCATCTCCCGCGTCCTTCTCAGCGACTTGAGCCCGGAATCGCTCGGCCTGATCCTCTGCGTCGTTAAGCTCACTAAAGCCGTTAGCAAGTTCTCGACCACCGACAAAAAACTCAAACCGGTCAGTCACGTCAGGGTTGTGGTCATTGCGGCGCGCCAGTGGCGAAACCTCGGTCGGGTACGCGGTGATAAACGTCGGCTGAATCAGTTGGTGTTCCGCAGTCTCCTCAAAAATTTCCATATGAATACGACCCAGTCCCCAGCTGTCTTTCGCTTGACCACCCAGCTCACTGAGCACCTTGACG
>CAYVQI010000115.1:0-4669 GCA_964454155.1 uncultured Alteromonadaceae bacterium | reverse complement strand
TGGGTTCAACAAGCGCTTTACATCGTCGACGACGGAAACGGCAACCCGGTTTGTCGGGACTCAAGTGGCGGCTGTGTGCCTTGGAACATCTTTGAGCGAAATGCTGACGGCACAACCGCTGTTACTGACGAAGCTGCTGCGTTTATCGCAGGTGTTGGCATCGTAACGGGCGAAACTGAGCAAACAGTGTTCGGCGGTACTATCGAAGGTGACTTCACCAACATGGGCATCCAAAGCCCCATGGCTGACTCGGGTCTCTCGGGCCTTGTCGGCTTTGAAATGCGTGAAGACAAGCTCGGTCGCTTGGCAGACGATATCTCCAAGATCTCTGGCGGTCGCGGTCTGACTGGTACTGGTGGTGCGACACTGCCTATCGCGGGTTCAATTGAAGTCGAAGAAGTCTTCATGGAAATGTCTATGCCACTGATCACGGGCAAGCCCATGATTCAGGAGCTGGGTCTGACCGCTGGTTATCGTTACTCTGACTACACGACTAACGGCAACGGCGTCTCTAACTCGTTTGACGCCGACACCTACTTTGCAGGTATCAGCTGGGCACCCAACGATGAAGTTCGCTTCCGCTTTAACCACGCCGTTGCGATTCGTGCACCAAACGTGTTCGACCTCTACGTTGGCATTAACACAGGCCTCGTTGAGTTAGCACCCGTCAATGGTGACGGTGACCAATGTTCTGGCCCCACTCCAGTGGCGACTCAGGCCCAGTGTGCAAACACAGGTCTGTCAGCGGCACAGTACGGAAGTGTTGACCCCAGTGCTGCCGGTCAGTTCAACTTGATCACGGGTGGTAACCCGAACTTGGTTGCTGAAGAGGGCGAGACAACGACCTTTGGTGTTGTTATCACGCCAAGCATGATTGAGAACCTGTCGGTCTCTATCGACTACTTCGATATTGAAGTATCAGATGCGATTGGTAGCGTCCCAGCACAGACATCGTACGATCGCTGCCTGACAACGGGTGATCCCGCGTTCTGCGCGAACGTTACACGTGACACTGCCGGTACGCTTCACCTCTTAAACGAAGCACCTGACGGTGGTCTTTCGGGTCTGAGCCAGCAGAACGTAAACGTTTCAACGTTTGCAACAGAAGGCGTCGATCTTAACGTGACCTACATGCTCGATCTGAACGACATGGGATCAATTAACTTCGATTACGCTGCCACTTTCCTCGATACCAACTACTCGGTTGCGATTCCAGGAGATGACAAGGTTGAGTGTGCAGGCGCTTACGCAGGTCCATGTGGTCTGCCAG
This sequence comes from uncultured Alteromonadaceae bacterium, assembly GCA_964454155.1. GTDB lineage: Bacteria > Pseudomonadota > Gammaproteobacteria > Pseudomonadales > Halieaceae > Luminiphilus. The sequence goes on along the minus strand of CAYVQI010000115.1, from coordinate 3,399 downwards.
CACCTGAGTACAACCACCGTTTCCTCGCAACTTGGATGACTCCTTATGACGTCAACGTCTCAGCGACATGGCGACATATTGGTGAAACAGACCTCTACGGTCTGGATGATCCACAGGGTTACTTGGAAGACTCAATGGAAGAGCGTAACTATCTCGATGTAGCTGCAACTTATGACTACAGCGAGAACGTTCAGATCCGAGTCGGTGCAAACAACATTCTGGGCGATGATGCTCCAGTCACCACTTCGGCAGGTACTGGTACAGGTAACAACAACACGTACCCAGGTCTGTTTGACGTGAGCACCTATCTGTTTGCTGGTGTGACTGTTAAGTTCTAAGCTCAAACGCTAAGAAGCTACACGAAGGGGGGCGTAAGCCCCCCTTTTTTTATGCAGTGCCTTATGATCAATACATCTCCGCGGACACACGTTATGACTATAGGAATAACCTCAAGTACAGACACGCAACAGCTGTTGGGTGACGCCATTAAAGAACTTCGAGCAGACCAGCCTGAACGCGCACGTGACTTGGCTCACAGTGCTGTAGATCTGGGACTCGATGATGCGACAGTCTGGGGCGTCATCGCATTAGCGAGTCGCAACATGGCCGACTACGATGCCGCGCAGCAAGCCGCTGATCGTGCAATAGCACACCAGCCGAATAACTCACGCGCCTTCATTGTGAAAGGCGACAGCTTTTACTCGCAAAATAATTCTCGTGCAGCCGCAGCCTACTACCGACACGCACTGGCGTTAAGCCCTCCACACCCGGACATGGTTCAGGAACTCCGCGTGGAGTTACTGCGCGCACAAACACGCGTGCAAGAGTTGCAAGACGCCTTTGGTGCGCATATGACAGGGGAAGTCCAATCCCTATTAGACAAGGAAGGCTGCACGCCACGCATGCAAGGTGCCGTCGATTTGTTGCTCGGGAAGCGAAAACTTTACTACCCAGAGCCTCGTCATATCATGTTCCCTGGACTGCCTCTGCACGACTTCTACCCGCGTGACTTGTTTCCATGGCTTGCCGACCTTGAAGCCAGGACTCCTGAGATCCAAGCAGAACTTGCAGCGCTTATTGCCGAGGGTCGATCCTTTGATCCTTACTTGACCGAACAAACAGAACGCCCCATTTTTGACGCTCACGGCATGACCAACAATGACGACTGGGGAGCGCTCTATCTGTGGCGTAATGGCGCATCAGTGCCAGAGAACCAGGCGCTGTGCCCCGTCACCACCGAGGTCATGAACAGTCTGCCGCTCGTCTTCTCGGGTCAACGCTGTCCCAACATTCTGTTTTCACGACTCAAGGCAGGTGCCACGATTCCGCCGCACCACGGCATGATCAATACGCGTTTAATCGGTCATCTACCGCTGGTTATTCCCAGTGACTGTGGCTTTAGAGTCGGTCATGAAACTCGGTCATGGGTAGAGGGCGAGGCGTTTTTGTTTGATGACACGCTGGAGCACGAAGCCTGGAATCGGTCAGACGAGGATCGAATAGTGCTGATTTTTGAGGTCTGGAAACCCGAGCTCACAGCAGCAGAAAAAGAACTGGTGAGTTGCATGTTGACTGCAGTGGATAGCTACGGCAACGAGGACGCCGGGCCCGCACTGAACTGATAATCGCGAGCTCTCACTAAAACGCTGTGAATACGTCAACCGGGTATACGTCATGATGCGTCCGCTTGACGAGCTGAGTTTCACTGCGGCAGCCCGTAAGCAGATTGCGGCTAATGTTCGAGCCCTTGAGCCGCAGCCGCAGCCTTTGGGTGCGCTGCGTTCGGCAGCGGTTGCCCTGGTGGTGGTTGAGCATCAAGGACAGCTCGCTGTGCTTTTAACACGCAGAGCCGGAACACTGCGCGCCCACAGCGGTCAATGGGCCCTCCCCGGCGGACGCATTGACCCAGGAGAGAACGCGGAAATGGCGGCGCTTCGTGAAGTACGAGAAGAGATCAACTTAGACCTCCCAAAGGACGCTGTTATTGGGGTGCTCGACGACTACAATACCCGCTCCGGTTACCGCATCACCCCTGTGGTTGCGTGGACGCACACCGACATCGCGATGTTGTTACCCAATCCAAGTGAAGTTGCGTCAATCCATACCATTACCTTTGATGATCTAGCCCGTCCTGACGCCCCACAGTTTGACCGCATCCCTGAGACTGATCGAGAGATCTTGTCAATGCAGCTTGAGGTAGACCAGATCTTTGCACCGACCGCAGCAATGCTCTACCAGTTCAGAGAAGTGGCTATTTTCGGAAGGCCAACACGGGTACTTCACTACGATCAACCGCGCTTTGCGTGGCGCTAAAAATCAGGATTGCGTCGCTCAGATAGTGGCGCAGTGCTGCGCGCTCTAGTAAAACAACACATCAGAGCACGCCAGCCCCTGCCCAATTGTCCGCAACGAGTATGAATTATTGGCTAGTAAGCCCGCCAATCAGTATCGCAATGACAACGGGGCTAAAAGGTCGTCAAGACAGCACTGCTTCAAACGCGGTCAAACAGCGATTAATGTTGACTGCATTGCTGCTCGTCCCCATCAGGCCGATACGCCACTGCTTGCCCGCAAGCTCTCCAAGCCCAGCGCCAACCTCAAGGTCAAACTCATTCAAGAGGCGCGCCCGAATGGTCGCGTCGTCCATGCCTTGTGGGATTAGAACTGAATTGAGCTGAGGTAATCGCCATGGCTCAGACACAGCCAGGTCAAGACCGAGCTTGGATAAGCCGGCCGCAAGCATTGCGTGATTGTCTTGATGCCGTGCAATGCTGGCCTCGAGCCCCTCCTCCTCAAGCATGAGCAAGGCTTCGTGAAGCGCATAAATCGCATTAACAGGTGCCGTATGATGATACGCCCGTTTCGCCCCCTCCCCCCAGTAGCCCATGATTAGATTCATGTCCAAGAACCAACTTTGCACCTTTTGAGTGCGCTGTTGAATGGTCGTAACAGCGTCCTCGCTAAAGGTAATTGGAGAGATTCCTGGCAGGCCTGACAAACACTTTTGTGTGCCCGAGTAGACGACATCAGCCCCCCACGCATCAGTCTTCAGATCAATGCCGGCCAGCGAGGTCACCGCATCCATAATGACCAACATGCCTGCCGATTTGGCCAAGCGACACAGTGTTTCCGCATCACTTCGAACGCCCGTCGACGTTTCAGCATGAACAAACGCGACCACTTTTGCATCCGGATGGGCCTTGATTGCCGCTTCAAGCTTTTCTGGGTCGACTGGGTCGCCCCACCGGTCTGTGACCATGATGGCCGTTGCACCGCAACGTTCGGCGTTTTCTTTCATGCGCCCACCAAACACGCCGTTTTGACACACAATGACTTTGTCACCGCATTCGAGAAGGTTCACAAACGCCGCTTCCATGCCCGCGGAACCGGGCGCCGACA
>CAYVQI010000114.1:0-4825 GCA_964454155.1 uncultured Alteromonadaceae bacterium | reverse complement strand
CCGCTGAGCCAAACCCTCGATAATGGCGGTTTTACCAACACCCGGCTCACCAATAAGCACAGGGTTGTTTTTCGTTCGACGCTGCAGCACTTGAATGGTTCGACGAATCTCGTCGTCGCGACCAATGACAGGGTCAAGCTCACCCGCCTCCGCCCGCGCAGTTAAGTCGATCGTATACTTTTCCAGGGCCTGTCGGTGTTCTTCGGCGTCCGCAGACTGAACGCTGTCGCGACCCCGAACTTGCTCAATTGCTTTCTTGAGAGGACCCTCGCTGACACCCGCATCAGCCAACAGGCGGGCAAGCGGCGAACTCTTTTCAACCATCGCAAGCAACACGATATCGCTCGAAATAAACGCATCGCCGCGATCTTGTGCCAGTTTGTCGGCTCGATTAAGCAGGCGCCCCAAGGCCTGAGAACCTTGAACATCACCCATAGTGTCTGCCAACACGGGGACCTTATCCAATGCGTCAGTCACACTGCTTTTCAACCCAACAAGGTTTGCGCCTATCTTTCGCAGAAGCGGCGCAATGGCACCCCCCGATTGATTTAAAAATGCACTCATTAAGTGTGCCGGCTCAATCATCGAGTGGTCACGTCCCACTGCGAGCGATTGCGCATCGCCAAGGGCTTGTTGGAGTGGATTAGTCAGTTTATCCATTCGCATGTCTCTCTCCTCAAGCGCACCGATACTCGCGCTTTACTGTCCTCTGGATAATAGACATGGGATTTGTAGGGGCTTTTTCAAGGCCTCTGAAAAGGAAAAAAGTTCTGCGGTCGTTACGTGAAGTAAACCAGTGTTGCCATACGACCCGTTTGCTTATCGCGTCTGTAGGAGTAAAACCGTCGCGCATCCAAAAACGTGCAGCGATCTCCTCCGGTGATATTTTCGGGCTGGAGCCCCAGCGCTAAAAGTTGCCTGCCCGCCACAATATTAAGGTCCAAAAAGTATTTCTCAGGCGTTCCAGGAATGGCATGAACCGATAGATCCTGCTCCGACAGATAGAACGCGGCAAGCACATCACCACCCACCTCAAAGGCGCTAGGCCCAATCGCAGGACCGAGCCAGGCGACTAAGGATGACGGCTCTACCGGCAACGCCTCGATTGTTTTTTCTATGATCTGGTCAGCGAGGCTCCGCCAGCCACCGTGTATCGCAGCAACGCATCGACCGTCTTGGTCAGCGAGCACAATGGGTAGGCAGTCCGCCGTCATAATGGCGCACGCCCAACCTGGAATATCGGTCCAGACCGCATCGGCCTGAACGCCCAGCGCGTAGTCGGCTGGGGCGTAAATGACTCGGGATCCGTGCACCTGCGTTAACCAAGTGATCGTCGTTTCATCGGGCAGTTGCGCAGCTAAGCGCGCTCGATTTTCCCGAACACACTCGAGGTCATCAAGCACATGGTCACCAAGATTCAGTCCCTCATAGCACCCGGAACTGACCCCACCCAATCGCGTGGTACTGAGGATCTCGACTCCCACAACGCCCACATCAGGGCGCATCCAGTCCGATGATAAGTCGCTAACCGCCAAAACGGTCTTCACTGTCCAGAACCTCTAGAAGCTCGACAAGATCATCAGGCAGCTCAGTCTCGAACTCCAGCCAGTCGCCGGTCGCCGGGTGCTCAAACTCAAGTGCTTGAGCGTGAAGTGCTTGCCTTGGAAAATTTCGCAAGGCAGTGATCAGTGCTTCAGACGCGCCCGCGGGAATCCGCTGACGTCCGGCGTAGACAGGGTCACCAATTAAGGGCCACTTGCGATGCGCCATATGGACACGAATCTGATGTGTTCGTCCGGTTTCTAAATTCACCTGTAGCTGCGTGTAATGCTTAAAGCGATGCGCAATGCGGTAATGCGTCACCGCGGGCTTACCGTCGGCCACAACCGCCATCTTAGTGCGCGCGGTTGGGTGTCGATCGATTGGGGCATCGATTTTTCCGCCACCCGTTAAGGCGCCCGTGCACACGGCGCAGTACGTCCGAGAGACTGTTCGTTCAGATAACTGCGCCACTAATGATTTGTGCGCCAATGCCGAGCGCGCCACGAACATAATTCCTGACGTCTCTTTATCGAGACGATGGACTATGCCGCCCCGAGGCAGTGTATCGAGCTCGGGCGCATAACCGAGCAGCGCATTGACGAGCGTCCCATCGGCGTGGCCCGCTGCGGGATGCACCACCATGCCGGCTGGCTTATTGACCACGAGAATGTGCTCGTCCTCAAAGATCACATCCAGCGGGATTGTCTGCGGCTGCCAGTCAATGACGGGCTCATCAACAACCTCCAAAACCACATGGGCACTGGCCAAAGCCCTATCGCGCGGCTTCATCGTTTTACCGTCTACCGTGAGGCGACCTTCTTTTATCCACGTCGCTAACCGATTTCTCGAGTAATCGGGGAACAACTCGGCGACAACTTGGTCCAAACGCATACCGTGCGATTGAATGGGAATGCGGGCCTCTAAAAGGTCAACATTTTTACTATTAACCGACATGATGGCCGCCAAATAAAATGAGTGGTGTGATCAAAGTGAAACCACGGGTTAGAATGTCAGATTGTGATGCTATCAGATGGAAGCACCTTCAGTGATAAAGCCTGTTTTTTTTGGGGTGAAGTGGAACGCCCTGCTACTTGTTGTGAGCTTTGGCCTTTCGGGTTGTTCGCTGTTTGGTAACGGCGACGAGTTACAAGTCGATACCAATTCAGGCGAGCAGCAAATGTATCGGCAGGCGCAGCGTTACATCGACACCTCAAACTTCGACCTCGCCATTAGTGCATTAATGCAGCTTGAGAGTCGATACCCCTTTGGCAAGTATGCTGAGCAGGCGCAACTTGAGTTGATTTACGCGCACCATGGGGCATACCAAAATGAGGCCGCCATTGAAGCTGCGGATCGTTTTATTCGCCTACACCCGCAGCACCCAAGTGTTGACTACGCGTTTTACATGAAAGGGGTGGCCGCCTACGACCTCAACAAAAACTTCCTCGCGTCGCTCATCCCCAGTGACGACTCCAAGCGAGACGTTACGGGCGTTCGAGAAGCCTTTGGCGAGTTTTCTCAGCTACTCAACCGCTACCCCAGCAGTCGCTACGCACAGGATGCACGAGCCCGCATGGTCTACATTCGCAATATGCTGGCGCGCCATGAGATCCATGTGGCCAACTATTACTTTAAGCGTGGCGCCTACATGGCCGCACTCAAGCGAGGCCAAAACGTCGTCGAGAATATGCAGGAGACGACTGCAGTGGCAGACGGCCTTGCCGTGATGGCGCAAGCTTACACGTTACTGGACATGAGTTCGTTGGCCAGTGATGTCGTCAGGGTGCTCTGCTTAAATTACCCTCAGCACCCAAATTTAGACGGTGAGTGCAACTTCGAAGGCGGCTATGACCTCGACGGTCTCGAGCGATCCTGGCTCAACCAAGCCTCATTCGGTCTTCTAGACCCACCCAAGGCACCTCAGTTCGACTACCGGCCGGGATTCGAGTCTTAGCGCTTACGCCACGCCCACGAAATTGGGTAGCGGCGGTCTCTTCCAAAGCCACGTGTGGTTATCCTGACACCCACGGGTGCCTGACGCCTTTTGTACTCGTTCAGATCAATCAGCCTAACGACCCGTGAAACGTCGTTTTCAGCAAAGCCTGCCGCCACGATTTGCTCAACACTCTGATCACTTTCCACGTAACGCTCAATAATTTCGTCAAGCTCTTCGTAAGGCGGTAAGTTGTCTTGATCAGTTTGATCAGGCGCAAGCTCAGCCGATGGCGGTCGGTCGATAACGCGTTGCGGTATGCAGTAACTCAAGGTGTTCCGGTAGGCGGCAAGCGCGTAGACGAGTAACTTTGGACAGTCCTTTAACGCATCAAATCCACCGGCCATGTCGCCGTACAGCGTGGAATACCCCACCGCCAGTTCACTTTTGTTACCCGTCGTCAATACGAGACGGTGCTTCTTGTTCGATATCGACATCAGGAGCACACCACGACAGCGGGCCTGCAAATTCTCTTCTGTCGTATCGGCACTCAAGCCGTGAAACTGGCCGGTTAATCCGGCCATAAATGCCTCATAGATCGACTCTATGGAAATGACGTCGTATTCAACACCCATAATCGAGGCTTGCTCACCGGCGTCCGCCACACTCATTTCAGCCGTGTATTTAAAGGGCATCATCACCGCTTGAACACGATCAGCGCCCAAAGCATCAACCGCGACGGCCAAGGTGACTGCAGAGTCGATTCCGCCTGAAAGCCCCAGCACGACGCCGGGAAAACCGTTCTTCTCAACGTAGTCCCGAACACCCAACACCAGCGCCTGCCACACGGCGGCAACATCCGACAAGGCGGTCGCGGTCACGCCGGGAACCACCTCCAACCCACGGACCGTGCGCTCCACCATAATTTCAAAACACCCCTCTTCAAAATCGGGCGCAACGACCGCCAGCTCACCGTCGGCGTTGGTCGCAAACGAACCGCCATCAAACACCAGTTCGTCTTGGCCACCGACTTGATTGACATAAATCATTGGAATTTTTTGCTCAGTGGTTCGCGACGCAAGCGCTTGCCAGCGCTCTTTGTGCTTCCCGCGGTGGAATGGACTGGCGTTCAAGTTGACCAATAGCTCCGCACCGATTCGCTTCGCCGCGTCCGCGGGCTCCCGATGCCAAATGTCTTCACAAATGGTAATACCCACCTTCATGCCAGCAATCTCGACAACACAGGGCGCATCGCCCTCGCTGAAATAACGTTTCTCATCAAAGACTTGGTAGTTAGGCAGGCGCTGTTTGTAGTACTCGGCAATCAGCGTCGCGTTGTGTATCACCCCA
>CAYVQI010000113.1:0-4896 GCA_964454155.1 uncultured Alteromonadaceae bacterium | reverse complement strand
TCGAGGGCCAGTGCGTTGAGCGAGTAACCCAGGGTCAGCAGAGCAAATGCCAAAACAGTGTGTGCAGCGCGAAAACAAGCATGTGTCATCTTAAAGGTCTCAAAGGTGAAGGTAACCGTATTCCACTCTCTAGCAACAAGCCGGGTAAGTGCAAGCAATTGCCGCGTTTTTAGTGCTCGATACGACACGGTGTCGCGGTTTTGCCAGAGCTTTTGGCATGGGGTTTCTGAAAACACCTCGGTATACTCGACCGATGAATCTTATCGCGACCGCCGTGCCCTTCTTTTTACTCGCCATCGCCGCAGAGTGGCTGTGGGGGCGCGTCTCTGGCAGAGACACCTATCGGTTAAACGATTCAATCAGCAGTTTAACGCTAGGGGGACTGTCACAGGCCCGTCGCTTCGTGGCGCTGGGCATTGGTGGGAGTGTTTATGCTTGGCTCGTGACGGTAACCCCATTTGCTTCCTGGCGCCTTGACGGTTGGATGGGCTGGGTACTGGCTTTTATTCTCTACGACCTTTGCTATTACTGGTCGCATCGCGCCGGTCATGAGATCAAGCTTTTTTGGGCGTCACACGCGGTGCACCACCAAAGCGAGGACTACAACCTGTCAACCGCACTCCGACAGACGAGCACTGGGTTTTTATTCGGATGGATTTTCTACACCCCCCTCTTTTTTATCGGTGTGCCGGGCGAGATGATGGTTACCGTGGGTGCACTCAACCTGATCTACCAGTTTTGGGTGCACACTGAGCACGTCGGCGAACTCGGTTGGTTTGAGTACGTGTTCGTGTCTCCGTCGAACCACCGAGTCCACCATGCGAGGAACACGTGCTACCTCGATCGCAATTATGGAGGTGTTTTTATCGTATGGGATCGAATTTTTGGCTCCTATCAGCGGGAACAGGCGTCTGAACCCTGTGTCTATGGCATCACTAAGCCGATCAGATCCTGGTCACCTTGGGAAGCGTGGGTGCATGTTTATCGAGACATGTTGTCAGACATGTGGCGAACGACGAGTTGGCGTCAAAAGGTATTCGTGCCGTTTTCTCATCCCGCGTGGACGCCAAGCGATCTGGTCGATGACACGTCGACTGCGTCTCTGATCTCGTTTAGCAAGTTTGATCCGCAGGTCGCCGTTGCGCGAAAGCTCAGCGGCGCGATGAATCTGTTGTTGATCACCACCATACTCGTCGTCGCGCAGCAGTTTGATGCGCTTTATGGATATGAGGCGATCGCCTGGGGCATGATGCTTTGGCTGGGGATAGCCAACGCAGCACTCCTCAATAACGCGCGATCGACCGTTTTCAAAGGATTAGAGATCGCCAGATCGGTCGTATTAGTAGGGGGCGCGCTGCAACTGTCTGCTCTGTGGGCACTCGCGACTCTGCCGGTCGTCGCCCTGACACTGGGCTGGATGTTTTTGGATGGCGATGCGGACGAGGCGGCGGACGCCACCTCGTAAAGACCGCGTTACAGCGTCGTCAGGAATGCCGCGACGTTGCCTATTTCACCGTCAGTCATTGCTTTGGCAACGGGCCACATCATTGACGATTGAGCGCCTCGAGCTTCACCGGCGCGATAGGCGGTGAGCTTACTGACGAGATCACTTTGGGCCTGACCGGCAAGCATGGGACCTATGCCGCCCTCGCCTTTACCGCCGTGACAGGCAATACACTGTCCGTAATAACTTTTGCCGAGTGCTTCGGGTGACGCTGCTGCCAACATTTCTTGTTTGACACGTTCAATATCGGCAATGGTTCCGCCATTTTCAGACTTCCACGCTTCGTAACATTCGCCAACGCAGACATTACGATTACCCGACCATGACGCGTCATTTGTCGTTGTACCGACCCAAATAATTGCTGTCACAGCAATAGCGAAAGCCGTGACGATGACGTTCGTGTTCATTGATACCCCCAGGAATAAATCGGTCGACTTTTTAGTCGGCGCGAATGATAAGGCGTTTGACGGGTCGATGTAAGAGTGTTTTCTTCGAACGCAACAATTTCACCTTTATAGCCGCTATTAAATGTCGATGGTTTTCGATCCTCTGCGGTATTTGTGTGAGCTTCGGCGAACCAATCATGTCCTGCTTTATCGCCCTAAAGCGTAGTATCGCATTGCAATAGCGACCATACTTCTCTCGGAGACGGGGAACATCAGACAGGCACAAGGGAAAAAGTTTTGAACGCAGCGTACACCGGTCACATCAAAGTTCGATTTGCTGATACCGACGCCAACGGACACACGTTTTTTGGAAGCTATCCGGTGTTGGCTGATGAGGTCGTATCGGAGTACCTCGCACAAATTGGTTGGGACGCAGGTCCCGACGGCGACTACCTCACCTTTACGGTGAACTGCAATATCGACTTTGTCGGTGAGTGTTTGGCGTGGGATATCCTTGAGGTGTCTTGCGGCTTTACTAAGATGGGGAATAGCAGTTGTTTGATTGAGTTTGAAATGCTCAATACCACGACCCAAGAAATTGCGACACGCGGGAGCTTTACGTACGTATTTGTCGATAAGGCGACGCGGAAAAGTAGGCCTATTCCGCAGCGAGTGAGAGACGCGATTATTGCGGCGCAACCCGAGTTGGAGGATTGAGAGCACCATGAGTGATGGCGTTAACCCCAGCGGTAACCCACAAGGGAAGGGTCTGGTCATGGTTCTTCAGCAAATTGCAGCTGCAGCGCCTGCCGAAATCCGAGCAAAATCCACCGACCAAGCGTTGCTGGATTACTGGTGCTCCAGTCTCGTATTGTCGTCGGCCTTTAAATTTAGAGTCGTGCCCGATCAAACTTACTTTTTATACCGAGCTGATCAAGAATGGCAGTTATCTTTGGTGTCACCTGTTGAATGGGGTGATCGGTTACCTGGCGACTTTGTGGCGGAGTGTGCGCTGGGCCGAGACATGACATGGAAGCTCAGTTTTCATTCTGAGCTTAGCGGGAGCGTGCGCCACGCGCTGATTCAGTTTCTTGAGGGATTTCAATCTCAGGCGGAAAACTCAAAAAGTTTCGACGAGATGCTGCCGGACTACGTGGCACATCTTCCTTACCAGCAGCGCGTTCTTGCCTCTGCCTTGAAGCGCTCACTAAAGCACTCATTGCAGCTGGGTGGCGACAATGGCGTTGGGTTACTTGCGGCGGTAGTTGAGCGGCGGCTCTCGATCTCCCAGTAACGCCTCGTACTGAAAGTCATTGCCGCGACGTCGCTGAAACTCTGCAGTCGCCTCCAACACCAGAGTTTGGTCTTGAAAAAGGGTGACGGCCGTGAGCGCCATTGCCTTGGCGGCCACTAACATGCCTTTGTGGCCAATAGGCGTCCTGCCTGCTGCTACGGCCTGCCACGTGTGAGCACCGGTCCCAGGAACCCACGTGGCTGCAGTCATGCCCACGGTTGGAACGGTCCAGCTGACGTCGCCCACGTCGGTGGATCCATTGCTTCTTTGTCCGGTTTCAAACGGTTTTACCCCAATAGGACGACCTTCAATATAGGCACCCTTAGGCAATGTCTTAGCGATCTCATTGGCAAATATCTTATCCACGTCGCTGTATGCAAATCCGCCGACTCGAGACAAGTTGTCGTGCATAACACGCGCCAATGTGTCGTTCGGTAAAACACTGTAATTGCCGTGAATCACCTCATAATCCATGGTGGTACCCGTCCCCATTGCCGCAGCGTTAGCCGTCGCCACTACGCGATCCCAGATTTCTCGCAGCGCGTTCTCATTAGGGTGTCTAACGTAATAAAAAGACTCCGCCGTATTCGGAACCACATTGGGTGTTGCTCCGCCGTTAGTAATCACATAGTGGAGTCGGGTGGAGGAGGGGACGTGCTCACGTAACAGGTTGACCATGAAATTCATGGATTCAACGGCATCAAGAGCAGAGCGTCCGCGCTCGGGGGCGGACGCGGCGTGCGACGAGACACCGGTAAACGTAAATTTCGCGGAGCGGTTCGCCAGGGTGCTCGCTGAGTCAGCCGAATTGACAGAGGCGGGATGCCAGTGAATGACTGTGTCTACGTCGTCAAACAGACCAGCACGCACCATGTAGACCTTGCCGGAGCCCCCTTCTTCTGCGGGGGTTCCAAAAAACTGAACGGTGCCGGACGTTTCGGTTCGATCCAGCCACTCTTTGACGGCAATTGCCGCGCCTACCGAGCCGGCCCCAAATAAATGGTGTCCACAGGCGTGTGCGGCCTTTTTCCCGTCAATTTTTTGCACGACGGGAACGGCGGCTTGACTGATACCGGGAAGAGCGTCGAACTCACCCATGATCGCGATGACAGGCTGTCCCGAGCCATAACTCGCAACGAAGGCCGTGGGGATCGAGGCGACACCGCTTTCAATAGAAAACCCCTCCGCCAGCAACGCATTTTTGAGTGCGTTACTCGACAGTGTTTCTTGATAACCCACCTCCGCCAGATCCCATATGTGGTCGCTTAAATCGGTTAGCTGTTGCGCGCGACTTTCGATGCTCGTCAGGACTTCCTCGCTGTCCGTTGCAAAACAGGCAAGGCTCAAGACCAGCGAGTGAACGACGCAAAGCACGCGGGTGATGCATTTCATAGAGAGACCTCGGGTGAATTCAGCGCAATATGCGCCGCACACGACGGTGCCTTCCAATTTCACCGCGGTCAAAGCCGGATTCCCGATCGCTGAACCACGGACTCCATCACCGGATAGCTTTTTGACTCTTGCACATTCGGTAGTTGCAGAAGAGAGCCAGCCAGCAGGTTCTTGTAATGCGTCATATCTTTCACTCTCGCCTTGACAAGAAAATCAAATTCACCCGATACAAGGTGACACTCCTCAACTTCAGGAATGACCTCTATCGCATCGGTAAACGCTTTAAAGGCGTTGCCAGAGGTCCGCTGCAATGCGACTTG
>CAYVQI010000112.1:3395-5093 GCA_964454155.1 uncultured Alteromonadaceae bacterium | reverse complement strand
GCCACGGTGACCCCTCTCGTCCCTGGAATCGCTTCGCCATAAAAGTGAAAGACGATAGTGGCCAAAAGCTACTCAACTACGAGGGTAATTGGCGAGATATTTTTCAAAATTGGGAGGCGTTGAGTGCGTCGATTCCCTGTTTTGGCGCCAACATGATTACCAAGTTTGTTAACGCCACCACGGCCGACGGCTATAACCCTTACCGTATTACCCGCCAGGGCATTGATTGGGAGCGTCCTGAGCCCGAGAACCCCTGGGCGAACATTGGCTATTGGGGCGATCATCAGCTGATCTACTTGTTGAAGTTGGTGGAGCAGTCGATTGCACATAACCCTGATGCCATTAAGTCGTTGATGTTTAGAGAGACATTTGCGTATGCCAACGTTCCATATCGTATCAAGTCGTATGCCAGTATTCTGAAAGATCCTTACGACACCATTGAGTTTGACGAGGCGCTCGACAAGGTCATCGACGCGCGGGCGGAAGCTATTGGTGCAGACGGCCGCTTGTTATTCTGCCCTCAGGGTGAGGTCTATCAGGTCAACCTGGCCGAAAAAATATTGGTCACGTTGCTGTCAAAGATGGCCAATTTTATTCCGGACGCTGGTATTTGGATGAACACGCAGCGGCCCGAGTGGAACGATGCGAATAACGCCTTGGTGGGAACCGGGGTCTCGGTCGTGACATTGTGCTATCTGCATCGATTCCTCAATCGTGCGGTCGCGCTGTTTGATGGGCTGGATGAGGCTGAGGTCAAGCTATCTAAAGAGGTCGCTGACTTCATGTCGGAGGTGGCTTCGGTACTTGAGCACCATGCAAGCTCTATCGGGTCTGGTCCGGTGGGTGACGAGGTCCGAAAACAGGTCATGGAGGCGTTTGGTACGGCCGCCGAACGCTATCGCGAAGGGATCTATGCGCACGGGTTTAGTGCCGAAAAAGTGTCGGTTCCGCTCGAGCAAGTGAGCCACTTTCTGACTCAAGCGCGTGATGTGAGTGCTGTCAGTATTAAATCTAATCGTCGTGAAGACGGCCTTTATCATGCGTATAACCGTATTTCAGTAGGGCCGGTGGGTGTCGAAATTCGTTACCTTTACGAGATGCTGGAAGGGCAGGTCGCAGTGCTGAGTTCAGAGCTCTTGTCGCCTGAGGAGTCGTTATCTGTACTGACGACGCTGAGAGATTCATCGTTGTACACCGCACGCCAACACTCGTATTTGTTGTATCCCGATCGCCGGTTACCGGCGTTTATGGAGCGCAACATGATCCCTGATGCGTTTGTAAACTCATCGTCACTTGCCAGTAGGCTTATCGCGGCAGGTGATACATCGCTCCTCGAGACGGATGAGGCGGGTCAGACCTATTTTGCGGGACATTTCAATAACACTGCCGCTGTGGCCGATACGCTGACGCAGCTCGCGAACGCCGGATATCGTCAGGAGGTAGACTTAGAACGCGAGGCGATTGAGTCTTTGTTCTCCGACCTCTTTGACTGCGCTAACTTCACCGGCCGGTCCGGGGGGATGTATGCATACGAGGGCTTAGGTTCGATTTATTGGCACATGGTGTCTAAGCTCCTCCTCGCGGTAATGGAGACTGTCAAGCGTGCCGAGCAATCGGGGGCGCCGGCCGATGTTATGGGGGGCCTCAAGCGCGTTTATTATGACGTTCGTGAGGGCATTGGCTTTAACAAAACCCCCG
>CAYVQI010000112.1:0-3295 GCA_964454155.1 uncultured Alteromonadaceae bacterium | reverse complement strand
TGGGCTTTACTTACTGCCAGGTGCCCGTTGTTATGGCTTTTGCGAGTCAGCCTTCAATCCGCATACAGTGGGTTGACGGGACTGATGTATTGCTTGAGGGCAGCACACTGAGTGTTGAGCAATCGGAAGCGTTGTTTAAGAAGACTGGTGTTATCAAACGCCTCGATGTGTGCGTGAACGAGGTCATTGAGTGAGCGATAAGTGAATCGGAGAAGCCCGCGCAAGCGGGCTTTTTTTGACCTGCGAATTACCCCGCGTTCTGACGCGCATCGAGCTCGTTGCGGATCGCGCTGACACTGTCTTCGTTGAGGTCGTAATTCCACATGGCCCAGATGCCGACCAGTGTGCCGGTGACTGGGACGATAATGAACGCCGCTCTCAGGCCTGCAAGTGCCTCATCGGTCTGAACGGTGACTGTTTGATCGAATCCAACAGCGGCGAGTATGAGCCCGCTTAACAGCCCGGCAAATGCTGCTCCAAACTTGACCATGAGCCAATATATTGCCCCAAAGAGGCCTTCACGACGCTCATGGGTATTGAGTTCGTCGAGATCACAAATATCAGCAGTCATTGACATCATAATGGTGAAGAGCCCACCGATACCGAATACAAAGAGTGGAATCGGTAAGAACATGAGATAGGGGTTTTCGGGCGAAAAAGTCCACCAAAACATAGCGTAGCCTGCGAGCGACATTGCTTGCGTGATTAGAAACGTTCTGTGCTTGCCGTATCGCTGTGACATATAAGTCACGATTGGGATGACGGCGGCGCAGGTGCACAGTGCAGAGACACTCCCAAACAAGGCGGGCCAATTTCCGGCAGCCACTGGGTCTCCCCCGTTCATGTAGTACACAATGATGAAGAAGGCGAAGCCGGCCACGCAATTGTAGGCGTTAAAAATAAAGAATGTTGCGGTGCAGATGCGTTGAAAAGGCTTGTTTCGAAGGGTGATTACAATGCCCTCAAAGAGTTCGTTGAAGGTGTCAGAAAGCGTTCCCTGTTGCTGATTCTGTGAGGTCTCCGACGTGTCTTCAGACTGACAAAATATGGCAGGAACTATGGCCAGCAACATGCATGTAACACCGACATAAATGGAGAGGGTCCGCGCACCTTCGGTGGCCGATTCAAACCAGTTGGGGTCGTATAAGACGATCCAAAACCAGGGTGCAATGACCCAAGCCCATTGCCCAATCCACTGTGCGACTGCCATAAGGCGGGTTCGCTCATGGTAGTCAGAGCTCATCTCATAGCCCATCGCAACGTAAGGCACACCGAAGATGGTCATTCCGAAGAAAAATACAATAGACCAACCTAGGAAATACCAAAAGTTGTAGAGCTGGCTATTTTCGGCAGACAGTTGCCACATAGCGATGTAAGACAGCCCTGCAATAATGGCACCGATAAATATGTAGGGACGACGTTTTCCCCAGCGCGAGTGTGTTCGGTCGGATATATAGCCCATTAAGGGGTCCAAAACAGCATCGACAAGTTTAGGCAGGAAAAAAATCAGACCCCACAAAACGGGGCTCATTCCTAAGCTCTGAACTAAAATAACCATAAAAATTCCGAGCGCCGCCGGAAACATCTGATTGGCCAACATGCCGACGCCGAAGGCGATTTTTTGGCCTAGCGGAATCGATTTTCGCTGGGCACCGCTCGTCGTCATTGCCACATCGGACTTAAGTGTTTGTGTGTTCATTAAATTCTTCGTCTAAAGAGGTTTAAAAACCCGTATTGGGTGCGAGATTTCGGTTTAACTAAAAAGGGTAGATTAACGACGGCGCTTGTCGCATCGGGCATGTCGACTTGGCAAAATAGGCGGTACTCACCCGGCTGTGAAAGTTGAAAAGCAAGGTCCATGTTCTGTGTCCCGATGCTTGATAAGACGCTTTGAGGAGATGGTTCAAAATCCCCACCATCGCTCTCAAGTGCTTTTGAGACTTCGGCGCAGACAGTCCAAGAAATAGTTGGATTGCCTTTCGTTTCAAGCAGCGCGAGTTGTGCATGCAGTTGATCATTGATCTGAGCTGTGACGCTCGCGCTGGCGGGCTGTCCCGACAGTGTCAGCGATTTTATTTGAAGCGAATGGCGCTTGGGTGATTGACCGGTCCAAGCGTGATTCATGACCTCGACAGCTTCCGTGTGTTTGCCATCCTCAAGAAACATGCTGTACCACGTGGGCGTCCGTTCTTGCTTTTGACCCCAAAGAAAAATGTAAGCCCCTAAGCACCGACGACGGTCAGCAAGAATAATGGTGTTGTAGCGTCGCGAAATATCGCGAGCCTTTTGCGAGCTGCTGGGTTCGATCGGTCTGCCCCACTCAGTTTTCGGACTTTCCCAGTGACCGGTTGGACCCCACTCTGTAAGTTGGTAGGGGCCGTCGTAGCCGGCGCGAGACAGCAGTTGTGGAAGCTGGTCAATCTCGCCGTAAATTTGGAACGAGAGAAAGTCGAGCGACGGTGCCTTGGTGGCAATCGCGCTGACTGTGGCTTCGTCTATGCCTGCCAACATGGTCGTGACGGGATGATTGGAGTCAGCGGCTTTAATACGAGTCGCGAGGTCTTCCACCGCATCCCAAACAGCCGTGTTGGTGGCGCGGAGATTTAACTCATTTCCCAGGCCCCACATGAGCAGAGCAGGGTGGTCTTTGAGTCTTTCTACGTCGAGCATCATCTGCTCATTCTGCAAGGCAACGGCCTGCACATCTGAATAGTCGAACCCATGGCGCTCGCGCGCCATATCCAGACCCATACAGACCATGAGTCCAAGCGACTGCGCTTCGTCTAGAATGTCTTCTGCGCTGCGTTCTCCGTTATTAACTCGCCACGTTCTGAACGTATTACCACCCGCGCCAGCCAGCGACGCCAGTTGCCCGAACTCCAGCCCCGCGCCCTTAACGTAGAACGGTGCTCCATCAACCTCCAGACGGTATCCATCGGTGCCATCACCGACTAGACATACTTTGGCCATAAATGCTCGTAAATGACTATTTTTAGTCGTTTTTTTTCACGTTTGAGCATACCAATCCACTGGCCCGGAGACAGTCAAAAGCCGCCGAGCAGGGACTGTGGTGAGACCAACCGGTTTATCGGTTAGACCGGATCAAATTGACCCTAATTTATCGGTGTATTACCAGTCCGCTGGGTCTGATTGAGGGCCAAAAGGGGCGCGCTCGCGACGCGCCCTAAACTTAAAGCGTGGAGGAGACCGTGTAGCGACGCTCGATCCGGCCTTGGCGACTTTCTTTGGTGTACAGCGGCTCGTGCAGGACTTCATTCGCGTAGTCCTCGGCCTG
>CAYVQI010000111.1:0-5098 GCA_964454155.1 uncultured Alteromonadaceae bacterium | reverse complement strand
CAATCCAGTTCCGGACGTTCTTGTCGAAGTACCCGGCTGAGACATAACTGGCGTCTCCGTAATAGTACTCAAGCGACAAATCAAAGTTATCAGACTCGTAAGGGAGCAGTCCGGGATTACCGACAGACGCGATGGCCTCGCCAGGAATGCCCTGATCGACACGCGTAATCGTGGGTAAGTTGAGCGTACCCACCAGCGAGCCATAGCCTGCGCGTGCCAGTGTTTGACTGGCTGAGGCACGCAGAACAAGGTCGTCGGTCAACTCAATATCAAAATCCAAAGAGGGGAGAGTAAAGTCATACTCGCCCTCTAATGATGAGGGTACTGAGCCCTCGGCTCGAATAATTTCAAATTCGTTGGTAGAGCGCCATTCGACCCGATCGTAGGCCAGTGCTGCGGTGCTTGATACCACTTCGGTCTCTTCATAACGCACGCCTGCGCGGACGTTAAACGGACGATTAATGATCTCACCTGCAAAGTTCAGCTGTAAGTAAGCGGCCTTGCTGTCTTCGCTGAAGTTGTCAGCAGCATCCGGTGTTGAGCTCGGACAGAACCCCGTGCCGCAATCGCCACCCGTACTGGCTTGCGCGAGGTGCATTGGGTTGCTCTCGGACAGGTTCTGCAAGAACTCAGCGCGTTGTGCTAGATCTTCCATATTTGCCATGAAGAAGTTGAGATTCACCTGATCGCCACCGGCCAACTCGCTGTAAACGCCAGCAAGCGAGGCTGGAACAACGAGGTCGGCAACACTGCCAAACGCAGACGTTTGGTTCTGGCCCCAGGTATTACGCTGGACGTTCGATGAAGCAGAGTAGTTTTCGACTTCAGTCTGAGCAAGGCCAAAGTCCAGCACCAACGTGTCAGTCAGCTCGAACGAACCATCGAACTGGGTCTGCTCGATATTCATGTCAGCCCAGTAGTTGTTGAACACGGATCCAGAGATCTGCAGGTCATCGGGGGAAATAGGCTCAGCCATACCCACGGTCAGCACTGGGAGCTCATTGCGGTAGTCCACAGACGTCAGCTCTCGACCAAAGATCGACATTGATACTTGGCCTGAACTGCCGTAAACGCTGTTGGGGTCTCGTGTTGCGTCTGAGTCGTGGTAGTCCAACGCCAAACTGAGTCGGTCTGTCGGATCCCAGGCGATGTTGAAGCCCAGAGACTTTCGCTCGTTAATTGATGCGTCAGAAAACGCACCCATCGAAAAGTCGGGTTGGTTATTTGTTTCGGTGTAAACCAGTGGGCTCACGACACCGTCTTCGTTAATCCAGTTGCCGGATTGCCCTGAAGGGCTGAACCAAGCGGCTACACTGTTCGCCGTGTGACGAAGGTCCAGTTCTGCGTAGGTATAATCTAATGTTGCAGTCAACGTCTCAATGGGACTCCACTGGAGCGTGACCTGAGCATTGGTGCGCTCCCGGTCCCACTCGTCGAGCGAGTAAGTTTGCTGCTGTGGCAGTCCGACGATATCGCCAGCCGATGGGCCGTTTATTTGCTGTCCATTATCGGGAATACCCACTCCGTCGCGCTCGAGCCAGTTTCCGTTAGAAGCAGAGGCTTGTCCTGATTGTCGTTCTTGGAAGCTACCTGTGATCGAAATGCCCACAGTGTCGTCTAAGAAAGTCTGCGATAAGAGGAAGGCGACTTCCGGCGTCCAATCGTCGCCAGAAAATGAGCTCTGATCCTTGACCCCTTTGGCGCTTAACGACGCGGTTAATCCAGGGTTGTCTAATGGCTTCGAGGTCAACACGTTAATCGTGGCGCCAATTCCGCCCGTTGGAACACTGGCTTGAGCCGTCTTATAGACTTCAACGCCCGAAACGCTTTCGGACGCGATATCACCAAAGTCGAACGATCGACCTAAACCACCGTGAGTTGGCATCTGTCGGCCATTCAGCGTGACTAAGTTGAAGTCGGCTCCGAAACCACGAACGGTGACTCGTGCGCCTTCACCACGGTCTCGGTCAATGGCGACACCGGTAATACGTTGAAGCGCTTCGGCAAGGTTAGTATCAGGGAAGTCGCCGATGTCTTCGGCGGTAATAGCATCCACAACACCTGTGGCGTCTCGCTTGGTGTCCATCGCACGTTTGAGGCTTGATCGAATACCGGTGACCACGACCTCTTCCATGATTTGACTGTTAGCGCTGTCGCTCTCTTGCGCCGCAACTGGTGCAGCGGCGACTGCGCCTAGCGCAACTGATACCGCGAGTGATACGCGTTTTTTAGCAAACAAGTGACGATCCATGTTTGGAGTAACCCCGACTAGTTATTAGTTTGAAATAATTTGCAGACGCTAACATCCCACGAGCGCCTGCGGTAGGACAGGGACCTTGAGATAAGTCGGGACGTCGGTGCGGTAAATGGGAAACACCACGCACCCTTTTAAATCTGGCGCGACAACGTCAGTGTCGAGCCCGTATACTAAGCGCCTAGTGACGCCTTATTGCCGCTGAGTCCGTGCGTGGCTAACGCGTGTCCATTTGACCTTTCTTATCGACCTGATTGTCGCAAAGCCCGTGCATCCATAGCGGATGACGCAGTAATTTTGTTCATAGAAGCACAACCACGACGCAGAGGCGCGGCGAGACAAAGGTTAGCTGAGTTGCATTGCAAGCAGGCCGTAATTTCAGCGACGCATAATATCAAGGTAATTAGGGGGAAAGAGTGCATTTAAAGAGTGTTGCAGCAGCTGTTACTGTCGGCGCGGTCGTGTTGGTGGGGTGTGAATCGCCAGTCACCAATGAGCGTTTGGACCTCTCCTGCGCGGCGAGCGCAGAAGGAAAGACAGAGCGCAGGGTCTGTGTCGATGACATTGTGTCCAATATGACGCTCGAGCAAAAAGTAGCGCAAATGATTCAGGGCGAGATCCGCGACGTGACTCCCCAAGACGTATTCGAATATGGCTTGGGCAGTGTGCTCAATGGGGGCGGGGCATTTCCTCAGGAAAACAAATACGCCTCAGTTCAGGACTGGGTCGAGCTTGCAGACGCGTACTACTCGGCGTCTGTCGATACCAGTGGTGGTGGTTCGGGCATCCCGATTATCTGGGGCACTGATGCGGTGCACGGGCACAATAACGTCATGGGCGCCACCTTGTTCCCGCACAATATTGGTTTGGGTGCGACAAGAGATCCGGAGCTTGTCAGTCAGATTATTGGCGCGACAGCACGTGAGGTCAAAGCCACGGGCATCGACTGGATCTTCGCGCCCACAGTCGCTGTGGCGAAAGACGCGCGCTGGGGAAGAACTTACGAATCATTTAGTTCGGATCCTACAATTGCGGCGTCGTTCGTAGCACCCATTGTCACCGCCATGCAGGCGGAGGGGATTGCATCAACGGCAAAGCACTTTATTGGCGACGGTGGGACACTGCGAGGGGATGATCGCGGCGACACGAGTATGCCCTTGGACGAGTTGGTGGCGATTCATGGACAGGGCTATGTCGAAGCGATAGACCAAGATGTCATGAGCGTGATGGCCTCTTTTAACAGTTGGTACGGTGAAAAAATTCACGGTAGCAAGGGCATTCTCACAGACCTCCTCAGAGACGAGATGGATTTTGAGGGGATGGTGGTGAGCGACTGGCATGGCGTGGGTGAAGTGAAGGGGTGCACAAATGATGATTGCGCCCAAGCCGTTAATGCTGGGGTTGATATGCTTATGGTCCCCACCGATTGGAAGTCGCTCTACCACAACACGCTTGCGCAGGCGGAGTCTGGAGAAATTCCTGCGGCACGGATTGATGAAGCGGTGAGCAATATTTTGACCATGAAAATAAGAGCGGGGCTGTTTAAACGAGGGTTGCCATCTTCTTTGGCCGCCCAGTACGAGGATCAGATTGGGCACCCCGATCATCGAAGTATTGCGCGAGAAGCGGTCAGAAAATCCCAGGTGTTGCTCAAAAACGAAAATCAACTCCTGCCGCTTTCGCCGATTGGTACGTACTTGGTAGCGGGCCCGGGTGCAGACAATATTGGGCAGCAAAGTGGCGGCTGGTCCGTCAGTTGGCAAGGTACGGGCAACAGCAACACCGACTTTCCCGGCGGCACTTCGATTCTTGACGGACTTGAGCGTCAGGTAAGTGCGGCGGGAGGGCGGATTGTCCGCGACGTTAACGCCGATGTCGATGCGGCTGTCGTGGTGTTTGGCGAGACACCCTATGCCGAGATGCAGGGAGATGCTTACACGGTTGCTTGGTATGACAAGCGCGGTGAACGTAAACTCATTAACGCGCTGGTCGAAAAAGGCATTCCGGTCGTCGCTGTGTTTCTGACGGGTCGTCCCATGTGGATAAACGACCTGCTCAATCAGAGTGACGCGTTTGTGGTTTCGTGGTTGCCAGGCACAGAGGGTGAGGGTATTGCTGACGTGTTGCTCAGAGACGCCAACGATGCAGTGCAGTTTGACTTTGTGGGTACGCTGCCGATGCCGTGGCCGGCGTTGGATGTCAACGCCGCAGATCGCGATATGCCGGTTGACGAGTTCGCATTTCCGATTGGCTATGGTTTGTCAGTAACGCAGGCGCCATTGTGGTCTGCACTCTCAGAAGAACTTATCGGTGCTGACAACAGTTTGGACCAAGAGGTCTTTAAAGGCGGGCCTCGTGGGTCTTGGAAGCTGTTTACCGGCGACAAAAGCGACTGGACTGTTGAAGTGACATCGAGCATTGCCCAGTCCTCTAGCGGCAGTGTTGTAGTCAGAGCAGTTGACCGAGTGGTGCAGGAAGACAGTCGGCGCTTCACCTTTGCCGAATCGGGTGGAGATCTTTCACTGATTTATATGCAGTCAGAGTACCCCACTGATTTAACCGATCTTAACGAGGCCGGAGGTGCGTTGGTGGTCGAATTCCGAGTCGTGGAGCAGCCGACGGCGACCACGACACTTCGTATGGATTGCAAATACCCGTGTTCGGGCGAGGTGACTTTTACGAAAGTACTGCTCGATGCACCGTTGGGCGAATGGACACGAAAGGCGATCCCGACCGCGTGCTTTGCCGATGCTGGACTGTCACTTGAGCAGGTCAATACGGCCTTTGTAATGGCGACCGCGGGTGACTTAACGGTGGATATTACTGAAATCAAACTGGCGACGG
>CAYVQI010000110.1:0-5210 GCA_964454155.1 uncultured Alteromonadaceae bacterium | reverse complement strand
AGCGATGAATCAGAGCTGGTGGCGCGTGTCTGCCAGGGTGACCGTCGTGCCTATGCGAGCTTAGTGGCGCGTCACTTGCCGGCTGTGGAGGTCTACGCCCGCCGCATCTTGGGCGATGAGTACTTGGCGCAAGATGTCGCGCAGGAGGTGATGTTAGTGCTGTGGCAGCGGTTAGGTCGCTTCAACCCAGAGAAGTCGCGGCTGACCACTTGGCTGCACCGCATTGCGCACAACCGATGCATCGATCTGTTGCGTAAGCCCGGATACAAGACGCTTGAGGACGCCCGTGAGCCTGCTGTGCAGCCACCAACCACTCAAGAGACGTTCGGTGCTGCGAGCATCGATGCCGCTCTGTTCGAACTCCCCGAGAGCCAGCGCACGGCGCTGGTCTTGACTTATTATCAAAATTTTACGAACCGTGAAGTGGCTCTCATCATGAGTTCCTCGGTCCGAGCTGTGGAGTCCCTGCTGTGTCGGGCTCGCGGCAATTTAAAAAAACACCTGGAGACAGACCAATGAGCCCAGAACGCGAATCACAACGTCGAGCACGTGCGCTTATAGAGGCCTTGGGTGCAGAGCAGAGTGCGTGGCCTGATGCTGAGCGGCAATTCATCTTGAGTGAGCTCGCTGACAGTGACGTTTTGAAAGTGCTGCACAAACAAGAGCAGACGTTGGACGAGTGGCTTAATCAGTCGTCGGTGACAGCCAACCTTGATGCTCAGGCAGTCGCGCGCCAAATTTCACAGTCGTATCCGCAAAAGCCGGCTCTTGAGGCGCGCTTAGGCGCCGCCCTTGAGCGTATTGCAGATCTGTTTGCGTTTGGCTTGTGGCGCTCGCCGGTGGCGGCCAGTGTGACGTTGAGTGTCGGTATCGCACTGGGGACGATGGTTTATGTCCCGTCAGAAGATTGGTCTAATGCTGAGCAATACAGCTTCACTGTCATTGGTGAGGAGTAAATTGATATGAGTCACAGAGCATTACTGGGATTGGTTATTCTCTCCGTCGCCACAAACTTGCTACTTGTTGGTTTGATCGGCGGGCATTTTATTAAACAAGGCAGCAATCCCCCGAGCCCTCTAGGCTGGGCCCTAAAGGGTGTGTCGCCGGAGGTGAGAGCGACCGTGCGTCCTTTGATGAAAGAGCACGCAAAGGATGTTTTGCTGGCGCGCAGAGACTTAAGAAAAACAGAGCGAAGACTGCGGCGTGTAATCGAATCAGAGACAATGACGCGCGAAGAACTCACCCGAAGTCTGTCAGCAATGCGAGAGTCAACGGCCCGATATCACGTTCTTATTCACGACATTGGCGTCGATGTTTTGCTCTCACTCAAGGCAGAGCAGCGTCTCAAGGCCGCGCCGTACTTATTTAGACCGCCGAGTCCCCAGAGACTCCGCGACGGCAGGGAGGCACGGTTACCGTCGATGGATCGCGGTAATCGTGCTGCACAGGAGCCTGCGCCTGAGTCAACGAACTAAAGATCTATCGCCTTACCAGTGGCGCTAAAAATTTCAAGTGAGTCCTCGGGATCATTGCCCTAAGATACGGCCCCTGACTGGGATGGGTGCCACCAAATGGATTCGATACTTGAGATACTGCCGCCACTTCAACTTGCGGCGGTTGCTGGGACGGCATTTTTGGCAGCACTTTTGAGGGCTTTCACGGGCTTTGGGTTTGCCATGATCGCGGTTCCCGTTTTCTCCCTGCTGCTTCTGCCCGCCGAGGCGGTGGTTCTGGCCGCAAGCCTCACGATCGTGGTGAGTTCGACGAGCTACAAAGAGTGGTGGGGTCGATTTCCGGCAGATCAGTTTATGCCCATGATCTTAGGGTCTTTGGTTGGCACTGCGGTGGGTGTTTATCTATTAAGCGGCATGTCAAAGGCGCAGTTTCAATTGTGGATTGGCATTTGCGTTATCGCGGCCACCCTCGTTACGGCCTTTATTAAGCCCTCTGCGCAGCGCAAAGCGCCCGCATCGGTGACGTCGGGCACGGGCGTGTTGTCGGGTCTAATGAACGGTGCGTTTGCTATTCCAGGACCGCCGGTGGTGGTCTATGCCATGGCGGTCATTTCAGAGCCGGGTGCGGCGAGAGCCTTTTTAATGGCATTTTTTTTCGCGTCGAATATTCTCGCGTTTTTTATGTTCAGTGTTGCTGGCATGGTCACCGCAACGCCGTTATTTTTATTGCTCTTAGCCATTCCGCTTGGGGTGCTGGGTGATAAGTTGGGGAGCGGCTTATTTCACCGCTTTGGCGGGGCGGCCTATCGGCCAATTGCCTTGGTGGTCGCGTTGGTTCTGGGAGGATGGAACACCTTCGCGGGCCTCTCCTGAGGTCACTGCTTGACGTTGTCTCTCACAATGCGTGCTTTGTCACGCTGCCAGTCACGTTGCTTCTCGGTGTCACGCTTGTCGTGTAACTTTTTCCCCTGAGCAATCGCAATTTTTGCTTTGACCAAATGACCTTTCCAATACAGCGTTGTGCAGACACAGGTTTGACCTTTTTGTGTCAGCGCCTCATTGATCTTAGCGAGCTCTTTTTTGTGCAGTAGAAGTTTGCGCGAGCGTGTTTTCTCCACCACATAGTGTGTTGAAACGGTCTCCAAGGGTGCGATTTGCGAGCCCAGCAGGAAGGCTTCGCCTTTCGTCATCACCACAAAAGCGTCGGTAAGCTGAACACGCCCGGCTCGAAGCGCTTTGACCTCCCAGCCCATTAAAGCGACGCCCGCTTCAAATGTATCTAACAAGTTATATTCGAAACGCGAGCGCTTGTTCTGCGCTATGGTGTTGTCTGACGGTTTTTTTGTTTTACCCATAGAATCATTATACGCATGGCTCATGTCAGTGTCTGATGTTTATAGTCGTAACTTAGCTCAATGGAAGGTCGAATTGGACAGTAACGTTCAACAGCCGTGGCGGGGGCGTACGACGCTCATTTTTGCCTTGTTAGCCGTGTCCCTTGGCTTGGGTAACGTATTGCGTTTGCCCTTTGTGATTGGAGAGCAGGGCGGTGGTGCATTTTTGTTGGTGTACCTCGCCGTACTTGCCGTCGTTGTGTGTCCCGTATTGGTGGTGGAACTGAGCATCGGAAGTATGGGGCGTAGCTCGCCTATGGGCTCAGTTCAATGGGTTGCATCGCTCGCGGGTCGCGATACGCGCTGGCGTTGGATCGGTGCTTTACAGGCACTGTTGGCGTTTCTGGTCGCAACCTTATTGCTCGTCCCGATGGTGTTAGGCGCTGAGGCGACCCTTGCGGTCTACGAAAATCAGTGGAACTCAGCAAGTGCCACCGAAATTGTGGCGAGCTTGAGTAACATTCAAACCGCTGACCACTTAAAAATACTCGGTGTGCTCATTTTCGTCGTCACGTTAGCGGCACTGCCCGGACCACAGGTGGTGCTGCTACTCGCTGGGTGGCTGCTCATGCCGATGATCTTACTCATGATCTACGCCAGTTTGGGCTTTGCGTTTGAGGTCGGCGATTTATCAGCGGCTAACGAGTGGATTTTCAAATTTAGACCTGAGCAATTAACACAGCAAGGAGTGGTGACTGCCGCGTTGACTGCCTTGTCCAGCTTGGGCGCAGGTGTTGGCGTAGGCTTGGTCTTCGGAAGCCGTTCACCACAGGGTCTGCCCTTGATTCGTTCAGTCATCGCGGTTGGGATTCTTGATACGGCGGCCATGCTTTTGCTGGCGATTGTTATTGTTGCAATAACGGCGGCAGTCGACGTAGAAATGACACAGGGGTTGGCGCTTTTTGTGGTGGCCATTCCCTACGCGTTCGTCAATTTGCCAACGGGTGAGCTTTACGGCGTCCTCGTTATGGGTTCGATTCTACTGTCGAGCTTGGCGGCGTTAATTGCACTCGTCGAGCCTATGGTCTCCATTTTGCGGCGTGAGCTTTACGTCCCTAGGCCCATTGCTATGGGGCTTGTCGCTTTGGGATTGTGGCTGTCGGCTTCGTTGGCAATCACCCATCAAGCGACGCGCTTGACTATGGACTCGTGGCTTGTGCCTGTGCTTGTGCCCGCGGTATTGGGTGTGACGGCTTTGTTTGCGGGCTGGCGCGTGCCACGTCCTATTCTTCGTACTGAGACATTTCAAGAACCCTTTTACGTTTTTTATCTGTGGTTTTTTATCTTGCGGTGGCTGACCCCCGCGTTGTGTTTTACGCTGAGTGTTCTGGCGTTCATGCGCGTGGCGGGTTGAGGGGCAGGCTGTGGCGACGACTATTCATAAAACCGCATTACTGGCTCATTCGGCACAGACTATGTACGCGCTTGTCGCCGACATTGCGCGTTATCCGGAATTTCTTCCGGGCTGCAGTGGCGCAGATATTCTTGAGACCACAGAGCGAGAGGTGGTCGCTCGACTTGAGCTCTCTAAAGCGGGTGTAAAGCAGTCCTTCGTCACGCGAAACACCAATACGCCACCAAATACTATTTCCCTGGTGCTCGAGGACGGACCGTTTGATTCTTTAGGCGGCGAGTGGCGGTTTGAAGCCCTAAGTGATGAGGCCTGTCGAGTATCTCTTGAACTGACATTTCAATTGCGAACAGGACTTATTAAGATGGCGGCAAGCCGGCTGTTTGAAACCGTTGCGAACGACATGGTCGACGCCATGGTAAAGCGAGCCAATCAACTGCAAAAACAGAGCGTTTAAAACCCTATGTCCGAGATGCTGAACGTCGAGGTGGCTTATGCCTTACCCGACAAGCAACGCATTGAAAAATTGTCGGTTGCAGCCGGGACAACGGCGACTCAGGCCGTTGCACAGGCCAATTTAGGTCGTTTCTTTGATGGCTTGGTGGAGCCTGAGGCAATGCGACTCGGTGTTTTTGGGAAGGCCGTTGCCGGTACACACGTGTTGGCAGAGGGCGAGCGGGTTGAAGTGTATCGAGATCTTTTAGTGGATCCTAAAGCTGTTCGTCGTGCGAGAGCTGAAAAGGCTAAAGCAGAGCGCGGTTAACGTGTGGCGTCAGCCGCCGCTTCGAGGTCTGTGTTGGTGTCGCCCTCAGACCCTGTGTCAGTCCCTGCATCTGTATTCGCATCTGACTCCGCTTCAGGCTGAGGCTCAGGCCAATTGTCGCTGACTAAGTCACCCTCTACGTCCGCCAACACGTCATTTTCAAAAATCACCGTAAGCTGCGTGCGAAAGAGCGTGTCGTCGCCCCGACGAAGTACCCGCACATAGTCCCAGCGATCATTGTTAAAGGT
>CAYVQI010000109.1:0-5263 GCA_964454155.1 uncultured Alteromonadaceae bacterium | reverse complement strand
CTCGCCGCCCAACAAAGCGTCAAAGTCTATACGATCGGCATCAGCCGTAATCTGGGAACGAATAACGCACGTGGCGGCGAGGTGGATGAGGCCCTACTTCGCGCCATTGCCGAAGCCACGGGTGGTGAATATTTCAGAGCACGGGACCCACGAGAACTTCAAGCGATTTACAGCATCATCGATCAGCTTGAACCGGTCGAGCAAGACGCCAGTACGTTCCGACCACGACGCGCACTCAGTTACTGGGCCATGCTGGGTGCACTTCTTATGGGATCAATGGTGCTTTTGACCGGCGGCATCGTCTCGCGCTTCCCAAGCACTCAAGGTGTTACAGCAGGATGATGGCATTGCATTTTATCCGTCCCGAACTGCTATGGCTGTTGCCGGTAGTCCTGCCTTTAATCCTTCTTGCGTGGCGCAAGCAGTCCAGTGGTGGCGACTGGGCGAAGGCCATCGACAGCGAGCTACTGCCGCACCTAGTCGCCTCTGAGGGCAGTTCCGGGAGCCGATTACGGCAGCTCTGGTGGCTCGCTCTCCCGCTACTCGTGTTCGGCGCGTCAGGTCCATCGCTCGAACGCACCGAGTTACCCGTTTTTGAAAAATCTGACGCACTCGTCATCGTTCTCGATCTCAGTCGCTCAATGTGGGCGACAGACACTCAGCCCAGCCGAATCCGCAGAGCACGCCAAAAAGTGATGGACGTGCTGGATCTTCGGTCAGAGGGGGTCACAGGTATGGTCGTATTCGCAGGCGACGCCCATGTCGTCACACCGCTGACCGACGACACACGAACCATTGAAAATTTATTGAGTGCACTGGCGCCAGACATAATGCCCTTACCAGGCTCTAACGCGACCGAAGCACTCGGGCTTGCCGCCAGTCTCCTTGAGACATCGGGACTCACCAATGGCAGTGTGCTCCTCATTACCGACGGACTGCCTAAGCTGTCCACGTCACAAGTCAGCGATTTGCTTAAACCCGTTGGCGCCGCTCTAAGTATTTTAATCGTCGGGACCGAAACGGGCGCTCCCATTCCTCTTCCCGATGGCGGGTTTTTACGAGATGACAGCGATCAAATTGTCATCCCTGCCGTTGATAAACGCATGATTCAGCAAATTGCGTCTAATCTCGATGCAAGGAGTGCCAGTGTCTCCGTCGACAGCAGTGATCTTACGTACTTACTGTCCGGGACTGAATCGAGCATGACCAGCGACGATTCGCTTGAGCGAAAGACCGACACCTGGGTTGATTTAGGTTACTGGTTAGCCATAGCTGCGGCTCTACTCCTACTCCCCTTGTTCCGGCGCGGGGCGTTAAGCGCGCTCGTGTTCGCAGTTCTACTCACTGACGCAGACCCCGCTCAGGCAAATCCACTGGAGAATTTTTGGTCGACGCCCGATCAAAAGGGCGCCAGCGCACTCGCAGATGGCGATCCGGCGCTTGCCGCCACCTTGTTTGAAGCACCCGAATGGCGCGGCACCGCGCAGTATGAGGCCGGCAACTTTAAGTCGTCATCAGCGGAGTTCGGTAAGCTTGAGTCGACCGACTCGCTGTATAATCGAGGCAATGCCCTCGCGCTGGCAGGGGACCTCAAGGCTGCCATTGAAAGCTATGATAAATCGCTCGCGTTGTCTCCAGAACGGCAAGACGCGATTACAAACCGAGAGCTCGTGAAGTCGTTACTTGAGCAACAAGAACAAGATCAGCAAGGTAATGATCAAGACAGCGACAGTGACCAATCCGACCAAGACGGAGAATCTCAAGATTCAGAAAGCGAGTCGGCGCAACAAGAGCAAGACAGTCAGAGCGAGTCTCAAGAAGGAGACTCTGAACCGTCAGACCAACAACCCAGTGATCAAGAATCGCAGCAAAACGGCGACGCTGAGATGGCAGAGGATCTGAGTCCCTCTGATCTTGAAGAGGCGACTCAGGAGCAACTCGCTCGCTTCGACGAAGCCCTCGAGGAGCAGCAAGCACTCGAGCAGTGGTTGCGGCGGGTACCCGATGACCCGGGCGGTCTATTGCGTCGCAAGTTCAGATACCAAACCATCCAACGCCTGAGAAACGGAGAGGAACCTGATGAAGACGTTCGTTGGTAAGCTAGTGCGGGTCTTGACCTTGCTCGTCATTGCTATGGCGTGCTCGACAGCTGTTGCCGAAATTCGATCCGACGTCGACCGACGGACGATCAGCATGGGTGAATCATTGAGATTAACCGTAACAGGAGACGCCAGCGAGCGGCTCGATCAACTGGATCTTGCGGCACTCCAATTTGACTGGGAAATCTTAAGTACCAGCAGTTCAACGAACACCTCCTTTATTAACGGTGCGCGCTCAACGACTCGAACGTTGACGCTAGACCTCTTACCGGTACGCGATGGTATTTTGTCTATTCCTTCACTGAGCACTGGAGGTAATCGAACAACACCGATCGCCATCACGGTTAACCCCCAAGTTGTCAGTGCGGGCGGCGATGACTCTGTGCGATTCGACATCGATATCGACAAGCGTGACGTCTATATTCAGGAGCAGCTGATTCTCACGGTGACGATTGAACAGGCGATTAATCTCGATGGCGCAGAAGTCACGCAACTTGCGATTGATGGCGCGATCGTTGAAGAGCTCACGCGGCGCAACTTTCAGCGGCAAATTAACGGACGCTTGTGGCGCGTCACACAACTCCGGTACGCGATTTATCCTCAGCAACGCGGGATGCTTGAGGTCCCGTCGCTCTCGCTTACGGCCCGCGAGGTGCTCCCGGGGCGATCGTTATTGGGCGCGCGACTCGGCAAGCGCTTCAAACTCTCTAAAGACGCGATTCAAGTCAACGTGAAACCCGTACCCGAAAACTTTCCTGGCGATGTGTGGTTGCCTGCTGTGTCGTTAGAACTCAGACAGTCGTGGTCTAAACCCCCTGAGTCAATGGAAGTCGGCGACTCAACAACGCGCACTCTGACACTGGCAGCTGAGGGACTTTTAAGCAGTCAACTCCCCTCAATTACCAGTATGAGCGACCACTCAAAGAGCGCCGGGATTCGTGTTTATCCCGATCAAGAATCCAGTGATCAGATCGAGCGCACAGACGGATTTTTGGGCCAACGAACCCGCAGTGAAGCGCTCGTCGCCAGTGGAGGCGGTTCGTGGACACTGCCTGAGGTCAGCGTTCCCTGGTGGAATACTGAGACCGACACACTGCAATTTGCGACATTACCCTCGACCACGATCTCTGTGGGCACACCGGTCATCGAGACACCCAGCGCGTTGGATATGACTCAGGTCGCGGCCAAACCCAGCTCGCCACCGTATTGGCTCACTGCATTAGCCGCTTCAGGATGGCTGTTGGCGACGGTCCTTTCATGGATTGTCTGGCGCTCAAGACAGCGAGTTAATACTGAGCCCTCAAACCCTCAGCCAGAGGATCGCCTGCGTCCGCTACTGACAGCACTAAAGGCCAGTACGGCGCAACGGGATGCCGCATTAACCCGTGACCTCCTGATGCGATGGGCGACGGTTCACTTTGGCGAAACAGTGAGAACATTTCAGCAGCTCCGATCGCTGTGCAGCGACGCATTGGCCCAAGAAACCTATATTCTTGAACGCACGCTCTATGCCTCTGGCGACGAACAATGGACCGGCGCAAAAACCTTTTATTCAGCCCTTCGAAACGAGCCGCCGCCGACAGCACCCGAGTCAACGATGACGGCTCGCCGTCTCTACCCCACCGGCTGACCGCAGGTTACTGCTGACCGCCGATTACTGAAAGCTCTAAGACTCGCTCAGTGATCGGCTGACGACTTCGAAGACGTCTTGCGACAAATTGGGCAGTGCGGCGACGGACTCGAGCTCCTGGCGCATTAACGCCTGCCCGTGTGCGTAGCGGCGCCAACGTGTCATCGGACCCAGCATTCTCGCGGCTATTTGGGGGTTATCGGACTGCAGGTGCCTAACCGCTTCTCCAAGAATACGATACCCACTGCCGTCAAGTGCGTGAAACGCCGTCGGATTCGCACCCGCAAAAGCGCTGATGAGCGATCGAACTTTGTTGGGGTTACGCCAATCGAACGCGTGATGGGTCGTGAGCGACTGCACGTCAGAAACAGTCTCAACGCCGGGTCGCGTGGCCTGCATCACGAACCATTGATTAACAACGAGGTTTTCCGACTTCCATTGATCGAAGAAATGCTCAAGCACCTCGGCCCGATGAATCTCGTCACCACTGTGCACAACGAGATGCGCGGCACTGAGTCTGTCAGACAAATTTGTGGCTGAGTAATACAGGTCTCTGGCTTTTACTAACCAGGTAGCGTCACTGTCAACCAACAGTCCGAGGGCGGTGTGAAGTAACGACCGCTGTCCAATTTGCTCAGCAGTCGGCGCGTAAGGCACCGCATTACTCAGCCTTTGCTCGACAATTGCCTCAAGCTGCTCACTCAGCGCAGCGCCAAGCGCTGCTGAAACGCGTAAATGCGCTTCGTGAATTTCATGCACGTTGACCAAGCCTGTCTGTGCTGCGCGATCGGCGATTGAGGCCTCGGTCGGTAGACTCAACAGCTTCGCTTTCATAGCGTCTTCAAGGTCGCCAGCTAAGACGCGCTTGAGCGCACCAAGGTAGTCCTCGGGTAAGACATCCGACGTTGCGTCCATTGCCTCTAGTGCAAGCCGTTGTGACGCATCCCAACGCACAAATGAATCATCGTCGTAACCCATAAGGGCCACGAGATCGTCGCGGGTCTGAGACATGTTCAAGCGCACCGGTGCCGAAAAACCACGCAAAGCTGAGACGACAGGCTCTGTCGTGAGTCCGTCGAATGACACGGTCTGGGAGGCTTGATGAAGCTCAATAACCCGAGCTGTGTGTCCGTCGCCCAGGTCGATGTGCTCGCCATTGGTCATCAGCGAGACAGCAACTGGAATGTGCAGCGGTGGTTTTTCGTCTTGCCCTGGCGTGGGCGGGTTACTTTGAGTGAATGTCAGCTCCAATCTCCCGCGGGCAGCGTCGAATACTTTTTCAACATCAATGACCGGTGTGCCCGCCTGTTCATACCAGCGTCGGAACTGGGTCAAATCTTTACCTGAGGCCTCCTGCATGGCATCAACAAAATCATCACAGGTAACGGCCATTCCGTCGAAGCGCTCAAAATACAACCGAGCGCCACGATAGAACGCGTCATCGCCCAATAGCGTGTTCAGCATCCGGACAACTTCAGCGCCTTTTTCGTAGACCGTCATCGTGTAAAAGTTAGAGATCTCGATAAACGAGTCG
>CAYVQI010000108.1:0-5448 GCA_964454155.1 uncultured Alteromonadaceae bacterium | reverse complement strand
GATCATCTCAAGCACGTCAAGAACCATTAGGTCTTTCCCTGCCGTATCGACACGATACTCCTGCATCTTTGGCGACGCATCGGTTTCGGGGTTAAAGCGATAAACACTGACCTGCAACATCTATTATCTCCTCGCAGATTAGTAGGTGCGTATTTTGGGTTGGAAGGTATCGACGGTCTTTGGCGTGAAGTTGACCGACCGCTTCGTCACCGCCTTACTTTCTCTATGGTATATCGAATGGCACAGCCACTCGTCATCATCTCTTTCGGTGAAGTCTTCCCGCGCGTGTGCGCCGCGACTTTCCTTCCTAGCCTCTGCAACGATAGCGGTCGCCTCGGCTGTTTCAAACAAATTTTGCAGCTCCAAGCATTCAATACGTGCCGTGTTAAACGCGTTACTCTTGTCCTCGAGTTTAACGTTATCGATACGCCCTTTTAAGTCGGCCAACTTCTTAATGCCTTCTTGCATAAACTCGCCCTTGCGGAAGACGCCAAAGTAGTTCTGCATGACGCCCTGGAGTTCTTTTCGCAGCGCAGACACGTTTTCACCACTGTCGTTCGCATTCAACGACACCAAACGCTCATTGGCCTGGGAAATGTCATCCGGTGATGCATCACGCATTTCAATGCCTTGTCGCAGCGCATCTTCAATAAACAAGCCTGAGGCGCGACCGAACACCACTAAGTCGAGTAGCGAGTTACCGCCTAAACGATTCGCACCGTGCACCGAAACACACGCGACCTCACCACAAGCATAGAGACCGGGAATAACGTGGTCATTGCCCTGTGCGTCAACCGTCAAGGCCTGCCCGTGAATATTAGTAGGAATACCGCCCATCATGTAATGGCACGTCGGCACTACAGGAATCGGCTCTTTTACCGGGTCCACATGAGCAAATGTACGGGACAGTTCACAAATACCCGGGAGACGGGACTCTAGGACCTCTTCACCCAGGTGATCGAGTTTTAACTTCACATGATCTTTGTCTGGACCACATCCGCGGCCTTCGAGAATCTCCAGAACCATAGAGCGCGCAACAACATCTCTGCCCGCAAGATCTTTAGCATTGGGCGCGTAACGCTCCATAAAGCGCTCGCCATCCGCGTTCACTAGATATCCGCCTTCACCCCGGCAGCCTTCGGTGACGAGCGTGCCTGCGCCATAGATGCCTGTTGGGTGAAACTGCCACATCTCAATATCTTGAACCGGAACACCGGCCCTCAGTGCCATACCCACACCGTCGCCGGTGTTAATGTGCGCATTGGTTGTTGATGCGTAGATCCGTCCGGCACCGCCCGTTGCGAAGACAGTCGCCTTTGATTTGACGTACACGGTCTCACCGGTCTCAATGCAAATCGCGATGACACCCACAACTGCGCCGTCCTGATTCTTTACCAGGTCGGTTGCAAACCATTCGTTAAAAAAGACGGTCTCGTTTTTGACGTTATTTTGATAAAGCGTGTGCAACAACGCATGGCCGGTGCGATCCGCTGCTGCACAAGTTCTGGCGGCCTGACCACCTTCGCCAAAGTTCTTGGACTGCCCTCCAAATGGGCGCTGATAGATACGTCCCTCTTCGGTGCGTGAAAATGGAAGCCCCATGTGCTCGAGCTCGAAGATGGCCTCGGGGCCCACTGAGCACATGTATTCGATGGCGTCTTGGTCACCAATGTAATCACTGCCTTTTACAGTGTCATACATGTGCCAACGCCAGTCATCGTCAGGGTCAGAGCTCGCAATCGCACACGTAATGCCACCCTGTGCACTCACCGTGTGTGACCGAGTGGGAAACACTTTAGAAATAACTGCGGTTTTGTAGCCTGACTGCGCCAGTTGAAGGGCCGCACGCATACCCGCGCCACCGCCACCAACAATTACGCCATCGAACGAGATAGTTCGCATCCCTTTACTTCTCCCAACCGGTCCTCGCTAGAGCGAGGGTTAACCCCAAATAACTTGAATGACCCAAATCGCATAGACCGCGAGCAGCAAGACAACCCCAATCTGCACGACAGGTCGCACAACATTACCCATTTTCCCTAGCATGTATTCGGTCAAATAGTCTGTGAACACTGTCCACAAGCCGATCCACGCGTGAGAGACATAAGCACCTATCGCAAGCAAGGTAAAAACCTTCATCGCGGTCGTGTCGTGCAATGCTCGCCACGAAGTGTAGTCAATCCCAAACGCAATCTGGAAACCAATGAATAAAAAATATGCGAGCAGTATGAGCGAGCTGACGCGCTGGATAAGCCAGTCAGACAATCCATTTCGGCTAAAACTTGTGACTTGAGTTACCACAATGCGACCCCCCATGCGACCGCCGCGAGCGCTGCCGCCACGAATAAAATTTGAGCACCCAAGGCACCGCTCTTAAAGTCTTCACCGATACCCATGTCCATGATGAGGTGACGAATGCCCGCTAGCGCGTGGTAACTGAACATCACCAAAAACAACCAAAGTAAGCCTTTGGCGGTATTGCCCGAAAGGACCACCACCAACTGATCAAAACTTTCTTGCGAGGCAAGACTGGCGTCTAGCGCCCACACCATCAATACACTGGACGCAAACAACACGACACCCGACACCCGATGCGAAATCGAGGCCAAGGCGGTAACCGGAAGCTTAATCGTGCTCAGATCAAGATTGACAGGACGACTGTCCTTACTGCCGCGTGGTTTCACTTATTGGCCCCCAGAGCGTTCAAGTGGTTAGATTTGAGGCGAGAGTATAGGTAGTCCCTCAGCAACTGACAAATTCATCTGACAAAACATCATCATCAGCCGTATTTAGTGAGGACAATATTGTTGTAAAATTGACACGCACCAGTCGTGCGGCTAGTTTGGCGCGACATAAAATCAGGTCGGGGGACTTAAGATGGCAGAAAAGACGGCAACGCTCTCCATACATCAGGGCGATAACACTTCATTAGACATCGATTTACCTGTCTATCAAGGGTCACTCGGGCCCGACGTGGTCGATGTCGGCAAGTTAACGGCGCAAGGACACTTTACGTTTGATCCCGGATTCACCTCGACCGCCTCATGCGAGTCAAAGATCACCTACATTGATGGTGAGAAAGGCGTCTTGCTCCATCGGGGATACCCTATCGAGCAACTGGCAGAGCATTCTGACTATCTTGAGACTTGTTACTTACTTCTGAATGGCGAACTGCCAAGCGCCGAGCAGAAAGAAGCCTTTGTCGACATGGTCACGAACCACACGATGGTTCACGAGCAGATTCGAACGTTTTTTAATGGTTTTCGCCGGGACGCACACCCGATGGCTATTATGTGTGGCGTCGTCGGTGCCTTGTCCGCGTTTTATCACGACTCGACCGACATTTCCGACCCGCACCACCGCGATGTCGCTGCCTTTCGATTGATCGCAAAAATGCCCACCATCGCGGCGATGAGCTACAAGTTCTCGATTGGCCAACCCTTTATGTATCCGCGTAATGACCTCGACTACTCTGCAAATTTCCTCCACATGATGTTTGGCAATCCCTGTGAACCCAGTGTCATTTCTCCAACTATTGCGCGGGCGATGGATCGAATTTTCCTCCTTCATGCCGATCATGAGCAAAACGCATCGACCTCAACCGTCCGCCTTGCGGGCTCATCACAGGCCAACCCATTTGCCTGCATAGCAGCCGGTATCGCGGCACTTTGGGGCCCCTCGCATGGGGGTGCTAATGAAGCCGTTGTTAAAATGCTCGACGAAATTGGCGATGTGTCGCGGATCGATGAATTTGTGGCGCGCGCAAAAGATAAGAACGACCCCTTCCGCCTCATGGGCTTTGGCCACCGCGTTTATAAAAACTTTGACCCCCGCGCCAAAGTAATGAAGGAAGCCGCAGACGAGGTCCTCGCTGAGCTTGGTATTCAAGACGAAAATCTTGAAATCGCTAAGCGGCTGGAAGAAATTGCACTCAGTGACGAGTACTTTATTGAAAAGAAGCTCTACCCCAATGTGGACTTTTACTCGGGTATTATTTTGAAAGCACTGGGCATACCCACGTCCATGTTTACTGTGATTTTTGCTGTGGGTCGCACGGTTGGATGGGTGGCACACTGGAACGAAATGATCGGGGGTAGCTACCGAATTGGGCGTCCGAGACAGCTTTACACCGGATACCAATCGCGCGACTACCTGTCAGTCGAGGAGCGATAATGGCAAGGACTGTGCAACGCGTGGTTATATCGGGGGTGGGATTGTATACCCCCACCGAAAGCATCAGTAACCACGAGCTTGTAGAGTCCTTTAACGCGTGGGTCGAAAAATACAACCGCGAGAACGCGGATGCGATTGCTGCGGGCGAGCTTGAGGCCAAAGGCCCCTCGAATGTTGAATTCATTGAGAAAGCTTCGGGTATTAACTCTCGATTCGTCATGGACAAGGCGGGCATTATTGACCCCGATCGCATGGCTCCGCGTTTGTCGCCACGGTCAAATGATGAACCATCGGTAATGTGTGAAATTGCTGTCGTCGCTGCCAAGCAAGCGATTGAACAGGCGGGCATCAGCACAGACGACATTGATGTGGTTTTAGTGGCCGCTTCAAATATGGAGCGGGCCTACCCTGCGATGGCAATCGAAGTGCAAGCCGCGCTGGGTATAAAGGGGTTTGCTTTCGACATGAACGTCGCCTGCTCCTCGGCGACGTTTGGTATCCAGCAAGCTCACGACATGGTGGTAGCCGGTAGCGCAAGACGCGTGTTAATGGTCAACCCGGAAATCTGTACGGGCCATCTCAATTTCCGAGATCGCGATTCACACTTTATTTTTGGCGACGTGGCGACCGGCGTGATTGTTGAAGCCGCCGAGGGATGCCGGTCTGACAATGCGTTTGAGATTCTTGACACTAAGTTACAAACGATTTTCTCCAATAATATTCGGAATAATTTCGGGTTCCTCAATCGCGCCACCGAAGAAGGTATAGGACAGGTCGACAAGCTTTTCGTTCAAGAGGGACGCAAAGTCTTCCGAGAGGTCTGTCCCGCCGTTGCCGAGCAGATTACAACGCAGTTGGCAGAGATGAATATCGCCCCCGATTCGCTTAAGCGCATCTGGCTTCATCAGGCCAATAAGAATATGAACGAACTTATTGCCAAGAAAATTCTGGGCCGAGAGCCGAGCGACGAGGAGTCGCCAACCATTCTTGACGAATACGCGAACACGTCGTCAGCGGGCTCCATCATTGCGTTTAAAAAATACAATGAAGACTTCGAGCCCGGTGAACTTGGCGTTCTGTCGTCCTTTGGCGCGGGCTACAGCATAGGCTCGATCGTACTCAAGCGCGTTTAGTCTGCTGACAGCACCTCGGACAAGGCGGCTAACACGGTGAGCTGCTGATCATGTGTCCCCACCGTAATGCGAACCCACGGCACTAACGCCGCGCTCGACCAGCTGCGCACCGAAATATCATGCCGCTTCAAAATATTAGTGA
>CAYVQI010000107.1:0-5463 GCA_964454155.1 uncultured Alteromonadaceae bacterium | reverse complement strand
GATAACGGTCTTAGCTCGCCGTTAAACTTTGCGCTCGGTGGTGCGCCCGTCGTCAGGTACAAATCCGAGCCGCCCTCGCGTGCCATTGTTTTCAAACAATCTTCGAAATCCATGCTGCCATCCTAACCTGTAAAAACAGTACTGCTGTACCTTCTAATCGCATAGAGCGTACACTTGCGCACGTCTATTTACGTCGACCTTATAATAGAGCGTTACGTAGACAACCTCAGTGGTTAGTAGGGTACTCCAAGATGATGGCGGCGGCATTCAAAAGGGCAATCAGCGAAGGGCAACCTGCCGATATGCTCACAGTCCACAGAGGGATCGAGAAAGAGGGGCTTCGGGTCACCAGTACAGACCATCGACTGTCCCAGCGTCCCCACCCGACACCCTTGGGTTCTGCGCTCACGCACACTTCAATTACCACCGACTATTCAGAATCACTTCTTGAGTTCATTACGGGTGTCCATGAGTCGCCGAACACGGCACTCGAGGAGTTGCATCAGTTACACGCCTACACTGCGCAGTCATTGCCGGATGAAATCATTTGGGGCGCGAGTATGCCGGGTGAACTGGGTGTCGAAGCCGAGATTCCCATTGCGAGCTACGGTACCTCTAACATTGGCACCATGAAACGTGTTTATCGCAACGGCCTTGGAGCGCGTTACGGTCGAACCATGCAGGTCATTGCCGGTATCCATTACAATTTTTCGCTACCCGAGGCTTTCTGGGCACGGTCACATGCCCTAGCCGGCAGTACAGCGCCCATGAAAGTTTGGCAGACCGAAGGGTACTTGGCGCTGATACGCAATTTCCAACGCCATGGCTGGCTTCTGAACTTTCTCACCGGCAGCTCGCCTGCACTGAGCCGCTCATTTATTCGAGGCGACGTACCGTCTCACTTAAGTATCGGTGAAGAACAAACATTGTTCGGCGAATTCGCGACATCGTTAAGAATGGGGGACTTAGGGTATACAAGCTCAGCCCAAGACGGACTGCAGATTTGCTACAACCAGATCGAGACCTATATCGAAACGCTGACCAACGCGATCATGACGCCTTACGAGGGGTATCAATCGCTCTCCAAAAAACAAAACAACGAGCTGCTTCAGCTTAATCAAGGTCTGCTGCAAATCGAGAATGAGTTCTACAGCGCTATTCGCCCCAAGCGAGTGACACAGTCGGGTGAGGCGCCGTTGCGAGCACTAGAAGATCGCGGCATCGAGTACGTCGAGGTCAGGTGCCTTGACATCAACCCCTTCACGCCACTGGGTTTAGACAGCGAAACTATTGCATTGGTCGATACATTTTTGCTCAGTTGTATTTTATCAGACAGCCCACTGTGCGATGCGAACTCACGTGACATAGACAACACCAACACGCAGCGCATCCTAAATTTTGGTCGAGATCCGCAGCTTAAGCTTCTGAACAGCGAGGCTGGTGAAGTCTCTCTCGAGCAGCTCGCGGCACCGATTATGGATGCAATGAGCGAAGCGGCTGCCTGGCTTGACCAATGCGGACAAACCAATCGACACCGCGATGCCGTCGCTATGGCCAATTCACGCGTGCTGGGAACAGCAGAAACGCTGTCAGGGCGAATGCTGCGAGAGCTCGACGAACGGCGCGTGGACTATTCGACATTGGTCGGTGAATATTCAGCGCGCTGGGACGCTGACTTTCAGCGTTTCACGCTGCCCCAGACCATCAAGACAAGCCTGGCTGACGAGGCGATCACCTCACTGCGCAAACAACGAGAGATCGAAGCCGCCGATACTCTCGCGTTCGAAGATTTTCTTAACGGGTTCTACGCACAATACGTGCGTTGAACCCAGTCGCTGTGCAGACAACCGCCTGAAAAAATAGGGTTAGCTATCCGCCGCGACGACCGACAACAACTCAACTTTAAAGACCAGCACTTCGTTAGGCCCAATTGCACCGCCTGCACCACCTGCACCATAGGCAAGTTCAGAGGGTATCGTCAGCTCGTACTCTGCGCCTTCGCTCATCAACTGCAACGCCTCAGTCCATCCAGGAATGACCTGAGTAACACCAAACGTGACCGGCTCGCCGCGACTGTAGCTACTGTCGAATACCGAACCGTCGGTGAGGCGTCCCTCGTAGTGAACTTCGACCGAGTCTGCAGCGGTTGGCTTCGCGCCCGTGCCCTCGCGAACGATGCGATACTGCAAACCACTGGCAGTCATTTGCACACCTTCGGCAGTCGCATTTTCTGCTAAATAGGCCTGACCTGATTCCAACGCGACGCCACCTGCAGCCTGCATTTGCGCCTCTTGCTCAGCTTGCATTTTTTCCTGAAGCGCCATCATCTCAGCATTGATCTCTTCGTCAGTCATCTTCGCATCCGCACCTGAAAGCGCATCACGCAGGCCGTCTGAAAACGCGTCGGCATCAATCGGAACGCCCTCAGCTTTCATCCGTCGGCCCATGTTCATTGCAATACCGTAACTGATTCGCTGCTCTTGACTCTCTAAACTCATAACAGGTGTCTCCGTGGGTTGATCACAAGCGGTCAAGCCGACACCAATCAGTGCAGCAAACGCGACAGATTTAACGGTGAATTTCGAGACAATACTCGGGTTAAACATGGCAGGTTGTCCTGTGTGAAATAGTTAAAAGATAAGCGCTGCATATTACGCGGCTCGCCGGAGACTTGCTACCGCCCTAGGAGGGTCTCTAAACGATTAATTAAGTCGGTACTGGCAAGTTCTGGAAGGTGGCTGAGGTTGCGTGCGATGCACTCTCCCTCACGCCTGAGTGCGTCAACATCAACGGCGCCACAAAGAATCTGAGCAAGTGTCTTCTCCGCTTCCAGTTCGAGACGCAATAAAGCGCGCCGGTCCTCCAGGCGCTGTGGATTTTGCCCCCAGACAACGCGCTGTTGCCTCAACGGCAACACAACAGAGTCAACCCAAGGGCTAATCCGTTCCCGCAGAACACTCCACGCCTCGGCGGTTAACAGATTACCCCGACCCCCCAGCCAAGCAAGGAACATCGCCTCCAAGATAACAAGTCCATGCTGCTCTTGAAGCCCGAGCAAATAGTCGCGCACCTCCTCAGTCTCGTAACGCACAATGGCCCAGGACCAAAATTCTCTGTCTACATCACTTGTCATGGCTCATCGCCATCCTTATTTTTTCTCGGCGCGAGACGCGACGGATCCGATATTCCTCTTGTTGGGCAAAGGAGCGACTTTCGCAGGCCCTCGACCACGCTAACGCAACAGGCCGACGCGCTCTCGTATAATTCGCGCCACCGACGATGTCTCCATTGTGCTGTCTGACCCGACGCACTAGGTCAGTCGTGACACCAGTGTAAAACGTACCATCGGCGCACTCGACCAAATACACAAACCATGAATCCATCGAGTTTTTACTCATTAGATTTCAACGCTGTCATCCGAACATATTTTTTGAGAGTATATGATGCGACATACCCGGAGGCACTATGAGCGATAATATTACACACGTCACTGACGCTGATTTTCAAGATGAGGTTTTATCCTCAGATGTCCCTGTCCTCGTGGACTTTTGGGCCGAGTGGTGTGGACCGTGCAAAATGATTGCACCGGTACTTGAGGAAATAGCCAGCGAGTACGGCGATCAACTTAAAGTGTGCAAGGTCGATGTAGACGCCAATCCTGATCTACCCGGAAAATTTGGTATCCGCGGAATTCCAACGCTGATCGTCTTTAAGGGCGGCAGTGCAGTAGAAACAAAAGTAGGCGCGCTCTCAAAAACGCAACTCACTGAGTTTGTAGACGGTTGCCTCTAATCCAATCGCGTCGCACGCCCAAAAAATCTCTTAACTCTTTGTAGACGCACCGCGAAAGCGGTGCTACCTTTCGGTTGTGGGCGTCATCACGCCTCAAACCCACTAGCAAACGCACTGACATTTTCCCATGTATTCGCGTCCACTATGGGTTTTCATTAGAAAAAATCTCTAACGCGCCAGAAATGGACAAACCAAACACTACTCCCCAAAAGCCACAGGTAAAACCGCGTGCAAGAAGAAGACACTAACATTATCGACTCGTCAGCCAGTGCGGCAGTCGACGTGAGCCCCGAGGCAGATTCATCGGACGCCTCAACCACTGACGACAAGCCCACAAAAACGCTCAAGCTGAATCGGGTAGAGACCTCAAAAGAAGATGAAGCCGCTCCCGAACAACCGCAAGAGCAGGTCAATTCGAGTAATACTGAGACCACATCAGCGAGCGAAGACGGTGAAAGTCAGGGTGGGGGACGCAACCGACGCAACCGCAACCGGCGTAACCGCCGTGAACCGCACGTCCCGTCAGAAAATCCACTGAGTCTCACGGAACTTAAGACCAAGACGATGCAAGAACTCATCGACATGGCCGTGGAGATGGGCATCGAAAACATGGCCCGCTCACGAAAGCAGGACCTTATTTTCTCGCTGCTGAAGCGGCATGCGAAAAGCGGTGAAGACATTTACGGCGACGGTGTTCTGGAGATTCTTTCCGACGGATTCGGATTTTTACGCTCCGCGGACAGCTCATTTCTAGCCGGTCCCGACGACATTTATGTCAGTCCCAGTCAAATTCGCCGCTTTAACTTGAGAACAGGCGATACCGTTACGGGAATGATTCGTCCGCCCAAAGACTCAGAGCGTTATTTTGCATTGCTCAAAGTCAGTGAAGTGAACTTCGAATCGCCCGAGACAGCAAAAGCCAAGATTCTTTTCGAAAACTTAACCCCGTTATTTCCCGATGAGAGGCTCACCCTTGAGAAGGGGAATGGCTCTTCCGAAGACTTGACGGGACGCATCATCGACTTGTGTTCTCCCACTGGAAAAGGCCAGCGGGGATTATTGGTGGCACCACCCAAAGCGGGTAAAACCATCATGATGCAGAGCATGGCGCAGTCCATCATTAGCAATAATCCCGAGTGCTATATCATCGTTCTACTGATCGATGAGCGACCTGAAGAAGTAACTGAAATGCAACGGTCTGTCGGCGCGCGTGGTGCCGAGGTTGTTGCGTCGACATTTGACGAACCGCCGTCGAGGCACG
Source organism: uncultured Alteromonadaceae bacterium (assembly GCA_964454155.1). Classification (GTDB taxonomy): domain Bacteria; phylum Pseudomonadota; class Gammaproteobacteria; order Pseudomonadales; family Halieaceae; genus Luminiphilus. The sequence goes on along the minus strand of CAYVQI010000107.1, from coordinate 410 downwards.
TTCAGGTCGCCGATATGGTGATTGAAAAGGCAAAGCGCCTTGTCGAGCACAAGCGTGATGTTGTTATTCTTTTAGACTCCATTACCCGTTTAGCAAGGGCTTACAACACGGTCGTCCCCAGTTCAGGAAAAGTCCTAACCGGTGGTGTCGATGCGCACGCGCTCGAACGCCCAAAGCGTTTCTTTGGCGCCGCCAGAAACATCGAGGAAGGGGGCAGCCTTTCCATTATTGCAACGGCGCTCACTGAAACCGGGTCGAAGATGGACGAAGTCATCTACGAAGAATTCAAAGGTACCGGCAACATGGAACTCCACCTCGATCGAAAGATCGCGGAAAAGCGCGTGTATCCGGCAATCAATATTCGACGCTCAGGAACGCGCCGGGAAGAACTGCTGACCGGTGAGGACGAG
>CAYVQI010000106.1:0-5554 GCA_964454155.1 uncultured Alteromonadaceae bacterium | reverse complement strand
GGCGGGTGGCGCTATTTATCCGCTGCTGTACCTGCGTCAAAACTTTGAGCTCACGTTGCTTTCAACGTTTGGTATATCGCTGGCTGAACTGAGCGTGGCTTACAGTATTTTAGGCATGGCTTTTGTCTTCAGCTACGTTCCTAGTGGCTGGTTGGCGGATCGTTTTTCTCCACGTATTTTGCTGACGTTCTCAGTCAGCATGACCGGTATCATTGGGCTTTGGTACGCGACCTTACCGTCGGCATTTTGGATTAGCGTTATTTTCGGGCTCTGGGGTTGCACCACGGGACTGACTTTTTGGGCGGCGCTGATCAAGGGGTGTAGCTTACTGGCTCCTGAACACCTGCAAGCCCGCTACTTTGGACTTCTTGAGGGAGGACGAGGGCTCTTTGAAGCCTTACTCGCCACCATTGCGGTTGGGTGGTTTGCCTATGCAGTGTCGTCACTGGGTACTGCTGACGAGGCGGCGATGGTTCAGGTTATCTACTTTTACAGTGTGGTCTGTCTCGTCATCTCGGTGTTTTTGTGGCTAGTGCTCAAAGAGCCTGATGACAGTACGAAGCGCGCATCGTTGCAGGCTGAAGAAGCCGCCGCAGGGCTGAGAGAGACGCTCACCGACCTCTGGAGTCTGGTGACTAATATTCGGGTGTGGCTTGTAGCGCTCTGCATTCTCACCGGCTACCAAGTATTTTGGGCAACCTACTCTTACTCGGCGTTTTTGCAGACACAGTTTGGATTAGATGCAGTTGCGGTAGCCGCACTGACGACGGTGCGGCTTTGGATGCGTCCAGTGGGTGCTGTAATCGCAGGGTTCATCGGTGACCGTTATCATCCTGTCAGATCACTGGGCGTGGCCATCGCATTTGCCGGTCTGTCGTTACTGGGACTTTTAGTATTGCCGGCCGATTCACCGTATACGTTGCTTTACTTTGCGGTCGCCACGTCCTCAGTTTTGATCTACGGGGTCCGGGGCATTTACTGGGCGTCTTTCAATACCACTCGCGTTGCACCGCAGCGCGCCGGCCTCGCCATCGGTATGGTGTCGATGATCGGATACACGCCAGACATTTATATGCCCATGCTAAACACCTACCTCATTACAACTTACGGCGAAGCAGTCGGTTATCAATTGTATTTTGGCAGCGTCGGTGTGACTGCGTTTTTTGGTGCAGGCGCCGCGTTCTACTTACTGCACTTAAGTAAAGATGATGAGCCTCTGTCATCAGAGTGACTAGCACCCCTGATGATCGGGTGTGGCTGGCGGCGCTCACTGAGCTTGCTCGATCGCTCTCAGCTGAATAGCCAGTTGTTGAATCTCAGTTAACTCAGTGTTCGTTTGGCGAAGAAACCACCCCAGTATCGAATCGGCTTCGGTCTGTCTTTTATGGAGTATGTCGCTCAGCATGGACGATGTGTTCTGTGCGGTGTCGCGGATGACCCTATGCGTGGTGTCTCGCAGCGTTGCCGCAAGCGTGGGGTAGCCCAGCGCGGTCAACGCGCCTGCGACTTCCGCGATGATGCGTTCCAGTGGTTGGTTAAGCGGCGGCTCGAGAAGCGTCCCATTTTTGACCCGGTGTATCGCGGTCAGTGGATTGATGCACGCATTAATGGCGGCCTTTTCAATCAGTCCGGTGGTGATGTCGGCGCGCCACGAAAGGTGCGGTACACTGTTCTTCCAGTCGCCGAGCCATTCTGGCTCTAGCCCTGTATCGTCAGAGCCGATCATGGTGCTGCCAGATCCCGCCGAAATCCACTTACCGCCTTGCTGGTGACACCCGGCCGTTGTCGACGCCCAAAACAATTGACTCTCTGGTGCAATGCGCCTGATGTCTTCAATGTGCTGCATACCGTTCATCATGCCCACAATGACGGTGTCGGGTGTCAGTCGGTGAGCCACTCGGTGCAATGCGTCGCCGGCAGCCCAGCTTTTAGTGGTGATGAGTAATCGGCTGAGTTCAGACCTGTTGGCTTCCCAGTCACAGTCAAATTGTTTTTTAATCGTGCCGTGTTCGGTCGACTCAAGCGTGATGGTTTTCTTCGATGGTGCCGAACTGTGAGTGAGCAGGCTCACGCAAGCGCCGCCCTGAGACAACCGATGGGCAAATAACCCCCCGATACTTCCCACACCCAATATATGCCACGGTTTACTCATGATTCGTCCAGATTTGCGCCAGCGCTTTTTGGGTAAGCGCCTCGGTCGTAGAGCCGTTCACGGCCAACTGCCAAAGATGGGTGGTGAGCAAAGCGACTCGACAGGCAGCTCGCCAGTGGGTCTCTTTAAACGAATCGCCAGCGACCGCCTTGGCAAAAGCATACCTCTTTGAGCGGGTCATGTGCTCGCTGGCGATCGCGATATCAAAATGACGATTGCCACGCGCCGCATACTCCCAGTCGAGGGCCAAAAACTGATCGTCGCTGCGGCCAATATTTTCAGGGGTTAAGTCGTTGTGGCAAAAACACGGCAACTCGGAATCTAAGAGCTCAAGGTCGTTGGAAATGCTGGCAGAGCGAGGATCTAGAGCCAGCTTAGTCAACGACTTATGCTCGATCGCCTCCCAGTACTGTGCCGTGGTCTTCTGGAGTGAAAGTGGCGGTGAGGTGTCGGGTAGTGCGTGAATCGACCTCAGCAGCGCGGCGTGATCATCCGCGGGTGGATCGTTAAACACCAGTCGTTGGGTAATGACGACCTGACCGTCTCGACTCTCACAAGCAATGCGCGGGGCGAGTCCGGCGGAGGCCGCACGTCGCCAGGAAGCCAGTTCCGCGGGATGATCGTTGACGCTTTGGTTATGGCGCTTGGTCGATAGACGAAGCACCCAGCCCGGTGCGCCTCGCAGGGTATACACCCGATGTGCCGTCCCTTCACCCACCACCTCGTGTAACTCGGGTCGCAGAGAGCCCGAAAAATCACCGTCCCATTGACGCCAGCGATCAAGCACCTCTTGGACTGAGGCTAGGTGGTAATCAGGGTTTTTCGCCATGACAGGTAGCCGGCTATAGAAAGTGCGATGTAGAGGACAAATAAACCGGCAGTCAGTTCGAGCCCTCTGTCGAGATAGAGCCAAACGGAAACAATATTGATACCGATCCAGTAAAACCAGTTTTCGAGAATTTTACGGGTGACCATCCAAGTACAGACAATGGCGGCAACGGTGGTCGTTGTATCAACAAACGGGCGAGCCGCATCGGTCATGTTCGACAGTAGAGCGCCTGCTGATGCTGATCCGATACAGATTCCGACGATAACCGCCACGTGAAAGCGCGCGGGGCGGGTCGTCACCGCCAAGGTGTCGGCGCTGTTGTCCTTACCCCAAGAAACCCAACCCACAATGGCCATGGCGGCATAGACAACTTGTAAGCCCGCTTCCATGTAGAGTTTGATCTCCGCAAAAATCACCCAATATATGAGCGCACTGATAAATGCAGCGATCCAGCAGAGCCGGTTTTGCCTCAGCGCCAGTAGCAGGTACACCAAGGCGAGAATCACTGCGGTGATTTCCAAGGGATTCATGCCGTTTTTGGGGGTTCGACGTCGACGTGATGTTCGGGTATGAATTTGGCAACCAACACCTGACGGCCAAATTGCTCATAGCTTGCTTCCAACGCCGCACGAACGCAGTTAAAAACATCACCGCTGTCGCCGGTGATCTGCGTACTCATTGAGTTAGTGCTTGCGCTACAGCAATTGCTGGCGATGATGTGTTCAATGAATGCCCAAACAGGCGCCTCTACGTCTCCTGCGAGCGGGTACAAACTCAGTTCTGCGGTCAGTCTCAATGTTTAGTCTCCGAATCGATAGCCGACGGTCGCGCCCACTGTACGCGGCTCGCCAAACTGATAGTAGGGCTCGAGCGCATACTCCTTGCGCGGATCGTTCCCGAATGTACCAAAGCCTCGCGTAATGGTGAGTTCATCGGTCATGTTGCGACCCCACATAGCCAGTGACCAGGGGCCGTTTGTCCACGCAAGAGCAACATTAACCAGCTCTGCGGTCGGCGATTTGATGTTGTGACGATCAGAGAGGAAAAAGCTGTCACGCCCAGTGACCTCTAGGGTCGCATTCAACGCGGGTGTCAGTGCCCACGTCGCGCCAAGCCGATACTGCCATGAGGGTGCTTGCGGTTGATCCCGGCCAGAGAGGTCAGTGCCATCCACATTAATGTAACGATCGAAGGCCGCCTCAAGCAGGCCTACGCCTGCATTAACCGTGAGATTTTGGCTGACGTTCCAATCGAGTCGGCCCTCAAGACCCTGATTGGTGCCGCTGGCAGCGTTGTCAGTGAAATCGGTAAATGATGTACTGCCGTCAGCGCGCGGGATGACCAATGAGCTCTTCACCTGTTGGTTGCTGCGCGCCATATTAAACACAGTTAAGACTGTTCTTAAGTCACCGTTAAGATGGCTAGCACGCCACCCAAGCTCAGTACTTACGACCGCTTCTTCGCCAAAACGATTGTTGTCGGCATAGGGAGCAATGTTGACCTCGTCGGTGAGCGAGAGCAGTGTTGATGAAAGCGTTGCATTAAAGCCTCCGGCTCGAACCCCTCTAGAGAGCGTCATGTAGAGCGCATTGCGATCATCAACTAGCCATTCGATGCTGGTGTTGCCGGTCCAATAGCGGTCGCTGAATGTCGTATCGACCTCAGCTGAATCGCGGTAGTCAACATCGCGATACTCGATACGCGCGCCGGCTGTTAAGGTTAATTGATCGGTAATTTGCTGAGATGCTTGCCCGAAAGCCGCCCAAGTTTGCGTTGTATTCGTACTCTCAAATGGAGCGGCTAAATAGGTGTACTGCCGTTTCAGCTTTTGTGAATCGTCGCGCGCATAAAGACCCACGGTCCACTGCGTGTTTGCGCGCGTGACCGGCCGCAAACGCCACTCTACTGTTTGGCGTTCAATGTCTCGGTCATAGGCGTCAAAGGAGCTGTACTCCCAAAATGGCGCAATGCCGACAAAGCTCCAGTCCTCGTCGTAGCTGTAGCGAGAGTCAGCGCTAATTGAACTTGCTTGCAGCTGTGACTCATACCGGTCGCCCTCGTAATTCCAGCGCACAAAGCCCGCGTCGAGCTGTAGACTGTCTTCGCCCGGGTTATCGCTGAGCGTCTCTCGAGTGTTATCGAGCGAAAACGCGTCATACCCATTCGCGATATCGACTCGGCTGACGCCTGTATCAATCGTACTGCGATCGTAGCGCTGACGAATCGACACTCGGGTGGTTGTCTCGTCCCGGTTGTTTGTGTCGTTGACGCCTAAATAGGCATTATCGACCCAACCGTTTGAACGGTAATTCTGATGGGCGATTCGCGCAGAAACGCTCTCTGAGACAGGTCGATTGACAACGAGGCTGCTGCGCCGACCACCAAAGTTTTCTAACCCTAGCGTCACGTCGGCCACGTTAGTATCGGTGGGCATATTATTTTGAATGTTAATAAGCCCTGCCAGTGCTCCGGCACCCATGAGCGTGCCTTGAGGACCTCTCAGGACGTCTATTTGTAACGTGTCGAAGGTCGTTAGTGCTCCGCCGATACCGCTGATATCCATCCCGTCCTGT
>CAYVQI010000105.1:0-5742 GCA_964454155.1 uncultured Alteromonadaceae bacterium | reverse complement strand
CACGATACTGGCAGCCACACGCATGTCCTCGATACGAGCGTTCGTGCAGGATCCGATAAAAACCATGTCAATTTCGATGTCAGTGAGTGCCATGCCCTCCTCGAGACCCATGTATTCAAGGGCACGCGCCAGAGACTTCTTACTCGTCTCATCGGGAAGACTTTCTTGTGACGGGACACGACCATTAACTGACGACACCATCTCGGGTGATGTGCCCCATGTGACTTGCGGTTCAATTTTTGACGCGTCGAGTCTGAGCTCTCGATCAAAGACCGCATCGTCATCGCTGTGCAGTGTTTGCCAGTATGCCTCCGCCAACGCCCACTGCGCGCCCCCGGGTGCCATGGGCCGACCCTTCACGTACTTGAGTGTTGTTTCATCAACGGCGATCATTCCCGCACGGGCACCCGCCTCGATCGCCATATTGCAGAGCGTCATTCGGCCTTCCATCGAGAGTGAGGTCACTGCAGATCCGGCGAATTCCACAGCGCATCCTGTTGCGCCCGCTGTGCCAATTTCTCCAATGACGGCCAGCGCCAAATCCTTTGCACTGACACCCACTTGGACGTCCCCCTCAAGCGACACCCTGAAATTTGACATTTTCTTAGTCAAAAGACACTGCGTCGCCAGTACATGCTCTACTTCTGACGTTCCTATTCCATGCGCCAGAGCGCCAAAAGCACCGTGGGTGGATGTGTGCGAGTCACCACAAACGATAGTCATACCCGGCAGCGTAGCGCCCTGTTCTGGACCCATCACGTGCACAATGCCCTGCCGTTGGTCTGCAAGATCGATCAGCGGAATATTGAAATCATTACAATTGTCATTGAGCGTCTCTAGCTGCAAGCGACTCGTCGCATCGGCAACACCCGAGTATCCCGCAAGGGCACGCTCGTTCGGATCAGTCGAGACGTTATGGTCTGGCACCGCAACATTGGCATGCAGCCTTCTTGGCTGCCGACCCGCGAGGCGCAAGCCCTCAAATGCCTGGGGCGACGTAACCTCGTGAATTAAATGACGATCGATGTAAATGAGCGCGGAACCGTCGTCGCGCTGATCAACAAGGTGTGCATCCCACAGCTTATCGTAAAGCGTCAATCCCATAGTTGAATCCTATCTTGAAACCACGTCAGCGGCGTTGGTCTTACCACCGATACTGAATTGTTTGCGATGCCCAACATCGCGGCGCGCGATATTACCACATTACCGGGCACGTGGGCGTCGGGATCACGCTACGAAAACACTGCAGATCCACCGCTAAGACGCTCTCACTCTTGGTCACGTGCCCCCTACGCGACCGGCTAAATACTCGCTGATATTGCCAGGGTCATCCATGCCTTAGTTGATCGCGCGCACCCGCACTGACAGGTTAAGTTGGCGGCCGTACTGAGACAGCGCCTTTAATCCGACGCTAGTGGGACTCGACAGGGGCGCTGTGCTCCTTGGCTTGCGTCGAACGATGTTGCAGTCGCCAGCACGTGTGACTATGACTTGATCGCACAAAATCAGGACCAATGGTCGCGCGTGTAATGTCCTCAACTGCGAACTGTTCCGAAATTTGGGGGTCTAGCGTGAAGCGCCGTTGATTGTTTGAAAAATATAAGACGCCGTCGGTTGCCAAGCGCGCCATAGATCGCACAATCAGCTCAACATGATCGCGCTGGACGTCAAAATGATTCAGTGTCGACTTCGAGTTAGAAAACGTGGGCGGATCGAGCAGAATGAGGTCGTACTCAGAAGTTTCCTGCGCTAGCCATGTCATGACGTCGGACCGAATGGCTCGGTGCTTCGCTTCTGCAAGCCCGTTACTGGCCAAATTCTCGCGAAACCAATCGAGATAAGTATTACTCAAGTCCACACTGGTTGAAAAACGAGCCCCGCCCAAACCGGCCTGAACACTGGCTACACCGGTGTAGCAAAACAAATTTAAAAAGCGCTTGCCCTGTGCCTCTGCCTGTATCCGACCTCGTAACGGTCGATGATCAAGAAATAAACCCGTATCGAGATAATCAAACAAGTTGATCCACAGCTTTGCACCCCACTCACGAACAAAAATTCGCTCATTTTTTCGAGAGACTCTTTCGTACTGTTTTAGGCCACGCTGCCGTTGACGGCGCTTTACCGCCACCTCGCTTCGATCAGTAATGTCAAAAACAACCTGGACCGCATCGAGAATTTCCTCAAAGCGTCGATTGGCATCATCCTCTTTGACTGTTTTGGGCGGCGCGTATTCGGCAACATGAATGTGCTCACCGTAGACGTCAATGGCGACCGAGTATTCGGGCATGTCAGCGTCGTAGATTCGATAGCATTCCACCGCGTCGTTTTGCAGCCAATTCGCGAGCTTTTTTTGATTTTTACGCAATCGGTTGGCCACCATCTGAGCACCCTCAGACAAGTCAGGTGGTGGAGCTTCAACAGGCTCATTGCCGGGACTTGTCGCATCTTCGCGACGTTTATTAGTCTCGCTCAAGGAGAATAAAAACACCGCTATGTCGATGGGTCCGCTCTTCATTTTATAGTTTTTATAACTTCGAAGTCCGGTGGCCTTGGCGTGTGTGACATCGGCCGCTAGAACCGCAGCATCCCAGCTCGAAAACTCAGCGTGCATCACTTGCCCTAGTGAGGCGTACAATTTTCCCGCAGCGCCGGGGGTACTTAAGCGCTCGCCCCATGGAGGATTCACGACCAAAAGGCCGCTTTGCATATTCTGGTGGGTAGGTTTGATGACCTCAGATAGTTGCTTTACTCGCACTCGAACCACCGAGCTGAGGTTCATTCGACGAGCGTTCTCCTCGGCTCGTCGAATCGCATTTACATCGCCGTCGTAACCCCGTATCTCTACTCCGTCAGGCAGCGCCGTTTTCACCTGGGACTGACTCTCGGCCACAATCATCTCCCATTGATCTTTGCGGTGTCCGAGCCACCCCATAAAACCAAACCGCTCTCGCCGCAGGCCCGGCGGAATATTAAGCGCCATTTGCGCCGCTTCGATTAACAGCGTCCCAGAACCACACATGGGATCTACCAACGAGGCTCCGCTCTTAAACTTCTCCGGCCAGCCACCGCGCAACAAAACCGCCGCGGCAATATTTTCCTTTAATGGCGCCTTCCCGCCTTCCAAGCGATAGCCGCGTTTGTGCAAACTGTCCCCTGACAAGTCGAGACTGATGGTCAACTTACCTTTGCTGAGCTGGGCCACAATGCGAAGGTCCGGCTGTTTAGCGTCGACCGAAGGACGCTCGCCCACCTGTTCGCGAAAGTAATCAACAATCCCATCTTTGACCTTGAGCGCACCAAAGTGAGTATTTTTGATGTAAGCGCTCTGCCCACGAAACTCAACGGCAAAGCGAGTCCTGGGCGTCATGTGATCCGACCATTTCAACCCGCGGGCAGACGCGTAAACATCGTCCGTGTTGGAGACGGCCGTCTCAGAAAGCTTAACTAAAATTCGATTTGCTAGCCGGCTCCACAAGCACGCCCGATAAGCGAGCGCCATAGAACCCGAGAAGTAAACACCTGCCGGTGTGTCTCTGAGGTCTTCAGCACCAAGGTCGGATAGTTCACTGAGCAACAATGGCCCAAGCCCCACCGGACAGGTCGCCAAAAACGATAATGTCGGCGTCATCGCAGTGACTCCAAGTCATTAATTCGCAACAGCGTAGTGCGCCACTCACGATACTGTTGCTCGAGAGTCCCTGTTAGCTTAAAAACCTGTTTTTCCACGTAGAGAGCCGTGGAACGCGCTTCGCTTTCTAGATCCAGCACCAACTCAAATAGCTCCTGCTCATGAATTTTTAATGATCGATAGGCCGCATAAACCGCCTGAAGACGTGTGAACGCTGAATCATCGGTGAATTTTTTCTCGTCAGAGTCTCGACTACGCCGCACCTCCAGCCAATCAAGCTGTTCCTTACTGGCTCTTCGCCAGAGGTTATACGCCGCCCCGACCTCCGCCTCAATCGAACGAATTTGCTCGTCAATGGTATCGATGAAAAGCAATTCGTACTCTTGAAGCTTTTTGAGTCTTATCCCCATTGGATCTTGTGCGCTCGGCAGCCGAGTCAAACGCCAACGCCCCTCAAGGTGGCTAAGATAACCAGAAAAAGCCTCGGGCACGAGCTCTTGTGCGTAGCGAAGGAATGACAAGGACTTCAGCGCAACGATGGAAGGCGCTTCACTCGTCAGCGCAGACAGCAGATCGACATGAACACGCACAAACAAATCGTTGAAGGGATCTGCCCCCTCGCCGAGATAATCTGACACCAACGCCACATCGTTGTAAGTGCGGTCTAATAGTACCCGACCCGAGACGTCATGACCGAATGCCGCAATACTCAGACGCGCGCCGTCCGACGTCAGGACATTTAATTCCAAGGTCACCTGAGGGATGACAGACCGCTCGGGAAAAAGTCGAACCACACCCCAACCCTCATGCGCCTCTAACTCTCGTCGCATTCGCGTACCAAGCAATTTGGCTTCAGTCTCCCGAAAGGAGCTTTCCATATCGGTTCCACTGTTGTTAACAACGCCCGTGGTTATCACAATACCAACGTCAAGGGGGAGCCCTGGCTGATGCGGCTTCGCCACTGAATCACCCACACTAATGGTCAGAACCTCAGCTTCCCGCGCAGTCTCTGCCCACACAACGGGGCAAACTAAACTCAATGCAAAGAGCACGCATGCCAGTGAGCGCGCGCTTACTGAGTGGTGCATATTTTTCCCTTAGTGAGACTGCGCTCGCAGCGATAGCCCATTGCGCTGGGGTCGTAGCGCGTAAAGTACTGACTGACAACCAACGGAAATCGCGCCCCGTTTGTTTCTACGGCAGTAACCATTAACACCGTCTGGGCATCTGACGACAAGGACAACCGATGCGTAATGTCCAAACCGTCCCGCAACTGCAACGAAAAAAAGAGCTGATCAGCATCCCAGCCACAATGTTGTGTGCCCAGAGAATCGGTTGTCAGGGAGAGTCCTGAATCATCAGTTTCGCAAACCAGCGCAAAGCTGTTCGCCCGTTTGACCCTGACGCGGGCCTCCCCCTGAATAATTTCGAGGAGATTGGGCTCGGTAATTATTTCCGCTAACCGCGCCAGTGTGATCAAGTCGTTTCGACCCGGGAGTGGTCCACCAGCGAACCCCCGACCCTCTTCCGCAAGCTTAGCGCGCCGCGCTGCCTCACGCTGAATGCGACGGGATACTAGATTGAGCTGATCCTGGAAGTTGTCGCTCCGTGCGTAATCTACTTCCCAATGGCCCGACATATCGACGGGCGTGGCAATGCGCGTAATCGAATCCTCAACGCGTTCCTGCGCACAGCCCGCGAGCAACAGCACACTGACGAGTGACGCAAGCAATGATCGAACCCCTTCTGATGGCATAGATCGCACTGAACCGTTACGCCAGCGTCTCCCGCAACTCAAACTTAAGCACCTTACCCGCCGGGTTGCGCGGCAGGGCCTCAACGATATGAAGCCTTGAGGGCAGCTTGTAGCGTGCAAGCTTAGAGACAGCGAAATCCCGCAACGCCTCTAACGTCAAATCGGATCCATCCGTCACTGCCGCTACCGCGGTGACAGCCTCCCCCCACTTTTCATCGGGCAACCCTATAACAGCCACCTCAGCGATTGCCCGGTGCTGGAACAAAACACTCTCCACCTCCGCCGGATAAACGTTTTCACCGCCTGTAATCACCATATCCTTGAGGCGATCACAAATGTAGAGGTAGCCATCTTCGTC
>CAYVQI010000104.1:0-5829 GCA_964454155.1 uncultured Alteromonadaceae bacterium | reverse complement strand
CGATGATTTTGCCCGGTATCTCCGGTAGCTTCTTGCTGTTACTCATGGGCATGTACCAGCCGATTATTGCTGCCGTCGTCGGTGGCGATCTACTCACGTTGGCCGTATTTGCGGCTGGCTGTGTGGCCGGTCTGATGGGATTTTCGCGGTTACTCACAGCGCTACTTGCGCGAGCCCAGCAGGCAACGATGGCGACCCTGTACGGCTTCTTATTGGGGTCGCTGGTGGTCTTGTGGCCTTGGCAGGTGCCCGTCAGCGCGATGACGGATCGTCACGGTGACAGTCGAACGATACAGAGCCTGCCTGTGACGCCAATAGAATATGGCGAAACAGTGGGTGATCCGATGTTGTTACTGTGTGTGCTGAGCTTCGTGATGGGCGGTATTTTCGTTCGCCTCTTGTCTTCACGAGCACCTGTTAAGCCATAGCCTTGGACGCATCGATGCAGATATGTAAAAGACTGTCTGCCATTGCTCTCGTTGTGGGTCTTTTGGGATGCTCAGGTGCAAACCCCGATAATTTGCGGCCGTGGGAGGATGCACGTCAGCCTTCGGCGCCAAACGCGACGAGGCCTGAGAGCCCGAAAGTCTACGGATCCAAACTTCGCCCAGGACAACCGTATGTGGTTATTCGTGGTGATACGCTTTATGCGATTGCCTTTCGCTTGGGCATTGATTTCAAAGAATTAGCAGCGCGAAATAGCATTGGGCCGCCTTTTACCATCAAGGTGGGTCAAACGTTGCGCACTGATATCGCAGCAGTAACCCCCTCTGAGAAAAGCGCAAGCCGGCTGACCAAGACGCCGACATCAAAAAAGAGCCCTTCTAAGGCGTCAAAAACTACGAAACCAACAGTCAGCGCACCAAAGCCGTCAAAAGTGACAACGGTAATCAAAAAGTCATCTTCAGCGAGTAAACCAAGGAGTAACGTGGTGTCACAGCCGGTGTCTCGTTGGCGCTGGCCCTCAGAAGGGAAGGTGATTCGAACTTACTCGAGCAACCTTCATAAGGGGATTGATCTATCGGGTGACCGTGGTGATCCGGTGAGGGCTGTCGCGAGCGGAAAGGTTGTGTATGCGGGAACAGGGGTGACGGGCTATGGCTCGTTGCTGATAATAAAACATAACGACACGTACTTGAGCGCCTACGGACACAATGAACGTTTGCTTGTCTCAGAGAACACGAGCGTCACAGCAGGACAGCAAATAGCAACAATGGGCAGCAGTGGCACTGATTCAGTGAAGCTGCATTTCGAGCTGCGCAGGCGGGGCAAGCCAGTCGACCCGCTGACGTTGCTTCCCATGCGTCGATAGGAGTTCGGGTCGCCAAAGAAGGGGGTTCTTTTGGCTGATCTTGACGTACTAAAGGCTTCGCCTAATACAGCGACGATGACACTGTTTTCGGTTCAATCGTCTGGCCGTGCAAAGGGCCGGGGAGCGGGCGCTACAGCACACGACATTGACCCTATTCAGTTGTATCTCAATGAGATTGGTGAAACGCCACTGCTTACCGCGGACGAAGAGGTTGTTGTGGCGCGGGCCGCTCGGGCTGGTGATGAGCCATCGCGCCACCGTATGATAAAGAGCAACCTCCGACTCGTCGTCATGATTGCAAAGCGATACGGCGGTCGTGATTTGCCACTCCTGGATCTTATTGAGGAGGGTAATTTAGGGCTTATGCGCGCAGTAGAAAAATTTGATCCAGAGCGGGGGTTTCGTTTTTCGACGTACGCGACGTGGTGGATAAGGCAAAATATTGAGCGTGCTTTAATGAATCATGGTCGAACAATTCGCTTACCGATTCATGTTCAAAAAGACATCAACAAAGTCAGTCGTTGCTCTCGCGAGTTGCAACGTTCGCTCAGGCGCGAGCCGTCGACTGCGGAAATTGCCAATGTGCTGCATCGGGACCCGGGGGAGGTCAGTAATCTACTAAAGATTGCAGAGCACAGTTTATCGGTAGATAACCACGTAAGTGAGGAAAGTGATCGATCCTATGTTGAGACTGTGCCCTCCCTTGTTGAAACGGATCCATCAACTATTTTGAACGACAAAGACGTGCAGGCCTGCTTGGTTGACTGGTTGGGCAGCCTTCCTGAGCGGCAGCGTGAAATTTTAGCGAGACGATTTGGGCTGCTCGGCTACGAGGCCTCGACGCTTGAAGAGGTGGGCAAAGAAGTGAGCCTCACACGCGAACGTGTGAGACAAATTCAACTTGATGCGCTGGCGAGGCTCAAGCGGTTGGCCCTCAGAAATGGGCTCTCCGAAAGCGTTTTGCTCAGCTAGGCGCTAGCGCTCAAGTAGGGCGAGTTTTCCAGGTTTACCTTCCCACTCGGCGGCGTCGGCGGGCGATTCACCTTTCTCCGTGATGTTAGGCCATATCTCAGCAAGTTCAGCGTTGAGTGCTAAGAAGTTTTCTTGGTCGGCTGGCAATTCGTCCTCAGAAAAAATGGCGTCGATTGGGCATTCAGGCTCACAAAGTGCACAGTCAATACACTCATCAGGGTGTATCACCAGAAAGTTAGGTCCTTCGTAAAAACAATCAACAGGACAAACCTCCACGCAATCCGTGTGTTTGCATTTAATACAGTCTTCGCCAACGACGAACGTCATAGTGTTTCCCCCAAAATACCCGCGTTGATTAATGGTTTAGTGCGGCCAGTCAAAATTTTAAGACGATCTAAGTGTCTAGTAAAGTTTTCAAGGTATACAGAGCGTCTAAAGCGTCTTTAGGCGTCATTTGATCAGGGTCTATACCTCTGAGAACGTCAAGAGCTGGACTTGCCGGTGCTTCTACAGTGAATAAATCGACTTGCGTATGTTCTGGCATCATCTTGGTGGTGCCTTGTTGACTTTCCAGCTCCGCAAGCTTTTGGCGGGCGTGCAACAACACGCCGTGAGGCACCCCAGCAAGTTTGGCAACTTCCAGACCAAAACTCCGATTTGCCGGCCCCTCTTGAATGTGATGCATGAACACAACGTGGTCGTCGTGCTCGGTCGCATCCAAGTGTACATTGACCATGGAGGCGTGACTTTCCGGTAGCGCGGTAAGTTCAAAGTAATGGGTTGCAAAGAAGGTCAGTGCGCGCACGCGCTCCGAGAGTGCGACTGCCGCGGCCCAGGCAATACTTAAGCCGTCAAAGGTGCTTGTACCGCGTCCAACTTCGTCCATGAGTACGACACTGCGATCCGTGGCATTGTGCAGAATATTGGCGGTTTCAGTCATTTCAACCATAAAGGTGGACAAACCACTGGCCAAATCGTCTGATGAGCCGATTCGCGTAAAAATTCGATCAACCATCGACAGGGTGGCGCTTGTTGCTGGAACAAACGCACCACAATGTGCAAGTAGAACGATCAATGCGTTTTGTCGCATGTAGGTCGATTTGCCCCCCATGTTGGGCCCGGTGATCAAGAGCATTCGTCGGCTTTCGTTGAGGAGCGTATTGTTGGCAATAAAGGGTTGACCGCTCACCTGCTCAACGACGGGGTGTCGACCGCTCACAATGTCCAACTGTGCAGAGTCACTAAAGGCGGGCCGGCTCAACGACAATGCGTCTGCGCGTTCTGCAAAGCAGGCGAGTACGTCGAGGTCGCAGATTGCACTGGCCGTGCCTTGCAGCAACAGCAGATCCTGTGCAACGCGATCAACCAGTTGCTCATAGAGGTATTTTTCACGGGCAAGCGCCCGACTTCTGCTCGATAGTGCTTTGTCCTCAAACAACTTAAGTTCGGGCGTAATAAAACGTTCTACGTTTTTTAACGTCTGCCGACGCTGGTACGCGTCGGGCGCGCGATCCGACTGCTGTCGACTGATTTCAATGTAGTAACCGTGAACGCGGTTATAACCGACTTTTAAGGTCGATAGTCCCGTCGCCTCGCGTTCACGACGCTCAATGTCCACGAGGTACTCACCGGCATTTTCACTGATACCTCGGAGCTCATCGAGCTCCTCGTCATAGCCACTGGCGAGCACGCCTCCGTCGCGGATGACAACAGGTGGCGCTTCGATTAAAGCCGCACTGAGTAACGTACACAGGTCTGGATAGTCGCCAATATCAGTCGTCAGAGCGGTTAGGCGAGGTCTGTCTTGCGGGAGCGTCGAAACGAGCTCGGGCAGCGCCCACAAGCTGTCCCGAAGCCGTGTAAGATCGCGAGGTCGCGCAGAACGCAGTGCCACTCGCGATAAAATTCGTTCAAGGTCTGCAATGGGCTTGAGTTGCCGGCGTGTTGGCTCATAGCTGTAGTCTTGACGGAGGCGTTCGACGCTGTCGAGGCGCGCGTCAAGCTCTTCTCTTACACACACGGGTCGATGAAGCCACCGTCGCAGATGCCGTGTCCCCATAGCGGTGATGGTCGAGTTATAAACCGCAAACAGGGTGTTGTCTTCCCCACCATGAATATTTCGGTCAATCTCAAGATTGCGACGTGTGGCCGCATCAAGGATGACGGTGTCGCTTTGGCGCTCGTGACTGATTGAGACCAGGTGCGGGAGTTCATTGCGCTGTGTGTCTTTGACATAGTCAAGCAAACAGCCCGCTGCTGAGACAGCCAGTGATAGCTCGTCGCAGCCAAACCCACTGAGATCACGCGTTTGAAATTGCTGATTCAGTGCTTGGCGCGCACTTTCCTCGTCGAATTGCCACTGCGGTAACCTGCGAATAGCGACGTGATCGCCCACTGACGGCAGACTGGCGTCTTCGGGCACGAGTAACTCGGCGGGTGATAATCGTTGCAACTCCGCGGTGAGTGCTTCGTCATTTTCGACTTCAGTGACTAAAAATCGGCCACTACTGACGTCCATCCAGGCAATGCCGCAGCGCAGCTGACATCGATATAGAGCGACGATCAGCGAATCGCCGCTGGCATCGAGCAAGGATTCGTCGGTTAGTGTGCCTGGGGTGACAATGCGAACCACCTTGCGGTCAACGGGTCCTTTAGATTCAGCTGGGTCGCCAATTTGCTCTGCGATCGCAACCGAAAATCCCGCTCGAACCAGTCGGGCTAAATAGCCTTCAGCGGCGTGGAAGGGCACACCAGCCATGGGTATTGGGGCGCCGGCAGACTGGCCTCTCGAGGTCAGTGTGATATCTAATACCGGCGCCGCGATTTCGGCATCGTCGTAGAAGAGCTCATAAAAGTCGCCCATCCGGTAGAACAATAGCTCGCTAGGATGCTCACTTTTTATCGCCAAAAATTGGCGCATCATCGGAGTGTGTTGGCTTGTCGCTGACCCTGTAACCATGTTGTTTATCTATCTAAAGACCGCTTGTGTGCCAAGGCCTCTCGTAAGCGGTAAACCTTGGTACTCTATTATTTCTGTTTCACTGGTCAGTCACAGTCATCATGGGACTCACCGACCGCCCGTGAATCCACAGGTACTGCCTCCTAGCAAAACCTCGGCGCCACTAACTCGGGCTAGGCAGCTATTAAACCACTGCTTTTTGCCCCCTAAACAGAGGACTCGTTAGAATAACCCGAACGCGTCAGGGAAGTTAGATTAGATGAGGATTAATCAACAATACCTGTCGAACTTTAAGAATCGGAGGTGCGCGATAACCACCCTCGGCTCGTTAAAAGCGAGTGACGCGTGTACGCCAGAATTTATTTTCCGAGTTTTACTGAGGTCACTGGCTGTCGATGGTTTTTAGGGCTATCGTCAACGCTGAATTGTCACTATTAAGGGGTCACGATGATGAGACTCATGCTTGGGCTGATTGTCCTTCTTGTCACACATACAGCGAGCGCAGCGACCGTCATTCACGCGGGCTTTCTGTTCGATACAAAGCGCGGCGAAGTTACTGAGCAGCAGACAATTACCATTGAGGGGG
>CAYVQI010000103.1:0-6263 GCA_964454155.1 uncultured Alteromonadaceae bacterium | reverse complement strand
AGACCAAAATAGCTCAGTGGTCTGTGACAAATAAGCGCGGCTCTTGCGAGATACCCAGAGTCCTCTAATGCACCGATAATCAGCGTCAAAACAAAGATTTGAGGCACAAACACCAGGAAGGCACCGAGACCACCAAATACGGCATCTGCAAAAAAGTCCGCAAAAATGCCCTCGGGAACCAAAGGCACCAACCAGGCGCCAAGACCCAAAATAAATGCCTCGACACCATCCATTAACGGCGCAGACCATGTAAAAATCGCTTGGAAGAACAGCGTCATAATAACGACAAACGCCAAGCCGCCCGAGGCAGTCCCAAGCAACCAGTTGTCAATCTTGGCCTGCCGACGCACTAATAATTCACCCTGAGGAACAAAACGATCGGCTATTTGTTGGGCCGAACCTTCTATCAGCACATCGGGCGTGTCGGCCCAAGGCGATTGCGCTGCATTGGTACTGAGCAACGCCACCTCAGCGGCCTCAACACCATCACCGGTTCTCGCGCTGACCGGCAACACAGGCACACCCAGCGACTCACATAATCCGTCGAGATCAATAGCAAGCTCATTGTGCTCAAGGATGTCCATCATGTTGAGCAGCACTAGAAATGGCTTTTTAGACCGTGCGGCTTCGCGCGCCACCTGCAGACAATAGGTCAGGCCTTTTTCGAGTCGGGTCGCATCCAGCACCATAGCGACGACTGCAGGTCGCTCGTCTGCCAGTGCGGAACGAAGGGCCTCTATTGCCACTTCTTCTTCACCAGAGATTGCGTTTAAAGAGTAAGTCCCAGGGAAATCCCAAACCTGTGCTCGGGTATCTGATCGTAATGCACCAGAGCCGACGTCAATCGTAATGCCCGGGTAGTTGGCCACCTTGTGCTGCAATCCCGTTAATCGATTAAATAGCGCGCTTTTCCCTGAATTGGGTGCACCCACCAGAAGCACGTTCTTCATGATGGTGTGTCGTCTGTGAGAATAACGAGGTCTGCAGTGTCCTTATCAAGACTGTAGGTCGCATTACCCAAGGCGAAAACGCGGGGCGCTCCAAAACCAGGTTGAAGGAGGCATCTGACCGGCCGCCCCTTGCGAAAGCCAATATCGACTAACCGCTGGGCGGCTACATTACCCGTGCAGTCGTTTACCGAACTCACACATGCAGACGCACCGACTGACAGGGACCAAAGACTCATCAAATTTCGGGGATTAGACATGGCAGTCAGACCGCCACCTCGACGTCAGAGGTGGCGCACCTGTTCAATCTCGTAATAAATATCACCACTCGGCGCTTTGACGACAACTTCATCGCCCTCTGACTTACCGACGAGCGCTCGCGCAATGGGTGAACTCACGGAAATCATATTTTGCTTAACGTCTGCTTCGTCCTCACCCACAATGCGGTAAGTGACCTGAGAGTCGTCATCAACATTTATCAAATCCACGGTCGCACCAAATAGAACACGGCCAGTAGGCGTGAGGGTCATAATATCGATGACCTGTGCATTCGATAACTTGTATTCAAGCTCCTTAATTCGCCCCTCGGCAAAACTCTGCTGCTCACGCGCCGCGTGATACTCCGCATTTTCCTTGAGGTCACCGTGCTCTCGCGCCTCGGCGATCGCTGCGACAATACGAGGTCTGTCGACCTTCTTTAATCGCTCAAGCTCTTCTCGCAGTGTCGCTTCGCCCGCGACCGTCATTGGGACTTTATTCATTTGCCAAACTCACATGCAAGTCCTGCAGCCTGCGGACCTGCCCATCAGGTTCTCGCTCCAACGACATGCATATGGCGTCGGCTGCAGCCAAAGTCGTAGTGTAGAACACCTGATGCTGTTCGGCACTCGAGCGAATAGATGCCGAGTCAAGAATTGCCGTTCGACCCTCTGTCGTATTGATAATGAGTGACGCTTCGTCGTTCTTAATAAGGTCAACAATATGCGGTCGTCCTTCCGCAACCTTGTTCACCAAACGGACTTCAAGACCCGCCTCCTTGAGTGCGGCAGCAGTGCCCTTGGTTGCCGCGAGCGTAAAACCAGCATCGACAAGTCGCTTGGCGACATCAATTGCGGCAGCTTTATCCGCGTCTCGCACACTGAACAGGGCCAAGCCAGACTGTGGCGTGATGTCTCCCGCACCCAACTGAGCTTTTGCAAACGCGTCGGCAAAGGTCAATCCAGTACCCATTACCTCGCCTGTAGATTTCATCTCTGGCCCGAGAATAGGGTCAATGCCGGGGAACTTATTAAAGGGCAACACCGCTTCCTTCACGCTGAAGTAACTCGGGACCACTTCCTTAGTGAATCCCTGCGCTTGGAGTGATTGGCCAGCCATGCAACGAGCAGCAATTTTCGCCAGTGAAACACCGATGGCTTTGGACACGAAGGGGACCGTCCTCGACGCTCGCGGATTAACCTCGATCACAAAGATCTCATCGTCCTGCCAGGCCAGCTGAACATTCATCAACCCCTTCACCTCAAGCTCAATGGCCATTGCCTTCACAATGTCGCGCATTTCATCTTGAACGTCAGCCGGCAAACTGTAAGGCGGTAGTGAACACGCAGAGTCGCCCGAGTGAATACCCGCCTGCTCAATGTGCTGCATAATCGAACCAATGACTACGTGCTGTCCGTCCGAGACCGCATCAATGTCGACCTCTATCGCGGCACTTAAAAAGCTATCCAACAACACGGGCGAGTCGTCAGAAACCTGAACGGCGTCGCGCATGTATCGCAACAGATCCTCTTTGCGATGCACGATTTCCATCGCACGACCTCCCAAAACATAAGAGGGTCGAACAACGAGCGGGAAACCAATATCTTGCGCAGCAACCACCGCCGCATCGACGCTTCTGACCGTCGTATTTGCAGGCTGAAGTAGGTCCAGCTCTTGAATCATTTTTTGAAACCGCTCGCGGTCTTCTGCGCGATCAATCTGATCCGGTGTAGTGCCAATAATAGGGACGCCCGCGGACTCCAGGGCTCGTGCTAATTTAAGCGGCGTCTGACCGCCAAACTGAACAATGACACCCTTGGGCTTTTCAAGATCAACAATCTCGAGAACGTCCTCTAACGTCACCGGCTCAAAGAACAAACGATCCGACGTGTCGTAATCGGTCGAGACGGTCTCCGGATTGCAGTTGATCATGATGGTCTCATAACCGTCCTCCGCCATCGCTTGCGCCGCGTGAACACAGCAGTAATCAAATTCAATACCCTGACCAATCCGATTGGGGCCACCGCCCAACACAATGATCTTCTCTCGATCACTTGGAGCGGCTTCACACTCCTCCTCATAGGTGGAGTACATGTAGGCGGTGGCAGACGAAAACTCAGCCGCGCAGGTATCAACACGCTTGTAGACCGGACGCAAATTGAGACGGTGGCGACGATCACGGACTGCATGTTCGGGAACTTCCAGCACGGTTGCTATACGCTTATCCGAGAACCCCTTGCGCTTGAGTACGCGCAGATCGTCGTAGGTCAAGGCGTCAAGCGAGCAACTCTGGAGCGCTTCTTCACGTCGAACGATGTCTTCAATTTGAACCAAAAACCAGGGATCAACACCGGAGTACCCGTAGATTTCCTCGAGGGACAGGTCGGCACGAAATGCATCAGCGAGGTACCAAATGCGATCTGCACCCGGATGCGTCAGCTGCTTGATCAATTCAACGCGCGAATCATTGTCTGTCACAACCAGACGCGGCTCGAAGCCTGCCGATCCAACCTCGAGACCGCGCAATGCTTTCTGCATGGACTCTTGGAACGTACGTCCAATCGCCATGACCTCACCCACAGACTTCATTTGGGTCGTTAATCGAGCATCTGCGGTTGCAAATTTTTCAAATGCAAAGCGAGGCACCTTCGTAACAACGTAATCAATTGCGGGCTCAAAGGAGGCCGGCGTAACGCCACCGGTAATGTCATTCGCCAACTCGTCCAGGGTGTAACCCACAGCCAGCTTTGCCGCCACCTTTGCAATGGGAAACCCCGTCGCTTTTGAGGCAAGCGCCGAGGACCGCGAGACCCTGGGGTTCATCTCGATAACTACGATGCGTCCCGTATCTGGACATTGTCCAAACTGCACGTTGGAACCACCGGTCTCAACACCAATCTCACGCAACACCGCCAAAGAGGCGTTTCGCATTACCTGATATTCTTTGTCGGTCAGCGTCTGCGCGGGAGCCACGGTGATAGAGTCACCGGTATGCACGCCCATTGCGTCAAGGTTTTCGATCGAACAAACGATAATACAATTATCGTTCTTGTCTCGAACCACCTCCATTTCAAACTCTTTCCAACCAATTAATGACTCGTCAATTAACAACTCATTGGTCGGTGATAATTCCAATCCGCGTTTACAAATTGTCTCGAACTCGACACGGTTGTAGGCAATTCCACCGCCGGATCCACCCATCGTAAAGGACGGCCGAATAATACAGGGGAAGCCCACCTTCTCCAGGACGCCAAAAGCCTCTTCCAGCGTGTGGGCAATCTCCGCGCGCGGGGTTTCTAGACCGATCTTCTTCATCGCGATATCGAACTTTTCGCGATCCTCAGCCTTGTCGATGGCCTCTTGAGTCGCGCCGATCATCTCGACGTTGTACTTCGCAAGTACACCCTCAGCGTCGAGCTTCAGCGCACAGTTCAACGCGGTCTGACCACCCATAGTTGGCAGCAATGCACTCGGTCGCTCTTTCTCGATTATCTTTGCAACCGTTTGCCACTCCACGGGCTCAATATAGGTCGCGTCCGCCATTGCAGGGTCCGTCATAATGGTGGCTGGGTTCGAGTTCACCAAAATAACGCGATATCCCTCCTCGCGGAGCGCCTTGCACGCTTGAGCGCCCGAGTAGTCGAACTCACAAGCCTGGCCAATCACAATAGGACCTGCACCGAGAATGAGAATACTCTCTAAATCGGTTCGTCTTGGCATCAGGCGGCTCCTCGGGAAGAGACCACGCGGGTCATTGCCTCAATAAAGGCGTCAAATAAATATTTGGCATCGTGCGGTCCCGGACTCGCTTCCGGGTGACCCTGAAAACTGTAAGCCGGCGTATCCGTGCGCCGAATACCCTGAACAGTACCGTCAAATAAAGACCGATGAGTGACACTGAGGGTCTCGGGGAAATCAATGTCCGAAACAGTAAATCCATGGTTCTGACTCGTCACCATGACCGTTCCATTCGATAAATCTTGAACAGGGTGATTGGCACCGTGGTGTCCGTGACTCATTTTTTCAGTCTTGGCGCCGCTGGCCAATGCCAAAATCTGATGCCCAAGGCATATTCCAAACAACGGCGTTCCCGCGTCCATCACCTTGCGCGCCAGATCGATTGCGTAATCACAGGGCTCCGGGTCGCCCGGTCCGTTTGAGAGAAAAACACCATCTGGACGCAAGGCGACAACGTCGGCGTAGGTACTCTGGGCAGGCATAACCGTCACGCGACAACCCAGATCCACTAAAATCCGAAGAATATTTCGCTTCACGCCAAAGTCGAGGGCAACCACGTGGAAACGGGGCGCCGGTGCATAGGTCACGGACTCACCCAACTGCCAGGTCGCATCACTCCATTGATAGGATGACGTCGTCGTAACGACCTTCGCGAGATCCATTCCCTTCAGCCCCGGAAAACCTTGCGCCTCTGAAACCGCGAGGGCCTCATCGGCTGCCTCGCCGGTCAAAATACAACCCGCCTGCACACCCTTTTCTCTAATAATTCGTGTCAGCTTGCGCGTATCAATATCGGCAATACAAACCGTATTGTGCTCGACGAGGTAGTCGCCAAGATCTTGTTCAGACCTAAAATTCGACGCGATTAGGGGGAGGTCTCGAATAACTAAGCCTGCCGCATGAACGCCCGACGACTCAGCGTCATCCGCATTCGTTCCTGTGTTTCCAATATGGGGGTACGTCAGCGTTACAATCTGCTGCGCGTATGAGGGGTCAGTCAATATTTCCTGATATCCCGTCATTGCCGTGTTGAAAACGACCTCACCCACAGTTTCTCCGTCTGCTCCGACCGAACGACCACGAAAAACTGTACCGTCTGCGAGCGCCAAGACAGCCGTTTTATACACTCGATATCCTCCAGAGAATGTTTATCTCAGCGTATTTAAGGCCTCTCCTTGCCTCTACATTCTTCAAACGTCACAACGCTGGATATGTTATTGTCGAGCGCACACAAAGAAGCGCCGGACTGACTCAAAAGTCGCCGACCTATTCGTTCATGCGCTAAGGTTCAAGTGTACGGTTATGACCGTTTAGTGTCCA
>CAYVQI010000102.1:0-6368 GCA_964454155.1 uncultured Alteromonadaceae bacterium | reverse complement strand
AACCCCATTGCGTTCATCGGCGTAAGATCAGGGCCACTCGATCGCGCATCGTTACTCCCTGTTGCAATTCCCAGTGGCTCGACGAGTTCAGCAATCTTGTCGGCAACGGGCTCGGCTTCTTTATTGATGCTTCGCGTGATTTTCCAGATTTTGCCCGCACCAAAGTCACTTTCTGTGCCAATAACGTGCTTTCGTATCGTGGCCTGATGTTTGTCAAGGTATGCGTAACCACCCAGAAGCCCAACTTCCTCTGCTCCCCAAAGTACAAGTCGTATCGTCCGGCGTGGCTTTAGTCCCGAATCGCGAATGCGTCTGAGGACCTCCATAGTGATCGCGACACCCGCGCCATCATCAACCGCACCGGTACCCAAATCCCAACTGTCTAAGTGACCACCGATGACCACAATTTCGTCCGCTAAATCGGTCCCTGGGATCTCGGCAACCACATTCCCACTCTCCACCACTCCCGTGTGACTCGGCGTGAGGGTGAGTGCTATCCGTATTTTTTCTCCCCTTTGTGCCATGCGCTCTAACTGATCAGCATCGGGATTCGATAAGGCAGCAATTGGAATCGGCGTTACATCGCTTGAATAGCTCATGTTCCCGGTGTGTGGCATTCTGTGGCTGTCTGTACCAATGGACCGAATCAACGCAGCGATCGCCCCTCTGCGGCCAGCTTCCACCGCGCCTGCTGACCGCAAACGCACAAAGTGTCCGTAAGAAGATCCGTCCTGAGTCCGTTGCATTGCGTGTCCCACGTACGCGATCTTGCCCTCCAATGAGCCCTCACCAGCAGCCTTCAGTGCCGCTAAGGACTCAAACAGGACGACCTCGGCCTCAATACCGTTAGGGTTGGTGGCGACACTGTTGCCCAACGAGGTAATGGCTAATTTCTGTGGGAACGGTGAGACAACCGCCGCGGTTTCCTCCCCGCGACGCCAGCCCTCGATCATAAAGGGCTCCACTCGGACATTCTCAAACCCAAAGTTATTGAGGTTTAGAACAGCCCAATCGCGCGCACGCGCTTCGGCTTCGCTACCTGCAAGCCGCGGACCCACCTCGGTTGTTAGACTCTCAACAAGATTCCAAGCTTGGGTCCCCCTGATCGCGTCATCGCGAAAGACCTTCGAAATTTCGACATCTTTAGTCTCGAAAGTAACATCTTGCGCTGCTGCGATACCCGATATTAAGAAGAACGGCAGGAGGAACGCGGGTAAGAATATGGACTGATTTTTCATAAATGAACTCCGACGTAACCTTCAAAACCATACCAAAATAATAGTCTGAGAGGACCGATTTCTCGGAACTTTTATCACACTTGCGCGCCTAAGCTTTACTGACATGGAGAAAGTAAATGCAGCCCTTAAGACAGTTCGCAGCAGTCGTTTTCGCACTCTTGATAATGGCCACATCGCACGCCGCAGCGGCGGCGGCTACACATATTGCAGCCCATGGCACGGGCATCGTGTTCGCAACACCGGATACAGCCTCTATCCGAGCGCAGGTCTCTGCGATGAACCAAAATGGCGCGATCGCGCAAAAACTCGTTTCTCAGCGGATGGGCTCGATGCTCACCACACTAAACTCATTCTCAGTCGTCGCCGATAGTTTGGACACTAGCGTCCTGTCCTTGCAACCCGAGTACCGCTGGAACCGACAGACCGAACAGCAAGTATTTACGGGCTACAGAGTGACGCGCACGCTGACCTTTAAAACTGACGATCTTGAGGCCGTTGGAGAGGTGCTCACCGCGTTAACGGAAGCTGGTGCAACTCAAATTAGTCCACCTCGCTTCGAGTTGTCGACGAGCGGAGAAGCCCAAGAATCGGCCCTAGCACAAGCGGTCAACACCGCGACACGCAAGCTCGATGTATTGGCAAGGTCTGCAGGTCTGTCACTTGAGAGTATTGCATCCATCGCTGAGGTGTCCGCAGCCGGTCCGTCGTCATCTCAGGCGTTGATGCGCACCGAAGTCGCTATGGACAACGCTGGCGATAACTTTGTCATCAGCAATTTGACGTTTAGAGCCGAGGTTCTTGTAAAAGGTGTCGCAAATTAAGTATTTTGCCTTGGACATGCAGTCCTTCACCTCTATTATCTAGTCTTTAAGCGTTTAAACCTGAAAAGGAGCTCAATCATGGCAGAACGACGTGTAGACGTGGCGCCCACGCGCTTTGGCGAAGAGACACTCGAAACCAACAAGGTTTTAAAAAATACGTACATGTTACTAGGCCTTACCTTGGCGTTCAGCGCTGTTACCGCGGGCGTTTCGATGGCCCTTAACCTTTCCCCTATGGCTGGACTAGGATTTACACTCGTCGGTTTTGTACTGTTATTCGTGGTTAACCGAATGGCAGACAGTGCGAAAGGCTTACCGGCCATTTTCGCCTTCGCCGGCGCCATGGGTGCCGGTCTGGGTCCGATGCTGAATCATTACATGTCGATGCCCGCCGGTCCGAGCTTGGTCATGCAATCACTCGGCGGTACCGCGCTTATTTTCTTTGGTCTCTCCGCTTACGCACTTCAATCTAAGCGCGACTTCTCTTTTATGCACGGATTCCTGTTTGCTGGGTTGATGGTGACTATTGTCGCAATGGTTGCTAATATTTTTCTGCAAATACCCCTCTTGTCGGTGACCCTCTCCGCTGTCGTTGTGATGATCATGTCTGGCTTCATACTGTTCGATACCAGTCGAATCATTCATGGCGGCGAAACCAACTACATTAGAGCCACAGTGGGCCTGTACTTGAACATCTACAACATATTCGTTCACCTGCTCAGCCTGCTGGGCGTGTTCGGTGGCGACGATTAATTCTCATTCAGTGCATTCAAACCCCGGCACGCCGGGGTTTTTTATTTTCGAATGAGCACAGTCTCGCTTCTCGTTAAAGATGCGCCTTTTAATACGCAGTCAGCCCTGCGTTTTGCGAAGGCAGCTCACGCCCAAGGTGTCGTCGTTGAAAAGGTATTCTTCTTTGGACAAGGCGTCCTTTACGCCTTAGACGAGCACGCAGGGGCGTGGAGGGCGTTCAAGGCACTCGCTGGAGTACGTCTGATATTGTGCAGTGCATCCGCTGAGGCGCTTGCTCTTGCCCCAGACAACGATTTTGACGTGGAGGGACTGGGCGAACTGATCGAAGCCGGTCTATCGAGTCACAAGGTCGTTAGTTTTGGCTAGCCCTGCTCACTGGTTATTTATCATTACAAGTCCACCCTATGAACACGGACTTGCAAGCGACCCTGCGATCGACGCCGTGATGGCGGCAGGCGCATTCGGTCAGAGCGTCAGCCTCCTCTTTTTAGATGACGGTCTGAGCTACATCACAACGCGGAACGAGGTTCCCAAAGGACAGACGGATTTGTCAAAACTGTTAAAATCCTTACCGCTTTATGATGTAAACGACGTGTATTACGTTGAACCCACCGCACAAAGTCTCCCGCTGGAAAGTGTTCTTCTTGTGTGTCAGTCCATTTCAGTCCGCGCTGTGGCTGACCTTGTGACTACAGCGACGCATGTGGTGACCTTCTAGTGCGCGTTCATTTGATCAATCAGCGTGAGAAGCTCAGCGGCGCCATGACGCTAATAACGGCCTCAGACGTTGTGGTCCTCGTCGATATCCGGTGCTGCCCATCGGATGCGGAGATGCTGTCTCAACTCGGCTGTCGGGTCGTTCGTCTCTCGCCAGAGGATGACGTCAGTGAAGCCGGATGGCCTAAAACAGGCGTTCCACTCATTAGCGAACAGGCATGGGTGCGATACACTCTGTCGTCTGACGCTGTTGTAAGTTGGGGGTGATGTGAACACGCTGCTATCACCGACGCTGCTGGACAAGCACGGGTTCTTAAAGGACCACACCGTTTGGAACAAAGAGCTCGCTTTGATTTTGGCTAAAAGCGAAGGTATAGCGCTGACTGAGGCACACTGGGAGATCATAGAACTGCTCAGGGCTTATTACGAAGAATTTGACGCTTCGCCCGCCAATCGGTCGCTTGTGAAATACACAAAAATCAACTTGGGACTCGAAAAGGGAAACAGCATCTACCTTATGTCGCTATTTCCTGGGTCCCCTACTCGGCTTGCGAGTCGAATTGCTGGGCTACCCAAGCCTAAAAACTGTTTGTAGATCAATGCTGCCTAACGACTATCAACCGGACCACTACGAATCGTTGTTAACACGCAAAGTGACGCGCTATTTGCCCAGTTTTGAGGCGCTCGGTGCACCGCCTCCGCGTATCTATCGGTCGCCAACCGACGCGTTTCGAATGCGGGCAGAATTTCGGGTGTGGCACGAGGGTGACGATCTTAACTTCGTCATGTTCGATCGCGAGAAACCCAAAGAACCCGTGATCATAGAGACGTTTCCGTTTGCAAGCCTGCCAATACAGAAACTCTTACCTATCCTGCGTGATGCACTCAAAAATGACGCCAAGCTTAGGTACAAGCTGTTTCAACTCGAGTTTTTATCAACCCTATCGGGTGACGTTTTGGTTACGCTCATTTATCACCGCAAGCTGGATGACGAATGGGCGCAGGCAGCGAAAGCCTTGTCCTCGAAACTTGCTATACAGGTGGTGGGACGTTCGCGAGGTCAGAAGGTTGTGCTTGACCGTGACTGGCTAACTGAGACGCTGACGGTACAGGGCAAGACCTTTCAGTACAAACAGCCCGAACAAGCGTTTATTCAACCCAACGCGCGGGTCAATGAGTCTATGCTCACGTGGGCGTGTGACCAAGCACAACCCTCAACACGAGATTTGTTAGAGCTTTACTGCGGTATCGGGAACTTCACAATTCCACTGTCGGAGAAGTTCAGGTTCGTTCTTGCAACAGAGGTCTCCAAAGTGGCGACGCGCGCGGCCTCGGAAAATCTGAGGCTCAACACCATTAGCAATGTTGAGTTCGCAAGGCTTGCGGCTGAAGAAGTCACCGAAGCACTTAGCGGAACCCGCGAGTTCAGACGACTTAAAGCGCTCAGCACCCCCATTGCTGACTACGATCTTGAGACCGTCCTGGTTGATCCCCCAAGGGCAGGTCTGGACAGTGCGACGCTATCGCTTGTAGGTGGATTCGATCAAATTCTATATATCAGTTGCAACCCACTGACTTTGCTCGATAATTTAAGCTTCCTTACCGAAAGTCACGACATTACCGCACTCGCTTTTTTCGATCAGTTTCCGTACACAGATCATCTCGAGTGTGGTGTCAATTTGAGACGTCGAGGTCACCATGAAGTCATTGAGTAACGTACAAATCGAATACGCGCTGAAAACGACGCACAGCCAGTGGCGACTCGAAGGCACATTTATCCGGAGAGATTTTGAGTTTAAAGGATTCATTGACGCTTGGGGTTTTATGAACAGCGTCGCCCTCCTCGCAGAGAAGGCGGATCATCACCCCAATTGGGAGAACGTCTACAATCGCGTTGTGATTCGACTGTCGACGCATGATGCTCAGGGACTCACCGACAAAGATCTCCAGCTTGCGAGTGCCATTGACGACCTGGCGAGTGGGACCCAGCGCTAAGAAGTTAAGCTGACGGGCGTTCTAACCGGGGTATAACGCCACAAGGCCCTTGTAAAGGGACTCAGCAAAGTCATCGTCAGCAACATCCATCGTCGCCAGAAGGTCAGAAAGGTGCTCATTATCTTCCCGCCCGCCCCAAACTTTGACATAAGAACCTTCTTTGTAGCCGTGATCTTGACGGAAGAAGTTTAAAACATTCTTACCGACGTACATGCGATACAGCTGATCAAAGGACAGTCCACTGGCCCGCATTAAGCTGAGGAATGCAGGCGTCGAGAACGATTGAGTGGTTAGGCAAACCTCGGCAAGCGCTTCTGTCGCCTCCAGTAACGAAGCAACCGCCTCACGCGGCTCCTCATCAAGGTCGGTTGAGATTTCGCGGGCTAATGTATCAATGTCGCTACCCTGCGCTAACAACGCGCTCATTCCGAAGTGCCATATATCAACGACCTCAAGTTGAATTTGCTCAAGATCTGGATCAGCGTGCTTCCACCACTTGTAGCCGGCATGGTCCATTAGCTCGGCACATTCAATCCAAGCAGCGCGGTACCACTCAAACCCTTGCTCTCTCCACTCAGGATGCACTTTCGTGTTCATTCGATCTTGAAGCTCGAGCATTGTCGTTACAGCAAATAACATCTCAAGGGGTCCTGTCAGTTTTGTTCGGGTGACGTTACCATGTCGCGCAAGTTTTTAGGCAGTAATTTAAGGAATCAAAGATGCCCAATAGTGAACGAATCAAGGCGCTAAACACGCACCGTCCTCCGTTCATAGCGCTACTTGACGGTCACGTTTGCAAGATCGACGATGCCGGTCTGAGTTGCACCTTCGAGTTCCACCCCGG
>CAYVQI010000101.1:2972-6435 GCA_964454155.1 uncultured Alteromonadaceae bacterium | reverse complement strand
CGCGTCGTCGTCCGACGCAGAACAACTAATCCCAAGATAGGTCGTCACCGCATTGGCCAACTCACAGTCCGCTTCCATGCCCTGAGGGAGCACCGCATAAACGCGATCACAATAGTGTTTGCGCACCTGCCGCTTGTAGTCAGCCCAGCCGGTTGCGCCCACACGATCAACCCAAGGTCCTTCCATTGCACTGAGTCCCATGGACACAATTCGCGGATCCTCGCAGTGCGGCAGGAAAATAGGACTTGCTTCTACCCGTGCAAAAGATGGACGCTTGTGGGGGAACAGATCGTCTTGAGGAATCATGCGCGCATGCTGCCAGAGCTTGCTAACGTCACCATTACGTCAAGAGAAAAAACTCTGGACGAACTCCCAACATACAGCGGTGTCTACCGTTTCTTTTCTGACGAGTCGACACTTCTTTATGTGGGCAAAAGCGTCGACATTCGCGCGCGAGTCAATTCCCACTTTCAGGAAGGCCGCAAAGCAGGCCGCCACCAGCGCATTATGTCTCAAGTCACACGCATTGAAACTCAGCCCACCGCAGGAGAAATTGGTGCGTTGCTGATCGAAAATGCGGCCATTAAAGCCGAAACACCACTTTATAATCGTCGTCAGCGTCAGGTCCGAAAGCTTTGGACGGTGCACCTTCAGCGGTCAAACGATAACTTCCTGCAGCCCCTAGCCGCCGACTTTTCACCCTGGGGTGAACGTGCGAAAGACAGCTACGGTCTATTTCACAATCGTCGTCACGTCGACAACACGATTCGACGGCACGCCAAAGATCAGGGTTTGTGCCTAAGAATGCTGGGTTTAGACAGCGGCAAAGGGCCCTGCTTTCAATATCAGCTCAAGCGCTGTGACGGTGCCTGTGCTGGCGTCGAAAGTGCCGAGGAACATAATGAACGTCTGCTGTCGGTGCTCGATGGTGATCGCATTGCGGCATGGCCCTTCGCAGGGCCGTTGTTCCTTGTCGAGCGTAATATTAGACCCCTACCCCAACAGCCCAGTGAACAATTCCACCTGGTGAATCACTGGTCTTGGCTGGGCTGTTTTTCCAATCCCACCGTGGGACAGGAGATCTCGAAAGACAGCACCCAGACGGTATTTGATCGTGACGCCTACCGAATGCTGATCAGCGCACTGAGAAAAGGGAAACTTGAGTTGCTCGATGCGACGTCGCTGCAATCGGTGGACAATCCGATGCTCGGCCGTGACGTTACCTGATGGCCATTAACGTCGTTTGGTTCAAACGCGATCTTCGCCTGTCAGACCATGCCGCGCTAGAGCTTGCGAGCCGCCTGCCAGAAAAGTGCCTACTGCTCTATATTCTCGAACCGGCGTTGTTAAGCAATAGTCACTACCGTGGACGTCATTGGCAGTTCATTGCGCAGTCCCTGCGCGATTTAGAACAAGTCCTTAATGCGTCCGGCCGCGAATTAGCAGTGCTTGAGGGAAATGCCGTAGCGCTTCTAAATGAGCTCGATGAGCGACTCGGTATCATCAATCTACTGTCCTACGAGGAGACTGGGCTAGACGTTACATTCCAGCGCGACGTCGACGTCGCCAAACTTTGCGAGAGTAAAGGTATTGTATGGCGTCAATTCCAAACCAATGGTATCGAACGCGGTCGACACAACAGAACAGGCTGGAATCGATCATGGCACCGCGTCATGACCAGCCCCTGTCATACGGTCCCCGTCACTCGATTAAACACGGTGAGCGTGTCTTCAAATTCGGTATTTGCTGCATTTCGCTCTGCAAAATACCAAACATGGTTAACCGCGCGAAGCGACCTTCAACAGGGTGGCCAAACCCAAGCGCATCAGGTCTTAAATAGCTTTCTGAGCGAACGCGGATGGGGTTATCAGAAATTTATCTCCAAGCCCGAAAACAGTCGAGTGCACTGTTCGCGACTGTCTCCCTATTTGGCGTGGGGAAATCTCAGTATGCGCCAGGCCTATCAGGCGTTGCAGCAACAAGAAAAAAGGCACGGCTGGTCTCGCGCCATGAATGCCTTTGAGTCTCGTTTGCACTGGCACTGCCATTTCATTCAGAAATTTGAAATGGAATGTCGAATGGAATTTGAAGATATTAATCGCGGCTATGCTGAGCAACCTCGAGGTCACGATGAGCACCTCGTTGAGGCTTGGAAAACCGGCATGACAGGCTTCCCTCTGATCGACGCAACCATGCGCGCCCTCAAAGCAACGGGCTACGCCAACTTTCGCTCTCGGGCAATGCTGGTCAGTTTCCTCACACATCATCTGTGGCAAGACTGGCGCATGGGGGTCACCCATCTCGGCTCACTATTTCTCGACTTTGAACCCGGTATTCATTACCCGCAAATGCAGATGCAGGCTGGCGTCACAGGTATCAATACTATCCGCATCTACAACCCTGTTAAGCAGTCGCTGGACCACGATCCGGACGGTTTTTTCATCCGAAAATGGGTCCCTGAGCTCAAAGAGCTACCAACACCGTTGGTCCACCAACCCTGGCTTATGTCGCCTATTGAGCGAATGCTGCAGCCCATCGACTACCCCGAACCCATTGTCGATCTGAAATCGTCGTACCAGCGCGCGCGCGACACCTTGTGGGGGTTAAAGTCAGACCCCATGGTGAGGCGAGAAAGAGAGCGTATACTTCAGCGACACGTCGAGAGGCGCTATCAAAAACGCTTCGAGGAATCGAGAGCAGACTGAATTGACAGGCGAATACGGGAGATCGAATGCGCGCGTTCATGATAGCCGTTGGATTAGCAGCGACTGTGCTCGTTGCAGACGCCACTTGGTTCAGCGCTCAACTGACCACCCAGAGAGCACTTGAGACCGTGACGACCCAACTCAGCGACCTGGGGTTTAAGGCGTCGTTTCACGAGGAGTCCTCACTTGGTATTTTTCCGGATGCGTTTATCGACATTGAAGGGATTTCGATCGTCATCCCTGAGGCCGATGAAGCGCCCAAGCAGACGCGTGCTATGGCGTGCCTGCGCTTCGAACTGTCTTGTCTTGCTTTGGTTGAATGGCCCATCCGGTGTGCAGGTATGACGGACTCCGGCAGCCCTCGATCGTGGTATGCGGTCGATATGTCGACCATTTTGCAACAAGGCTTTAGAAGTCG
Source organism: uncultured Alteromonadaceae bacterium (assembly GCA_964454155.1). GTDB lineage: Bacteria > Pseudomonadota > Gammaproteobacteria > Pseudomonadales > Halieaceae > Luminiphilus. Next base: position 3,312 of record CAYVQI010000101.1, on the reverse strand, counting down.
CTTGAACGACACGCTTAATCTTGAGGATCCCACGAACCTAATACAGTCGCTGCTCAAGCGAATAAGGTAATCATGCAGACACCGCACTGGCTACATTCCTACCAAGAACTCGGAAACGTCTACACCAATCGGGCGAGCCCTGAGCCTGCAAGCGCGCCCAAGTGGATGGCGTGGAACGAGGCACTCGCGTCCGCGATCAAGTGGCCTGCACCGTGGCGGCAAACTCAAGCCGCACTCAGCGCCTTTGCCGGACAAGGTGAACTCAGTGGGTCAAGACCCTCGGCCTCGGTCTACGCGGGACATCAGTTTGGGCAGTACAACCCGCAACTGGGTGACGGCA
>CAYVQI010000101.1:0-2872 GCA_964454155.1 uncultured Alteromonadaceae bacterium | reverse complement strand
TGGCCCGTCAGTGAGGTCGAGCGTGTCGACATTCAGCTCAAAGGCGCCGGACAAACACCCTACTCACGCGGTGGCGACGGCAAGTCTCCTGTCGGTCCCGTGGTCCGCGAATACCTTGTCTCGGAGGCGATGCATCATCTGGGTGTCCCGACAACTCGCGCACTGGCTGCGATCGCCACAGGCGATCCCGTGTACCGGTCCTACCAAGAGCCTGGTGCCGTCCTAGTCCGCGTGGCCAAAAGTCACCTGCGATTTGGCAGTATTCAATATTTCGCAATGACGAAGGACGGAGAGGGCTTAGCAGAACTTGTGAGCTACGCAGCGGATCGTCATTTCGCTGACAGTGTCTTGGCTAAGAACGCGCAGACTGTGGAAGCTAAAGCTGAAATTTTACTCGAAGAAACGGTCAAACGAATCGCCACACTCATCGCGCAATGGCAGAGCCTTGGATTCGTTCACGGCGTCATGAATACGGACAACATGCTGCTCTCCGGCGAAACTATTGACTATGGACCCTGCGCGTTTATTGACACCTTCAAGGCCGATGCCAAGTTCAGTGCCATAGACACTCAAGGGCGTTACCGACTCTCCAATCAGCCCGGCATTGCGCATTGGAATACGAGCGTCCTCGCGTCGTGCCTCCTCAAAGTACTTAATACAAAAGAAGAGGCTGCGGTGGCCTACGCGCAGACTGTTGTTGACGAATTTCCAAGCTGGTACACAACCGCTTATAAATCTCAGATCGCCGCCAAACTGGGACTCGACGCGTTTCGTCCTGATGACACTCAATTGCACGATCAGTTTTTAACCGTGCTGGAACGCGACGCGCTGGACCATACCCTGGCCTATCGCTGGCTTGTTCATGAGGCGTTACAGGATAGTGGGCATACGCCCATTGGTGAGCTGTTCACGCCCAGTGAAGGTCTGCGCTCGTGGGTCAGAGACTGGCAGTTGCGACGCGCTGACAACAACGTAGAACACTCAGAGACTGCAGGCAAGATGCAGCATGCAAACCCTGTCGTCATTCCACGCAACCACCAGGTTGCCGAAGCGATTGCACGCGCCGAAACTGGCGACTACGGCTATTTGCAGTCGGCCTTTGAGCGATGGAAGCAACCCTATGAGTGGCAGGATCAAGACAGTAATTGGGCGGCCACACCCGAGCCTTCAGAGCGCGTTCACCAAACGTTCTGCGGCACTTAATAACGCGAGCCCTGTAGAGTTTTCGTGGCTCAACCGCGCGGGGGCCTTTATAATTGTGCGTCGAAAATTTGGAGAGTCGGGTGAAAACAGCGTTTCTTGGGAAAACAGTCAGCGGTCCCTTTACCATTCCGTCTGGAATCGTGTCGACCGCGCCCAGCATCATTCAACGAATAATAGATGAGCTCCCCGAAGTTGGCGTGATTACAACAAAGAGTGTTGGCCCCGTGCCGCGAACAGGTAATCGCGAGCCAGTTTACAGCCAGTACGCTCCAGGCTGCTTTGTAAATGCAGTAGGACTGACCAACCCAGGTGCTGAAGAGGCTCGCAAAGGCTTTGAATCACTCTCCATTCCAGAAGACCGATTCTTACTCGTCTCTATTTTTGGCGGCAGCATAGAAGAGTTTGTGTCCGTGGCAAAAATCCTGGCGCCTGTGGCCGACGGATTGGAACTCAACCTATCCTGCCCTCACGCCCAAGGTTATGGCATGGCGATGGGGCAAGATCCTGAAATGGTCGCGGCCATTGTGAGCGCCGTCAAAGCAGCGGTGGACGTCCCTGTCATTCCAAAACTAACGCCTAACGTCGACCGTATCGAGGACATAGGGCGCGCCGCGCTACAGGCCGGTGCCGATGGCCTATGTGCCATTAATACCGTAGGGCCCGGCTACACAGAGAGTCACGGCCATCCGATTCTCAGCAACGGAATGGGCGGGATGTCCGGTGGTGGTGTCCTACCGACGGCACTCAAGTGCATTCGTGCTCTCAAAACGATCACTGACAAACCCATTATCGGCTGTGGCGGTTTGTCTACCGCCGATGATTGTCGCGCGGCAATGAATGCCGGCGCATCAATTATAGGCGTTGGATCGGCGCTGAGCGGCATGGATACGAACGGTATGAACGCCTTCTTCCGCCAGCTCCAAACAGATCTTGAGACAGGCGGTAATAAAGCAAAAGCCGAGCTAAGCCTCGACTTAGACATGAACTTTAGTGCGTTCAAAGTAGTGACTAACGAGCCCGTTTGCGACGACATCACGGTTGTCACTCTAAATGGCAACATCAATATTCAACCGGGCGAGTACGTTTTTGTTTGGATTCCAGGTGTGGGTGAAAAGCCGTTTTCCTGCCTCACCGATGCGCCACTTCGACTCGCTGTCATCGATGTTGGACAGTTCACTCATGCGTGTTACGCGCTTGAGCCCGGAGACGACGTCTATATTCGCGGGCCGCACGGCGCACCCGTGCTTCCAAAGGATGACGCCCACGTTGTCTGTGTGGCAGGAGGAACGGGACTCGCCGCGGTCTACCAACTCGCCCGTGACTTTGGTTCGCAGGAGAAACCCGCGCAGATTTTTGCCGGTGCACGCAGTGCAGATCGCCTCTACTTTATTGACGAGTGCCGCGCGATTGCAGATGTGCATATCGCAACTGATGACGGCAGTGCTGGGTTTAACGGTCGGGTTACGGACGCGCTGCGATCGTATCTTGAAACACTCGACGCTGAGACGCTGACTCGAACAGAATTCTACAACTGCGGCCCTGAACCCATGATCCATGCGGCCGAGGCGGTGCAGCGAGACTTTGTTGAGCCGGCAAAAATGTTTAGTGCGATCGACTACACCACAAAGTGTGGTGTGGGTATTTGTGGCGCCTGCGCCTCACCCGATGG
>CAYVQI010000100.1:0-6450 GCA_964454155.1 uncultured Alteromonadaceae bacterium | reverse complement strand
CCCCGGCCTGCTCCCTTACGAGTCTGATAACTTTGATTTGTCGCTTGAGTACTACTACGGCGACGCAAGTTATGTCTCAGCCGGGTACTTCGACAAGAACGTGCGAAACTGGATTGCCGGAGGCGTACTTGAAGACGTTGTTCTGAACGATCAGCTCGCGTCTCCGGGTCTAGGCCCGCTCTACAACGACGCAGCCGCAGCGCTTCAAGCACAAAATGGTGCTTATCCGGGTAACGCAGAAATTCGCGACTACATTTTTGCAAACTTTGCCGACCAGCCTGGCGTTGACGCCGCTAACCAGGTCATTACCGGCATCGTTGGTCGTGATGACGCGGTCCCCTTCAACGTCAACACGCTCACGAACAGTGATCGTGAGGAGAGTATCGACGGCTGGGAGCTGGCGTGGCAGCACAACTTCTGGGATACCGGCCTCGGTTTCATTGCGAACATGACACTGGCTGATGGCTCAGCAGTATTCAATAACCAATCCAACGAAAGTCAGTTCGCATTGGCGGGATTGTCAGACACTCGGAACTTTGTATTGTTCTACGACAAATACGGCCTGCAAGCTCGTGTCGCGTATAACTGGCGCGACGGTTACTACACGGGTGGTGATACCAAACCCGGTTATCAGACCGAGTATGAGCAGTGGGATGGCAACATCACCTACGAAGTATCGGACAGCATGGTCGTGTACGTGGAAGGCATTAACCTGACTAACGAGACGTTCCGATCGCACGGACGCAGTACTTATCAAACCTACGGTGTAGGTCAGATTGGCGCTCGTTACAACGTGGGTTTCCGCTATAAGTTGTAAGCTTAAGATCGACTACTTCTTCGATAAAACCGCCTTCTGGGCGGTTTTTTGTTTTTGTAAATACTACAAAGTCTTACACTTAGGCATAAGTGGTTGAGAGCGTGCATTGATGACTGAAGACATCAAAAATATCGTAATCGTAGGCGGCGGATCCGCCGGATGGCTTGTTGCCAGTATTCTGGCAGCCCGCTTTAAACCGAGTGACCTGGGCATCCGCATAACGCTGGTCGAATCACCCAATGTGCCCAGCGTTGGTGTCGGCGAGGGCACGTGGCCTTCCATGCGGACCACGCTCAAGAATATTGGAATATCAGAGTCGGAATTTATCCGCGAGTGTGACGCTTCACTCAAACAAGGGACCTGGTTCAAAGATTGGGTGGCTGTTGGCGACACGCCCTACTACCACCCGTTCTCGCTTCCTGAAGGCTTTGATTCGGTCAATCTGGCCGAGCATTGGCTAGCGGGCGCTGCGGGGGATATATCGTTCGCAGAAGCAGTCACCCCACAGTTTTCTGTCTGCGAAAACGGCAGAGCTCCAAAGCAAATTGGCATTCCAAATTACGCCTACACCGTGAACTACGGGTACCACTTAGACGCCGGCAAGTTTGCAGGGCTTCTCACGCGAAACGCGACGCAACAGTTAGATGTTAAACACATCTCTGCTGATGTGACGGGTGTTTTAGCCGATGACGAGGGGTACATCACTGCAGTGCAGACGGCGCAACAGGGCGAGATCTCGGGCGATCTTTTTATCGACTGTACAGGGTTTCAAAGCCTACTCCTCGGACAACATTACAACGTCCCCCTAACGTCACAGAGACACCACCTGTTCAACAATGCAGCCGTCGCTGTCCAAGTGCCTTACGCTGACGAGAAGGACAGTATCGCGGCAACAACGCGGTCGACCGCGCAGCCCAACGGTTGGGTGTGGGACATTGGCTTGCAGAATCGACGCGGTGTTGGACACGTGTTCTCAACGGATTATCAAAGTCCGAAAGAGACGGAACAAAAGCTCGATGAATATCTTAAATCCACGGGTAGGTCCGAGGGTCTTTCAGGACTCTCACCCAGACTGTTAGAATTTGAACCCGGCTACCGAGAGCAGTTCTGGGTCAAGAATTGTCTCGCCATCGGTTTGTCCGCAGGCTTTATTGAGCCCTTAGAAGCGTCCGCACTGGTACTGATCGAGTTGAGCGCCAACGCGCTGGCTGACCGAATGCCACACGACAGAGCCACGATGCAGATTGTTGCGAAACGTTTTAACGCGGAGTTCCTCGGCCGGTGGCGCCAAATCATCGACTTCTTGAAGCTCCACTATGTGTTATCAGCTCGCTCTGACTCGCGTTATTGGCGCGACAACCGACTCGCAAGTTCTATTCCAGATACATTGCGCGAGAATCTCTCTTTGTGGCAAACACAGCCCCCTTGGTACCATGATGACATGCGGCGTGATGACATGTTTCCAGCGGCCAGTTATCAGTACGTTCTTTATGGAATGGGGTTTAAAACGAATAGTGCCTTACACACTCTTAGGAATGATCGCGCCCAAAGAGAGCAAGCGATTCGGCTCTTTTCTGAAACGCGCAAAAAGGCACAACGCTTTGGTCAGCACCTACCACCCAATCGATATTTGATGGACCAAGTGCGCACGCAAGATTTTTCTCCGGTCTAGAGAGGAACTGGTTTGAGTAATATTCAGAAATTAAATAACGTCCAGCATGGCAAGCTCAAGATAAAGCAGGCCTTGAGCGACGGTGATGCTGTGATGTTCTCAGCGGTCTTCACCAGTGAGATGCGCGCACTGCAAAGCAATTTCCCGCTTCTTTTTTTCAAGAACACGAATGACGGTCGCTTTCAGCCCATCGCACTGTTTGGCTTTGAGCAGGGAGAGAACCTTTTCTTGGATGAGTCTCGTTGGGACAGTCAGTACATCCCGATGCTGATCCAAAGAGGTCCTCTCATGATCGCTACGGAGGGTAATTCTGACGCCAGCGACTCAGATCGGGTCGTCGCCATTGATATGAGCCATCCTAATGTCAACGAAGAGGAGGGAGAACCGCTCTTTTTAGAGTTTGGTGGCAACTCTGAGTACCTCGATCGATTAGCAACTATGCTTGAGGGCATTCATATTGGGTACACGAAGACGCCTCAATTTGTCGATGCGTTGCTGCAGCACGACCTGATTACGTCGGTGACGCTCAAGATCACGCTGCTCAACGGTAAGGACCATACGCTTGAAGGCTTTTATGCCATCGACGATGAAAAGCTCCAACTTCTAAGTGAAGACGCGATCACGGATCTGCATCGCCGCGGGCACCTCCTACCCGCCTACATGATGGTGGCGTCTCAGTCACAGCTCAAACGCTTGATTGCGCTTAAAAACGACAAGGTTGCAGGATAAGTCCTTATGGCCGCCTGTTCAGATGCTCGACCCATCAGAGAAGTTCAGCTTACAAGCGGTTCGGTTCCTGCGAGTGGGCTTCTTGAGTCGGATACACCTTGGATTGCGAGAGGCTATTTGAATAACTGGCCTGTGGTCAAACAAGCGAGCCACAGTGACGAAAGTGCCCTGTCGTATCTCTTGGAGTTTTATCAGGGTCGACCCGTAAGCGCCTTCCTCGCCGAACCCGAGGCGAAAGGCCGCTTCTTTTATAATCAGGACGTCACCGCATTTAACTTTGTTCAGGTCAACACGCAGCTCGACCAAGTCTTTAAAAAGCTGATGAGTTTCTCGAACGAGGACGCCAATCCGGCGCTTTATGTGGGAAGCACTCAGACCAGTGCTTGGCTGCCGGGTTTTAACGAGGCGCATCAGTTGCCCTTTGCGCTTCCGGGGGCGCTGACGAGCATTTGGATCGGGAATCAAACCCGCGTCGCGGCGCATTTCGATTTCCCGAGAAATATTGCAGGCTGCATTTTAGGACAGCGACAATTCACGCTCTTCCCACCAGAACAAGTCGAGAACCTTTATGTCGGGCCGTGGGATCTGACCCCCGCAGGCCAGCCAATCAGCATGGTCGATTTCCATGAGCCAGATTACGCAGCATACCCAAAGTTTGCCGAGGCCGAGCGTCACGCACTCATGGCTCACCTGCAGCCGGGAGACGTCATCTACATTCCAAACATGTGGTGGCACCACGTCGAGTCGCTCTCACCCATCAATGGCCTGATTAATTTTTGGTGGCAAGAGACTCCGGGTGTTTACGGGTCTCCTACAGAGGCACTAAAGCACGCATTCCTGAGTATTAGGTCACTCCCGGCTCCCCAACGAAGCGCGCTAAAAGCCCTGTTCAATCACTACGTATTTGCAGAGGATACAGCGCATTTAGAACATCTTCCCGAGCACAGCTGGGGCCGCCTTGATGAAGTAACGGACACCTTGGCAAGACAACTTCGCGCCGAACTCACTAATTCACTGAAACGGTAATGATTTTATGACTCAACGGAATGTTGAAAGGGTCGTCATCGCAGGCGGGGGCACCGCGGGCTGGATGGCTGCCGCCGCCTTGTCGCGACTGGTCGGGCGTAAACTCTCCATCACCTTGGTTGAGTCTGAAGAGATCGGCACTGTGGGCGTGGGTGAGGCGACCATTCCAACGATACTCACAATCAATCGTCTACTGCAGATCCCAGAACCCGACTTTATTAAGCTCACCAGTGGCACCTTTAAACTGGGAATACGCTTTGAAAATTGGCTTCGCGAAGGCGAGCACTATTTGCACTCCTTTGGCGACACGGGTAAGGGAAGTTGGGCTGCCGGATTTCATCACTTCTGGCTTCGCGCCCGAGAGCTGGGACTTGCCGAGGAGTACGGCGAGTATTGTACCGAGCTCAAGGCGGCTGAAGCGGAGCGATTTGGTATATCTAGCGATCACTCGTTGAACTACGCCTACCACCTCGATGCAACCAAGTACGGTATGTATCTTCGTAAAATGGCTGAGGCCAGCGGCGTTAAACGTGTCGAGGGCAAGATAGCGACAGTCGAGCTGTGCCCCTCTGACGGCTTCATAGAGGCATTATCCCTAGAGGACGATCAACGTGTTGAGGGAGACCTCTTTATTGATTGTACGGGATTCAGAGCGCTCCTGAGCGAGGGCGCGCTGAAGACCGGCTTCGATGACTGGAGTCATTGGCTTCCCGCGAACCGTGCCTGGGCTGTCCAGAGCGAATTGTCCGAAGCGCCAAAGCCCTACACACGTGCGATCGCGCACAAAGTAGGTTGGCAGTGGCGAATCCCTCTTCAGCACCGAGCAGGAAATGGCCTGGTCTACTGTGACGGCTTCATGGAAGACGATGTCGCGCGCCAGCTCTTACTCGATAATGTTCCTGAAAAAACCATCACCGAGCCACGCCCGATTCGCTTTACCACCGGGCAACGCAAGCGCTATTGGAATAAAAACTGTATTGCTTTGGGGCTATCCAGCGGGTTCATCGAGCCGCTTGAGTCAACCAGCATTCACTTTATACAAAACGGTATCATGTGGTTGCTCATGATGTTTCCGGACACCGCTATTGAGGACAGCACCGTGCAGGAGTACAACACCAAACTCCGCGCCGAAGCTGAACACATTCGAGACTTTATCGTTCTTCACTACACACTGAACGAGCGACACGGCGACCCATTCTGGGACCACTGCCGGAACATGGCACTACCTGACTCATTGATCCATCGTATGGAACTGTTTCGACAGTCGGCGCGGGTCTTTAAGCCCCAAGACGACGTCTTTGCGGAGAACTCATGGGTACAGGTCATGATGGGACAAGGGATAACACCGGCGGGCTATCACAACATCGCTCAAGCCCTGTCGGCGGATCAAATGACTGCCTTTATGAAGGGCATACAGCATGACGTTGCAAAGACCGTGGGCAACCTACCCCCACACGGTGCGTTCGTCAAAACGCTTCTTCAGCACGCGAAAGTTTAAGCAACCCTACGCAGACTGATCCAAGCGCTCCATAGAGATTGAGCGCTCGAAGTCTTCCGGTGAATGTGGTTAAAAAAAACCGTAACGCGCAGACAAAAAAAAGCCGGGGATAAATGCCCCGGCTTTTTGTTTAGTGCAAACAATCAACGTGTCAGCAGATAGTTCCACCACACGCCGTCACCCGCGAGAACGGTCACCTCCATAGTGGCCCCGTCTTCGCTCAAGTAGGCGTTGTACGTAATGCTTCCAGGAACATCAGCAACTGATGATATCTCAGCACCGTTGATCGCTTTCGGCAAACCAACGTAGGCACCCGCGCCACTCACCGTCAATGTCTCTGAATCACCGTCGTAGACAAAGGTCGCGTTACTGCTTCCATCGTGCGGCGCGGCTGGCGCACCACAGCCTTCAACCTCAATGCCTTGCCAAGTCTCAAGCCAGGTCTCGTCACCCTGTATATTGGCGAAGGAGCCATCGTCACCGAAGACATATGCATCATCGAAGTAACATGCGCGAAGTGTTGTCACACCTTCGTCATTGTTCCACCAGGACACGTCGAACTCCGCAGGACCGACACCGAGAGAGCCGTCAGATTGCGCCATGTACCAAGTACCCGAGATGGGTGATGGCCCAGCAGGCTCTGCGATCTTCACGATCTTGTAGTTCCACCACACGCCGTCACCCGCTTCAACAGTGACGTACATGGAA
>CAYVQI010000099.1:0-6791 GCA_964454155.1 uncultured Alteromonadaceae bacterium | reverse complement strand
CCCCTTGGGCGGTCACCGTATATTCAACGATGCAATAGCCCTCGATACCGTTAAATTGAGAGACATGGGGGTACACGGGGGCCTTCTTGTCTAGGGCCGCGTATTCTTGATCTGGGAGTTCACTGTCTGCCAGCGCGAACGCGCCAGATACTGTCAGTAGCGCAACTAAAATGTTGCCGAGCCTCATCATCGAATCCTCTCATCAGTCTTTGTTATCGTTTCCAAACAATTGTCCTAGCCCCCCCCCTCGTCCAAGTGTTTTATCCGTCGCGCCAAGCGCGCAACAGGTGCTTTAATAGGGGGATGAAAAAAGAATAGGAAAGAGAAGTGATGATGTCCAAAAATATTTTAGATCGTCTAAGAGCACGCCTACTCAGAGGCATAGCGATGATCAGCTGCCTCGCCGTGCTTGCCAGTTGCGGGGGTGGGGGCGGTTCGGCTTCTCCGACACCCGTCGGCCCAGGCGACTCAGGTGCCGGATCAGGATCAGGCAACAGCGCTGGTGGTGGCGGTGAAACCGGACCTGACTTTTCGGACGTGGACGATTCGTTTCAAGCCTTCATCGACAGCGACTCGGTCTTTGACGGCATTAGCTATGTCTTAGTGAACTCAGAGGGCGTCATGCACACCGCTGTATTTGGCGACCACACCGAAGAAACAGTCGTGCTGTTAGCCTCAACCAGTAAAGTCCCTGCCGTCATGACGATCCTGGCGCTTGAGGATGACCCCAGCATCGAATTTTCGATCAGTGCGCCCGTTAGCACCTATCTGGCCTACGACGGGTCGTACGCTGACCGGACAGTTGAGCAAATGGTGAGCAATACGTCGGGGATTCCGGGCCTTAGACTGCTGCCCGGCTACGGTTCAGCAACCGGCCCAACACTTGAAGACTTCAACCATCTTTGCCAGTTCGGCTCACAAGCATTTTTTGACTTTGAAAGCTGCGGACAGACGCTCGTTCAAAACGAACTGCCCACCTCTCGACCGGCAGGGAGCGTTTACGACTATGGCGGCAGTCAGTGGCAAATAGCGGGCGTAACCGCAAGCACCGTCGCGAATGCCACCTGGAACCAACTGGTCGACCAATACTTGGGAGCACCTTGTGACCTAGAAGTCTTCACCTTCGGGAATCCCTGGGAGTCGCCCGAATCGTTCACCGGTGCCGTGGACACGCTTGCTGGCGTAACCAACCCCAACATCGAGGGCGGTGCGGTCACCAATATGGCAGATTACGCGAAGCTGCTGCAGGTCCACCTCAACGGCGGGTTCTGCGGAGAGACGCGCGTCCTCAGTGAGGAGGCGATTGCCAGTATGCAAGCTGACCGGGGTGGTTTGGTAACCACCAACGCGACTCCATACGGCATGGGTTGGTGGATCAGAACCGATTTGCCCGGTGTGTTTACTGATCCCGGAGCCTTTGGTGCCGTGAGTTTTATTGATGTTAATCGTGGTATCGGTGGCTACATGGCGATTGACGAATACGGTGATGACGCCGACTCTGGCGCACCCCCTGAATTTTTTATTGGCCAGGCGATCCCCGCAATACAATCGGCGTGGGATGCTGCGCAATAAGTGCTTGCCACCGCTCTGCGGCCTCAACACGTGCGGTTAAGCAGTTAAATTTTGCGTGTCTAAAGGCGCCTACACGGAACAAGGCCTTCAGGCTGCTAACATTCGATTTTGGGATCTGTCAGAGGAAGTCTGGGCGTTGAAACGATGATCGTCAGCGGTCCGATGAGTGTGATTGCTAGGGCGCTCTTTTGGGTCCTGTGTGTCGTGGTCGTTACGGGAGCACTGATCCCACAAGACACCCTGACGACAACGTTTGCACTATCCGACAAAATCGTCCACACGGGCGCCTTCCTTGTGTTGTCGACATTAGGTCTTTGGGGCTACCCCTCAAACCGGATGACGGTAATCCTCTCACTCGTCGCGCTCGGAGGTGCCATAGAGATAGCGCAAAGCTTTACGACGACACGGTCACATGAGTGGCTCGACTTCCTCGCCGATGGTCTGGGCGTATTGCTGGGGTGCACTACCGTCTTTGCCATCAAAGGCCGAGAACAATAAGTCCCGGCAAAACTCTTGGATTTTTCCGCGCTGTCGTTTAGTTTTCTGTTTACAACAGACAATCAAGCCGTAGATCGGCTGATCACCTCCGAGGAGTGTTTACTATGACGCGACAAATCTTAGCTGGCGCACTTTTGTGCCTTTGTACAACAACGGTTTTCGCAGGGCATCACGAAGCTGGCGAGAGAGCCGACCATACGTCTGCAGCATGGCAAATCGAAGCTTACAGCACCGCAGCGCCCGCTTTTTTAGGTGCGTTCGCGACGGTCCTCGGTAGTGATGGGTCCGTTCTGCGCCAAGGCACCAATGGCTGGACCTGTCAGTCAGCTAACCCACGGCCCGTGCCACCCACAGGATGGCGCTCGGCACACGAGGCCATGGCAGCCTGCCACGATGGTGAAGGCATGAAGTGGATGATGGGCTACATGGCCGGTAAAGCCCCCGTCATGGAGCGCGACACATTCATGTGGATGTTGCACGGCGACATGGGCGAGGACAATACAAAGGCCGGTGTCTTGAATGAAGAAGACTCGGCACCGGGGCAGTGGATAGAGTCAGGACCCCACCTGATGTTGATGCCCAAAGACCCGACAAGCTTGGCTAACTACCCCACCGACTTCACGACGGGTGCACCTTACGTCATGTTTGCGGGTACCCCCTATGCGCACTTAATGATTCCAGTACAGGGCTATTACAAATTCCAACCCGAGTCAGCGCCGAAGTAACCTAAGGGAGTGTCGGAGCGCGGTCACTAAACCACCCGCGCTAAGAGACTGCCGGTGCCCAAGTGGCATGAAACCCAGCCGGCACACGACCGGGCAACCTGACTTTCGCAATAGGCCCTTGCTCGATGTCCTGAGCGTCAAAGACACAGAACCACGATGTCCAGTCAGAGGTGTCGTGGACGAAATTAACCACATAACCGTCGTCTTCTTCAGCGTGTCGCGTTGCGCCCACTTTGGGTGCATAAACCGCCTCACTGCCAAGGACACCCGGCCCGTAGTTATAACGCCAGTGCTTCCCCGTCTCGTTGTCGTACTTCACCAGACCCGTAAAGCGCAGGGTGAAACCGCCCTCAGCGTGCGTTGGAATGTACTGGTGGTAGGCGTAGCGGCTCTTCTGGCCACCGTAGAGCGGATTGATCTTGTTGAATTCGGTATTCAGGTCGTCAATGTCGCCTTCACGAACCTCGCCCGTTACCAGGTTAAAACGCCAGCGATAGTTGTTGGCCTCAAGACGCATGTAAGCGAGCATGTGTGAGAGCTCGCCCTCATCGCCGTAGGCCTTGGGCATTGGATTTACGGACCGACACCCGTCCATAACGACCCAGTCGCCCTCCTCCCAGCAGTTCGACACGTGAAGGACGTAGCAGGGCTCGCAATCAAACCAGCGAATGGTCTCGCTCGCACCAAATCGAGGGATCAAGCCGAAGCGCGTGGGTATGTCGCGATGGAAGGTCAACACCCGTAATTTGTGATTCTTAAGAACGTCCAGATCATGAAAAAACGGCAAGTCGTGGAGCACGGTGTACTGTTGAGTAAACCCAATATCGTGAGGCAGTCGAGCGCCCGGAAGGTCAATCGGCACTTCGTGGATCACCTCGCCCTTCGCATTGGCCACACCATAGGTCATGTAAGGAGGCGCATCGTTGTAATCAAAGTACAACAACTCACCGGTCTGCCAATCGACTTTGGAGTGTGCGGACATCTTGGGTTGCTGGCGCCCATCGAGACGGAACGCCTTGCGCGTCTGAAGCGTCAGTGGATCGAGCGCAACGGGGTTACCTGCGTTGTACCACAAGCTGACGAGATCACCGTTTAAGGCAAAGACGTCTGTGTTCGATGTGTCTTTAATACCAAATGGTGAGATGCTGTAGTCAAAGGGCCCCATGACTCCGGGCGACTCAGACTCACCGGCAATGGCCTCGCCCTCAAAGGCCGAGGTCTCGATCCAACGGTTCAGGTAGCGCGCTCCGCCATCGCTCACGTGCAGCGCGTGCATCATGCCGTCACCGTCAAAAGGGTGGTACCGATTCTTGGGCTCAAAAACGGGGTTAGCCCCGTTGCGGTAGTAGGTGCCTCGAAGGTCGCTTGGGAGCTCTCCTACAATGTCGAGTCTGTCTTGATCTAACTCTCGGATAGTGGGCGCGTACACACCGTGCAAGTAAGGATTGTCGTGGTTGTAGATCCACGCGGGGGCGTCGTCAAACGCCGGCGTCTCGCCAAGACACTTGTCGCTAACCGGGAAGTCGGTCAGTGGCGCTCTAGCGGTCTTTGGAGATTGATGTGCCGTCACTCGACTCACCTCGGTGTGTAATTATTGTTCGATGATAAAGCTTACTCGCTCTGAACGGCTTCGCAAGGTCCGATAGAGATCCGATAGAGGTCCGCGCTTGATCCTTACGGCCACTGGCCACGTCAGGCGCTTGGCTTGAGCAATATCGTCTGAACGGGGCCTCGTATAAAACGAAGACATGGTAGGGTAAACACGCGAGCACCTTGACGCGCCAAACGTCTTTATGGGGTGTTACAAAACCGTTTGATATATAAGGTAAAGAGAGATCGGACATGAAATTAACCGGCTTACTGCACATTACATTTGCCTACATCGTTACCCTGAGCATTGCCTGGGGTGCGCTCGAGGTACTGGATCAAAGTCCCTTGTGGAATATGTTTTGGGCGGACATAGCAGCAACTGTTGCGATCTTTGTTTTCAGTAGGCTGTACAAAAACTCAAGCTTTTATGACGCCTATTGGAGTGTGATACCGCCGCTCATTGCACTGTATTGGGCCATGACCGCAACAGCACAAGGCATTGATATGACCCGCGCCTGGCTGGTCGTCATTCTGGTCTGGCTGTGGGGTATTCGTCTGACCGCCAACTGGGCCACGTTTTGGCCCGGTCTTGAGCACGAGGACTGGCGCTACGAGCCGATTAAAACGAATGCCGGCAAGTGGAATGCACTCGCCGACTTTTCAGCCATACACCTTTTCCCGACTGTTATTGTCTTTGCGGCTTGCATACCAATTTACGCGGCGGTCGCTATGGACGCACAACCGCTCAACTGGCTCGACTACTTGGCTGCCACGGCCACCCTGGTCGCCATATTCATTGAGCTGGTCTCTGATATTCAGCTCCACCGATTCTTAACGCATCGCAAGCCAGGCGAGATTATGAAAACCGGCTTATGGGCACTCTCACGGCATCCGAACTACTTTGGCGAGTGGCTGTTCTGGGCGGGCCTCGCCTTATTCGGTTTAGCGGCTGTGCCAAGCGCGTGGTGGTGGGTCTTGCCGGGGGCCATTGCCATGCTCGTCATGTTCTTACTGGCGAGCATTCCCATGATCGATAAGCGCAGTCTCGCGCGTCGGCCTGAATACGCCACACACATGCAGCAGGTATCAGGGTTTATGCCTTGGTTTCCAAAACGCAGTGGCTAATACTCGAAACTAACAACGTTAATACTCAAGACCAACAACGCAAGGAGCGACCTTATGAAACGCCACATTCACCTCGCAGCCGTCGCGGCACTCACCTGTGTGTTATCGATTGACGCTGCCGCCCAATCCTTAGTGATTAAGGGCGCAAGTATTTTATACGTGGTGACCGGCGATCTCATCGAAGATCACCTTATTGTCGTAAAAGACGGCCGTATAGAACGCGTCGATGCGGCACGATCGACCGATCTACCTAAAGGTATTGAGGTGGTGGACCTCCAGGGTCACACCGTCTTGCCAGGCCTCATTGACATGCACGTGCACCTCACCTCCGGCGGCGGCTATCACGGCTATGAAAGTCTAAAGTTAACCGACGAGCGGCGAGCCATTTTAGGGGTGGTCCACGCAGAGACAACCTTGCTCGCAGGCTTTACCACGGTGCGTAACGTTGGCGCTGGATCGTTTGGCGATGTCGCCCTGCGCGACGCCATTAATGAGGGCGATATTCCTGGACCCCGTATGTTGGTTTCAGGTCCGCCCATTGGCATTACCGGTGGGCACTGCTCGGACAATAATTTGTTACCCCCCGAATACGGCATTACGGGAGAAGGCGTTGCAGACGGTCCCTGGGCGGCGCGCACTGCCGTACGGACGAACATTAAGTATGGCGCCGATCTTATTAAGACCTGCTCTACTGGCGGCGTCATGTCTAAGGGCACTAAAGTCGGCGCGCCACAGTACACGGTCGAGGAACTAACGGCGCTGGTGGACGAGGCACACAGCAGAGGTCTCAAAGTGGCGTCGCATGCCCATGGGGCTGAAGGCATCATCAACGCACTGATCGCCGGCGCCGACACCATTGAGCATGCGAGTTTCATCAACGACGAAGGCATTGCCTTGTCGATCGAGCGTGGCGCGGCGCTCTCCATGGATATTTACGTGACCGAGTACATTCTTGGTGAAGGCGCCAGTGCAGGTATTTTAGAAGAGTCGCTGGAAAAAGAGCGCAAGACCGGGGCGACTCAGCGGTCCAACTTCACCAAGGCCGTCAACGCGGGGGCGACTTTAGTCTTCGGCTCAGACGCTGGGGTTTACCCTCACGGCCAAAACGCAAAGCAGTTCTCCCGCATGACCCGCTTCGGTATGACGCCACTGCAAGCCATTCAGTCGGCGACGATTACCGCCGCCGAGGTGTTGGGACTGGAATATGACGTGGGCAAAATTGAAGCGGGGTACGCTGCGGACTTCGTGGCCGTCAAGGGCAACCCCCTTGAGAATATCGAG
>CAYVQI010000098.1:0-7046 GCA_964454155.1 uncultured Alteromonadaceae bacterium | reverse complement strand
AAAATCGCTGGTCAAACAGCGGTGGTTTACGCGTCATGGTGGCATGGTGCATCTCAATCGCTCGCAGTAAGTCCTCGACAATTTCAGGATGTTTTGCCGCAATATTTTCTTGTTCAGCAACGTCTCGCTTTAGGTTGTAGAGTTCGGGTGTCTCGAGGAGACTTCCCCCCTGAGCGCGATCAAACAAGTGAAGTTTGTAGTCGCCTTTTCGGTAAGCGCGCAGCTCGCCCTTGCGGTACAGCGCCACCGCTTTCCTTGGGCTTGCCGCGCCGGTGAACAGTGAGTGAGTTAAGTCAACGCCGTCGACGGCCGTTGAAGCATCAATACCCGTGATCGTGGCAATGGTCGCGTAGAGGTCCAGTACACTGCCAAGCTCTGAGGTTACCCTTGGGGCCACTTTTCCTGGCCACCAGAACACGGTCGGGACCCGGACGCCACCTTCGTAAACTTCTTGTTTGGAACCTTTGAAAGGGCCAGCACTGCCCGAAAATTCGGTGCTTGCTGAATGCCAGGGACCGTTGTCACTTGAGAAAAAAACCAGCGTATTTTCATTCAGGCCCGCCGTTTCAAGCGCTTTAATGATTTGACCTACACTCCAGTCAATTTCTTCAACGGTGTCACCGTAAGGCCCCCCAAGGCTGCGGCCTTGAAACGCCTCGTCAGCAAAAATAGGCAAGTGCGGCATGGTATAAGGGAGGTACAGGAAAAAGGGTTGATCGGCCTGTGTCGTTACAAAGCGAACGGCTTCTTTGGTCAGCCGCGCAGTCAACGTGGTTTGAACGGTGGGTTGCTCGAGTAACTGATCGGTGCACCCCTGCGCTGTGCACTCACTCCGCCACAGTGGGACGTGGTAATCGGAGTAATCGGGAGCCTCAAAAGACTTCAGAAAGTCAGCAAAGATCGCCCTGAGTTCGGCGTTCTTACCTTCTTGTTGAAGCTCGAATAAGTCCTCGACGCCGGGCCTACCGGCGTACTGCATGTCGTTGGAATAAGGAATCCCATACCAGTAATCAAAGCCGTGGCGTGTGGGGAAAAATTCGGGTGCATCGCCCAAGTGCCACTTCCCGAAAATGCCCGTGCGGTAACCCTTGGCTTTGAGTGCTTCAGCCAGTGTGACTTCGGAGTGCGGAATGCCTCGGGTGTCGCCGGGGAACATCACGGGAGTCCCCACACCATAAAGTCCTGTTCGCACTGGATGCCTTCCGGTGAGCAGGGCTGCACGACTGGGCGAGCACACAGGGGTGGGTACATAGAAGTCGGTCCACTGTTGCCCTTCTTTGGCGAGGCGATCGATGGAGGGGGTGCGAATGTAAGGGTGCCCGAAGACGCCGAGGTCACCCCAGCCCATGTCGTCGGTGTACAAGATGATAATATTGGGTTTTGAGCCTTCCCGCGCACTATGCTCGTCAGTGGTTGCGGTCGATGCGGACGAGAACCATGCAAGTAAGGCGCCAAGAACAGCCGTGAGCAATAGGTTACATTTTTGATCACAGCCAGTGGTTCGTGCGTTCCTAATCATGACTTGGTCTCGATACGGGTGACGAGTGGACAGTATTTATTGGGCTGCCCGCCTCACCCTGATGTTCATTTGCAAAACGTCCCTTTTGCTTGAGAAATAGAGCGACAAGCGGTCGTTATAGTGAAGTATTTAAATCCTTTTATCCCTCAGTGCTGTTGTCATGGCCGCGCTCACAGGTCTTAATACCGTCGGTCTCAATCGTAATTTTACGTGCCTTATAGAGCGCACCAACCGCCTGTTTGAATACTTTTTTACTGACACCAAAGGTCGCATAAATCGCGCGAGGAGGACTTTTGTCGGTCAGTGCCAGAAACCCTGAGCTTTCGCTTAGCTTGGCCTCTATGGCGTGAGCGACGTCTTGAATTTTAGACTCACTAAATCCGGGGCGACTGAGCGACAAATCAATTTTTCCATCTTCGCGAATCCGCTGAACGTATCCCTCTAGCGTCTGCCCTCGGCGAATTCTTCGGTACAGCTCGTTACTGTAGAGCAGCCCCCAGAACTGGTGATTAACAATGGCCTTGAACCCAAGGTCTGTCTGCTCGGCAACGAGTAACTCCACCTGTTCACCAACCTCCAGCCCGGTGGCTGTGTCTTCAATCCAGTGATCAATACGTGTCGAGCCTGCAGGCCGTCCCTGGTTATCAATGTAGACTTTTACGAGGGTGAAGGCGTCTGGTTTCAGGGGGTGCTGTTGCTCAGCAAAAGGAATAAAAAGGTCTTTACTTAGGCCCCAATCAACAAAGGCACCGAGGTGATTCACGTCGACTACTTTTAGCCAAGCGACTTGCCCAATGGTAAGTGTGCTCTGCTCATTCACTTCTATTTTTTGTTTGATGTTAAGTCCCTGTATCGTTGGTGTAGTGGTCGAATTTTGGCCCTTATGCTCTGCTTTTTGGACGAATCTCGCCTTTGCTTTATGCGGCATTCTAAGTTGCCGTAGTTCGACTACCGGAGTAAATATTAATCTGTGCTTAGCGTACTCGCTTCGTGCCCGTCGGGACTACGCAAAAAAGGGTTGTTGGTCGATTATTGTGAGTATTGGTCGTCCAGAGCTCCAGTGAGGCCAAGATTGTCTAGGAATTCAGTGTCCTTGCCAGTACGCTCATCCCTCTCATTATCACGTTAATAATAAGGAACCTGTCATGGCCATTGGTGTAATTGCAACCATTCCCGTTCAAGAGGGCAAGAACGAAGAATTCGAAGCAGTATTTATGGAGCTTGCAGCCCAAGTTATCGCCAACGAGCCCGGCTGCAGTTTTTACACGCTCAACCGCAGTAAGTCTGACCCACAGACCTACAAAGTATTAGAGTCTTACGTGGACAAAGCCGCGCTTGAAGCACACGGCAAGACCGATTATTTCAAGGCGGCTAACGTCAAACTTGGCGGCTTAGTCGCCGGCATGCCCGACGTTGAGTACCTCGACGGTATCGAAGGCTAGCCCGCTGATTTAAACGATTAGGGCGACTCGTTTTCGAGTTGCTCTGCTTTCCACTCCATAGCCATTCGCACACGGCCCTCGACCGAGGGATGCGTGTAGAACAATATTTCCTGTAATTTGCCCGGCCGAGGGTTGCGGTACTCGGCGGTCTTAACCAGAGCCGATGCGAGGCCATCCGGTAAATTGACCGTCTCCAAGGAGTACCGATCCGCATCGGTCTCGTTCAGCCTTGAAAGCGAATTATTAATGGGTTCGAAGAACGTCATTAATACGCCAACCACTAAAATGAGCACCGGAATACTTGCAGGATTTCGAATGTCCTCATCAGCTCCAAACCATCTGGCGACGGGTGCAAATAATTTGTCTGCGAGCAAAAAGGCGACGACAACTTGAGCGCTGAGTAATAGTACGATCCACCAGATGTGTCCCGAGACGTAATGGCCAATTTCGTGACCAGTGACAGCCTTCACTTCGTCTAGGTCAGCCTGCTTCATCGCAACGTCTGATATCGCAATACGCGCCGACGAACCGATGCCTGCGACATTGGCTGTAAAGTTATTCGACTGGCGTGATCCGTCGTACATAAAAATACGCTCAGTGGGAATATTAGCCTCGACGGCCAGTGCTTCAATAGCCGCCTTTACCTTGCCTTCAGGCACCGCGGTGTACTCATTAAACAGTGGCTGTATGAGCGTTGGGCCCAAGATCATCATGAGCGTAATGACGCTCGCGGTAACCCCACCAAACCAAGCCCACCAGAGCTTTCCAACTCTGTTGACCAGTACGTAGAACAAGGCCAATAACACGCCCATAATGACGGCGCTCAGCGCCAGACTTAGGCCGGCTTGCCCAAGGAAGTCGCCCAAGGGCTGCACGGTCATGTCGTATTGTGTTTGACGATACCAACTCGTGTAAATCGTCCAGGGGAGTTCGATAATGGACGAGAGTACAATGAACGCGGCACTGACGCGAAAGGCTCGATTGAAGAGCCCTTTTCCAGACAGCTTGCCGACCAGTGTCGTCAGAATGCCGCTGCGAAGGATGAGCCAGGTTGAGAGAACGGTCACGCCCAAAGACCAGAGCATGAGCCAGTGATTACCTGCGGTGTAGGCTGCCGCTTGCGCAAGTGCTTCTTCACCCAGCCCATCGATATACGCTTTTGTGGCGACTTCAGCGTTAAATGCCATGGTGTTTACTCCCATTTTTTTTTATTGTCGGTTCGGCGCAGTGGTGACCACCATTTAACGGTGTGGGGGTCATGATAGGCCGATGGGCGTTTTGGAGCTAGGGTGTTGGGTGTGACGACAAGAAAGGATCGACGGTGAAGGCGCTTGAACTGAGAGTAGGACAGACCGCAGCAAAGCGACTTGCAGAGGAGGGCTGGCATGCAGACCTTGTAGACGGTCTGATCGGTGCATCAGGCGGTCCAAAGTGGCTTATTCTGGGCCAACTCGACCGTGTGCTTGTCGGAGAACTGTTTGCCGGACGCGATCGACCACTCGATGCCGTCGGTTCATCCATTGGCTCTTGGCGACATGCTGCTATGGCGCAGCCTAATCCGTCTGAAGCGTACGATCGATTCGAGCGTGCGTACCTCACACAGCACTACACGTCGGCAAAGCCGACGGTGGCAGAGATCACAGAGGTGGCACTCGGACTCATGCGTTGTTTGCTGGGAGAGGCGGGCGAGCGTCACGTTGTTGAGCATCCTTGGCTTCGGTCACACGTTGTCACAGCGCGTGGCAAGGGCCTCAATGGGGCGGCACCTGGCCCTGGCTTAATGGCGGGAATGGCGGCAGCGGCTTTGGGCAATGCGGTGAGTCGGGCAACGTTGCCGTGGTCTTTTCAACGCGTCGTCTTTGCGCATCAAGAAGCGGGACCCGTGGCGCCGTTGCTCGATGGATTTGGGACGCAGTACGTCTCACTCTCGGAAGCCAACGTGTTCAATGCGCTTATGGCGAGTGGCGCAATTCCTTACGTCTTCGACGGGGTGTACGAAATCGAAGGGGCGGGTCAGGGTGCGTTCTGGGACGGTGGCATTATTGATTACCACTTTGATGTTGAGCGTCTTCCTGAAGACCAAGTGTGGCTCTATCCCCATTTTAGCAACCGTATGACGGTGGGTTGGTTTGACAAGTTTTTGCCCTGGCGAGCCAATCGGCAGGTCTCGTCAGATCAGCTCATCACACTTTGCCCGAGCGACGCGTTCTTAGCGCAGTTGCCGTTCGGAAAGATCCCGGACAGGCGCGACTTCGGGAAAATGCCCGAATCGATTCGTGAACAGTATTGGCGCGACTGCGTTCAAGAGTCCCGACGGCTCGCCGACGAATTTTGTGAGCTCATAAATGGTAGTGACCCACTTGCCGGTGCGGTAATACGCTAGTGCTTACTCAGAGCGTTTCAGCCGGCTAGGGGTTCGGCGCGCTCACTCGTTGGAAAACTCTTCGTCCATCTGACACCGTGATATCCACGGCTATGTTGTGGATCGAATGAATCGGCGTGCTATAGGGGTCTCGCTCAAGTACAACGAGGTCGGCTTTTTTCCCTACTTCAAGCGTTCCAATGGTGTCCTCCATCCGTATTTGCCACGCCGCATCAACCGTGTGCGCGCGAATGGCTTGATCGACGCTGAGTCGTTCACTAGCCCGAGCTTGGATGGGGTAGTTTGCGTCGCCAGCACGCTGGCGCGTCACGGCCATTTCAATATTAAACAGCGGGTTGAGGGCATCTTTGCCGATCCAAGACACCGGGTAGTCGCTGCCGAGCGTAACGCGACCTCCATTTCGAAGAATAGAAGCCAGGGGGTACAGTTGCTCAAACCGGTTCGGGCCCAAGAATTCCATGGCGATCTCATCGTACTCGAACCACGTTGGTGTGGTTTGAGCCACCACCCCCAGCGCACCGAACCGGTCAATATCGGCAGCGTCGACCACTTCAATATGGCAGATGGTGGCCCTCACATCGGTCTTTGGATGTGCTGCTTGTCCTGCCTCTATGGCGTCAAGAGCAGTACGCACAGCACCGTCGCCAATGGCGTGAAGGTGAAGATCGAAACCTAAGTTGTAGGCCTCAAAAACCGCATTAAATACCTGTGCGTCGGGCAGTAGTGGCTTTGCCTCGTGCCCCTCGGGCGCCAGGTAGGGTGAAAGCGTGACAGCGGTTTTGGCTTCAACGGTGCCATCGAGCGAAAGCTTGAGTGTCGTGACTGAGAACAACTCATGATCGTAGATCTCGCGCAGCGCCGAGAGTTCTTCATGTGCAGTGAGAAGGTCGTTTGGGGTGTTGATGTAGAGGGAGCCGACCATGCGCAGTGGCAGTGCATCAGTCTCGGCCAACTCGCGCGCAATCTGCATGCCGAGCCGCCCCGTGTCGATCATGCCAGCATCGAAAGCAGCGGTCAGCCCAACGGCTGACATGTCGTTGAAAAACCCTGGTGCTGCCGACCGAAGCGAGCGTTCACTGACCACGCCAAGCGCTTCCTTAACAGGTTCAATAGCGGCACCCTCGACAAGCCATCCCGTCGGATTGCCTAATTGATCGCGCTGGAAAAAGTGAGCGCCGGGGACGGGGTCTGGCGTTTGCGCCGAAATCTCGGCACTCGCGAGGGCTAGCGAGTTTGCCCAGGCCGTGTGTCCCCCTTCGTCAATAATTAGCGCGGGTCGGTGGGGTACGACGGCGTCAAGTTGTGCGGCCGTGGGGCCGTTAATACCAAACGCTCGGGCGAGGAAGCCCGATCCCAATACTGGGTTTTGAGAAGGGAAGGTGGCAGCGTGCTTGGCGATCGCCTTTAGCACCTCGTCGGCCGTCTGTCCGGGTGAGAGCATGACGCCGTTTAACAGCGGCAGCGTGTCCATAGTGTGAATATGAGTGTCGATGAATCCAGGAAACACGACCCGGCCGTCAAGCTCAATGACCTCGGTCTCATCATTCATCAGCAGGTTGATATCGGCCTCTGTCCCGAGGGCAACAATCCGATTACCCGATACTGCAATGGCGGTGTGACTAGAGCCCCGGGTGTCTAACGAATAAACGGTTCCACCGCGCAAAATAAGTTCGGCAGGCGTGTTCTCAGCGACAGCGATCTG
>CAYVQI010000097.1:0-7063 GCA_964454155.1 uncultured Alteromonadaceae bacterium | reverse complement strand
TCCCACCCAGCGTGGTGCACCACTGCCCATTGCCAATCACCTGTATTTCTTGGTGACGCGTTGACTCAATATTGAGTTCAACCAATACGTTTTTATTGTCACCCTTACCTGACGCTTTAACCTCCTGAAGAATTTCTTTCACCAGTTCACCGGTTCGAGATGCTTCGCCACGCTCAACGATACGCTGCCCTTTACCCCCGCCACCGCCGATAGCCTTCAAACGAACGCGGTTATTAGGGTACTTCTCGTTCATACCGAGCACGGATTGCTCCAAGGTTGAAATCAGATCGTCAACGCTATACACGTCAATCCCTGCGCGGTACGAGGCGAGTAAAACGCGATCCGCAATTTCTTCAAGGTCCGCACCATCAAAATCAACGTTGACCAGTCCCTCACTGGCACATAACACCTTCAGTGCGTCGATCGTCGGATGCGATTTAAGCAGTGTGAGCGCGGTGGCATTATCGATTCCAGGTGTTACTGAAACCCCCGCCTTGAGGGCCGTGCGCTTTGCTTCATCCTTGAGTCCAGCCTGTCGAACAGTGCGCGAGCAGGGACCAATAAAATTAAGCCCCGCCGCTTCCATAGACGCCACCATAGCCTCATCCTCGGCCATGAACCCGTAGCCGGCAAAGATAGCGTTGTAACCATGAGCATGAGCAATCTGAATGATTTCTTGAATTCTGGCTTCACGGTCCGCTTTATCAACACCTGAATAGTCGCTCACGCGATGGACTCGGAGCGGGTCACCGATAGCACGCAACTCCGGTGCTATGGCCCGGGGATAGACAATCGAGTCCTTTTCAGACAGTAAAATCCCGTAGTCGGCAATCCCCATTTCTTCGAAGACATCCATAGCCTCCTTGCGAATGGGGCCCCGACAAATAATCAAGGGCTTGATGTGGGTGCAGTCAAACTGACGAACCCAAGGACTACTGCTATCACCAAGACGTCGTTCTTGATGGATCAGCGGGTTATGCAAATAGTGCTCATTTGACACAGAAAAACTCCTATTTAACCGGCTGAATGTTTAGTGGAATTCGCGCTGGACGCCGCCCATCGGGGCGGGCTCATAATGACGCAGACAGAACATCAGGTGCTTACCGATGACCGAACGGAGATCTGATGGCATCACGATTTGTGAGACCGAACCGAGACTCAGCGCCTCCTCCGGATTCATTATTTCGCGCTCGTAACGCTTCGCAAGGTCGGCTTCGGCCGTTTTTACCCACTCGTCAACACTTTCATGAGCCGAGGCCGTAGCCTCTTCCTGACCCATTCCGTTTGCAACAAGCTCGGCAGCGGCTTCAGCAACTCGACTCGACGCTGCACGCCCAATCGCCTTAAGCTCGTCTTTGTAAACGTACTCCACTCCTGCGGGGCCCATGACCGCAACGCGAGTCGTCGGTAAAGCGACAACGAAATCCGCGCCCGTGGGATAGTTGTTGTACGAGGCATAGGCCCCCCCAAACGCGTTTCTTATCAAAATAAGAAATCGTGGTGTCCTTAAATCGACGATTGCATCCAGCATGGCACGCCCAGCCTGAACAATCCCGCGATGCTCCTGCTCCCTGCCCGGAAGAAATCCCGTCGTATCTTCAAGAAACATCACGGGGATGTTGTACAGATTGCAAAACCGAATAAATCGCGCATTTTTTAACGCAGCGTCAATATCGATCTGTCCCGAGGACACTGCGGAGTTATTGGCCACAAATCCGACGACATGCCCACCGATTCGACCCAAGCAGGTGATTGTGTTTTGGGCTCTCTCCTCTTGTATCTCTATGAAGTCGCCGTGGTCACACAATTGCTGAATAATGATTGAACTGTCGACAGGGGTGTTGAATCCAGTGGCAGATTCAAAAGCGGTTTTCAGCAACGTATCAATGTCGCTCGTGTTCCTGCCAATGGGGTCTGAGCAGACCTGTACTTTGGGTCCCGTCGCATTACTGTCCGGGAGATACCGCAAGATTTCTCTGACCTTTCGTAGCGCAGCCACCTCGTCCTCAACCACAAAGTCTGTGACGCCTGTTTGACTGTGAACATCTGGACCACCGAGTTCATCGGGCGTGATGTCCTCACCGAGAACCGACTTGACCACCCCCGGCCCTGTCAAACCAAAAAACGTGTCTCGAGGTTGAATGAGAAAGCTACCTTGCCGCGGCAAATAACTTCCGCCACCGGCATTAAAGCCGAACATACACATAATACTGGGCACGACGCCCGAGATCTTTCTAAGGCCTGTGAATGCCTCCGCGTAACCATCTAGCCCACCTACTCCTGCGGGAATGTATGCCCCAGCAGAATCGTTTAATCCCACTAGCGGAATCTTGCGCTGACCTGCGACCTCAAATAGCCGAGCCAGTTTCTCGCCATTTGTCGCATCCATCGAGCCTGCTCTAAGCGTAAAGTCATGCCCATAAATCGCAACGTCACGCCCGTCGATCTTACCAATGGCCGTCACAAGCGACGCCCCGTCCATGTTTGGCCCCCAGTTTTGATAAAGAACGGTAGGGGCTTCATCGACGAGAAACTGAATACGCTCCCAAACAGTCATGCGGTTTTTACTATGCTGACGCTGAATATTTCTGTCGGTCGCCGCGGTTGTGGGCAATCGCTGCAACTCGAGACCGCGTGCTAAGGCGACCTCATACTCAGTGCTCGGACGCTCGGTGTCCCCTATCGCCTCAAAAGGATTCGTCAATGTAGGCTCTAAGTTATTATCAGGTGTTAAGTCCATTCTCTTCCCTACGTCTCTGATGGAGTTCGACCACTGTCGTAAGCCCAAAAACAATCGGCGCTAGAGTTCATACGCACACGAATCATTTCCGATGACCCCACACATAGTCGCATAGATGTTATGTAAAAAACCTCACCCATTTGCCGTATTTTCGTGCCGTTTGCCGCCTAAATTCGAGGAACATCAAGCCTTGAACAGAACTCGTGTCTTTCCTCAGGGTCGGCAATTGACATCGCATGCCGCACAAAGTCAGCGCTCAAATGAGGCGCAAGCTGTTCGATAAAGGCAAACATAAACCCTCTGAGAAACGTGCCGCGTCGAAAGGCAATGCAAGACAGCATGGGCGAGAAATACTTATTAGTGCCTATTCTTGCCAAGTCATCATCTATCGACTCTTCAACGGCCATGGTCGATATGATCCCGACACCCAGGCCTCGTCGAACGTACGTCTTAATCACGTCTGCGTCGGCGGCGGTAACAACATAGCTAGGAACTAAACCACGCGCCTTGAAGCCCTCATCGATGCGATAACGCCCTGTAAAGC
This sequence comes from uncultured Alteromonadaceae bacterium, assembly GCA_964454155.1. GTDB lineage: Bacteria > Pseudomonadota > Gammaproteobacteria > Pseudomonadales > Halieaceae > Luminiphilus. The sequence continues at coordinate 3,779 of CAYVQI010000097.1, read as the reverse complement.
CTTCGGTATAGGTAACAATGGGGTATTGAGCCACTTGCTCAAGCGTTGGGTCGACAACGTCTGTCAACGGATGCCCCTTCGGAACCACCACGCAATGGGTCCAACGGAAAAACGGGAGGGACACGAGCGACGCATATTGCTGCACTGCTTCTGTCGCAATGGCAAAATCAACTGCGCCTTTGGCGGCCATCTCCGCGATCTGTTGTGGACTCCCTTGCTTCATTTCCAGCGAAACATCCGGGTGTTCCTGAACAAATTTTGAGATTGACTCGGGTAATACGTAGCGGGCTTGCCCGTGTGTCGTGGCAACAGACATGCGGCCAGCCACGTTGTCTGAGTAGTCCTGAGCGATACGCTTTATCGACTCAGTTTTTCTCAAAATCTCTCCGGCAATATCAATGATCGCTTCGCCAGCTGGGGTAATGTGGGTCAAGTGCTTTCCACTACGAGCAAAAATCTCAACACCGAGTTCTCCCTCGAGCAGACGAATCTGCTTGCTAATACCGGGCTGTGAGGTAAAGAGACTTTGTGCGGTGGAAGACACGTTCAAATCGTGGTGTGCCACCTCCCAGATGTACTTGAGTTGTTGCAACTTCATTAAGCACCTTAAGGAATAAAAATCGGACTTTAAGATACTTTGGTTCTAAGAGTCTGTACAGTCAGTCTACCGGCTGATTGGCAATCCCATGCGGTACATGCCCCGTCGCGATGTGATCGGCGGCGAGCTCGCAGTGGGTCTCCTGATCATCAAAGAACACGTCAGCGTCGTAGGCCTTTAAAAACTCTACTTTCGGCAAGCCACCTAAGAAAATCGACTCGTCCAGGCGGATGTCCCACTCTCGGAGCGTTCGAATCACGCGCTCATGCGCTGGAGCAGACCGCGCCGTGACGAGTGCAGTGCGGATTAATTGATCATCGGCTGGCAGCGCTCGTTGAAGTGTGTGTAAGGCACTTAAAAAGCTCTTGAACGGCCCCCCCATCAAAGGCTCATTCCTTTGTGCTCGCTCGCTTGCTGTAAAGGCCGCAAGACCCTCGGATTTATAGACACGTTCAGCTTCATCCGAAAAGAGCACCGCATCACCATCAAAAGCAAAACGAATCGTTCCGCTGGTACCTTCGCTGACGGGTTTTGAGACGAGTGTCGCTGCCGCGACGTTATTTTCAAGCGCCATTCGAACGTCGTCAGCCTCAGATGAGAGAAACAAGTGACATCCAAAGGCTTGTATATATCGCCACGGTGACTCGCCGCCGCAAAACGCCGCTCGAGTAATAGGCAGTCCATAGTGCTCGATAGAATTAAAAATACGCAGTCCAGTGTCAGCGGAATTTCGGGATAAAAGAACGACCTCGACACCTAAAGGTTCATTCAATGCCGTATTAAGCGCCAGCAATTTTTTCGCCAGTGTAAAAGCCTGTCCGGGCTCTAGCGGTACGTCCTCATGTTCTATTTGATAGGCAGAATAGGCCTCTAGACCGGCTTGCTCATACACCAAATGCTCGGCATCGAGGTTGAACAGAGCCCGCGATGAAATCGCAATAACGAGCTTCTCAGATGCCGTAGTCACCAATTTATGAACCCTCTGCGGCGTCCGTACGCTGCTTCTGGCGCGCGAAATAATCTTTCGTTAAAGCAAAAACCACGGGCGACAACAGCAATAGCCCAATCAGATTGGGAATCGCCATGAAGGCGTTAAGGGTGTCCGCGATAAGCCAAATCAACCCCAAGTCTGCGCCTGCTCCAACAGGGATTGCTAATACCCACAGTACTCTGAACGGCATAATGCCCCGAGTACCAAACAGGTAAACGACACAACGCTCTCCGTAGAATGCCCAGCCCATCATGGTGGTGGTTGCGAACACCACAACGCCGATTGTCACTACCCATTCACCTCCCGGAAGCACAGCGCCAAAAGCCATCGAGGTAAGGCTGGCCCCGGATACCCCAGAATCCAGTACGCCGGTCAGTACGATAACAAGCCCCGTCATTGTGCAGACGATGAGCGTATCGATCATGGTGCCTAACATGGCCACCAAACCCTGCTCCACAGGCTCATTGGTTTTAGCCGCCGCGTGTGCAATGGGTGCACTACCCAAACCCGCTTCATTCGAGAAAATGCCGCGTGCCACGCCGAAGCGGATCGCCGCCCAGACCGTTGCTCCTGCAAAGCCACCCGCTGCGGAGGCGCCGTTGAAGGCGCTATCAAAAATAACACCAAAGGCTTCTGGCACCGCGCTGAGATTCAACCCAATAACGATTAAGCTCATGACAATGTAGGAGATAGCCATTACAGGAACTACGGCGCCCGCGGTATCGGCAATCCGCTTGATTCCTCCGAGAATAACCGCGCCGACTACAAGCATCAGGACAATACCCGTCACCCACCAAGGGATGCCCGCGTTGTCTGTAAGAACCTGCGCTACTGAATTCGACTGTACGGTATTGGCGAGTCCAAAGCCGGCGGTTGCGCCAAAGAGCGCGAATGCAAAGGCCAACCCTGTCGCAAACGCGCCGTAGCGAGGACCCAATCCATTTCGAATATAGTACATCGGGCCGCCGCTGAACCCACCTTGATCGTCCTGCTCTCGGTAACGAACAGCAAGAACGCCCTCCGCGTACTTCGTAGCCATTCCAAAGAGCGCCGTAATCCACATCCAAAACAAAGCGCCCGGTCCGCCCAGCGTAATCGCTGTTGCGACACCCGCAATATTTCCCGTTCCAATCGTAGCAGACAGCGACGTCATCAACGCCTTAAACGGCGCAATGTCCCCTTCGCCACGACCTGACACCCCGGAAAACAGCAGCGATACGGCACGTGGGACCTTTCTCAGGGTCATGAAGCCAAGCCCAGCGGTCAGGTAGATGCCCGTGCCCAGCAGCAGTATCAGCATCGGAAGCCCCCACGCCACTGCATTAATGTCGCGGATTATTGTTTCAACCATGCCTACTCTCGCTTTATATGTGGTGTATTGACGGCTTAAACTCGCTGCAGCGAAGTTTGAAGCGCATCTGCATGTGGAAAGATACCGAATACCCCACCTGTATGCACAAAAATGATATCCGCAGCGTCCGACTGAAACGACGAGTGCTCAAGATCAGTCACCATGCCGTGAAAGGCTTTGCCGGTATAGACGGGGTCAAGCGTGATCCCCTCCAGTCGAGCCAACTCTGCCAGTGTATCAAATACTGCCTGATCAGCCCGTCCATACCCCGGTCCAATAAAATGATCATTGGTGACCGTCTTAATCGACTCGACCGGCAAGTCGTCTGTCGAGGCGCACAAGGCCTGCCAGTCTTGCTGCGCCTTGTCGTTGAAGTAGGCGGCGTCATCGCAGACTGCATAACTGATCACGTCTGCGGGCAGCTTGTGTAGTAGCACACCCGCATTTAAGCCGGCCTGCGTCCCCCCAGAGCCAGTTGCATGAACGATCGCCGCTTGCCGTATCGAGTGACGCGCCATGTCTGACGAGAGCTCTTCAACCGCTGCAATGTATCCCCAAATACCGATTTCATCACTACCACCAATGGGCAGAGACAATGCCTTCTCCCCCCGAGTTGCCCAGCGTTGCACCGCGTTCGCCAAGTGTTCGGTCATTTCATCGCCGGTCGTACTTCGCGACACATAAGTGATATCGGCATCGAGCAGTCGGCTCAATAAGTAGTTTCCCTCAAGCGCTTGCTCTTCCCCACGGAGAATGAGCTCGCACTTTAAACCCAACTGCGCTGCAACCGCTGCGGTTGCTCGGCAGTGGTTACTCTGCAGCGCGCCGGCCGTAACCAA
>CAYVQI010000096.1:0-7411 GCA_964454155.1 uncultured Alteromonadaceae bacterium | reverse complement strand
GTGACCTGCAGCTCTACACTTGGAGTAAAACGAAACCCCAAAAATGCACAGCGCCCCAGTTCTATACAGCCCATCATCACTGCGCCCTCATCTGACGCATCGCCAATCATTTCCGAAACGCCGTTGAAGAAGAGGTATTGATCGAGCTCGCCTGCTTGCATAAGGTCAGCGCAGAGCGCGTCGAGCGGTCCCTTAATTTGCGTAATCACTAAATCAGAAAAGTCCATGGTACTCCCATGTCATGACGCCATAACCTCACTACGGTAAAGGTTTAGACGCTTCGCGCCAATGCGCCTGAGTCATCACCGCGACCGGCGATCGGCGGTACCGCCAAGGTGAATTTCCTACCTATTTGTGTAAATCTAGCGTCTGATCCAGGGCGGTAAAATGATGCAGAACAAGCAATCCCTCTTTTCGATCACGCTTGGTTACCGTGAAGCCCAAGTATTTTATCAAGGTCACAAGACCCGGGTGCAGGTTAGGGCACATGATGGTCAGACGATTAATTTACCGTGGTCGATGCTTCAACCCCACTTCACTTCCGAGGGGGTTGTAGGCACGTTTCAAATGACTTACACGGATCAAGGCAAACTGCTTTCTCTCAAAAAGGTCAGCTGAGCCGCTACTGCAATCTCAAGATCGCACGCTCCGCGCCGGCAAGTCCCTTGAAAATACCCTCTCTTAGGCCCTCAAGGTCAACACCCTCGCTACTCTTTTGTCCCGCCTTATACCGCGCATAGACCCCATGCAATATCGCAGCGGTCTTCCAATGATTAAAACCCACGTAATAGTCGAGCAAATCAACCGGGAAACCCGTGCGCTCTGAGTAGCGTTGCGCTAACTCGCCACGCAGCGGAAGACCCGATACTGCTGTCGGTGCAGTCGGCTCTAAGAAAGGATCATCATCAATCTCGGGCCATGCACGCAACGTGTAACCCAGGTCAGCCAAAGGATCACCGAGCGTGGCCAACTCCCAGTCGAGTACGGCAGAGACCTTTGACCCCTCAGAAAATAGACAATTATGCAGATAGTAATCGCCGTGAACGACGCTGGCTGTCACTTGTGCAGGCTGGTTCGCCAAAAAGAACGCTTTAAACTCATGCGCACGAGGATCGTCAAGCTGGGCAAACTCGATAGACGACTCCCATGAGCGATACCACGCTTTAATTTGGCGCCCAATGTAATCCTCTTTTTTCCCCAGTGACCCAAGTCCTACCGCATCAGGGTCCAGCACGTGCAGATCGGCCAGGGTGTCGATAAACGAGTAGGCCAGTGTTGCTCGCTGATCAACCGGTACCCAAGCTAAGGTGTCTTCGTTAGTAAACAACGGACGGCCCCGAGAAAAACCCATCACATAAAATAAGGCACCGGTCACCGACAAATCCTCGCAAAAACCGATGGGCTCCGGTACGGGGAAACCTGTGGGGGAAAGGCCTGCAATCAGTGACCACTCTCGATTCATGTCGTGTGCTTTGGGCAGTAACTCCCCCGTGGGAGGGCGACGAATCACTGCCTGTTTGCCGGTTTTGTCCTCAAGGCGATAGGTTAGGTTGGAGTGCCCTCCCTCTAAACGCACCCAGGTAAAGGGCGGCGTAAAGTATTCGGAGTTTGCCGCGATCCAGGCCTCAACCGCTGGAATATCATAACCTTCGGCCACACGTTCTTTATCGTTTTGGTGAGTATTCATGGGGCACTCGTCCGACTAGAGAGAAAACAACAACGTACGATCCTACTCACGGTTTTGACGACTGCCAAACCTAATTAACCAATAGGCGTTATTTCAAACCAGAGAATTAAGTCGTCGACACGGTTATAGTCGCAACACTCAGCGCATCCGCCCACGCACGCTCGAAGGAGATAATGTGCTTTACCACATTCACTGCCAAGACAAGGCCAATAGCCTGCAAATTCGCCTTAATACGCGCGACGCCCATCTGTCCTATATTGACGGTTTAGGTGATCGCCTTTTTGCCGCAGGTCCGCTGCTCAGCAACGATAATGAGATGGTCGGGTCCGTACTAATTATTGACTTTGATAGCGATGACGACGCTCATGCTTTTTGCGCCGAAGACCCCTACGCACTGGCTGGTTTGTTTGACCAAGTGATGGTCAGCCGCTGGCGAAAAACACTTCCAGCCTGATTGTCATCGTTCGAATCGTCTGCCCAGAGTGCGTAACGATCGGGAAATCGTTTGTACCACGCTCAAAACCGCCTAGCGGCATGAGCTTCGACCACCGTTACAGCCCATTAGTTAAACAGATCGAAGGTGTGTGAAAACTTAAGGATCCACTCACGTCGCTTCTGAGTGAACATGCCAACGTCGTCGTCACGGGTTTCGTTGTAGACCAGGTATAAACCTGCGTCGGCAGACGTCAGCCACGCAAATCGAATGTTTGAGGCCATAACCTCGGTCGCGTCGTTGTATTGAACAAGCGCCTGAAGCGACACCTTGGGGTTAAATGAATAGGTCATTCGCAGTGAGCCGACATTAATTTTTAACGTCTCGGGATTATTCGGGCGCTTAATTTCGTTGTAGGTCCAACCAAGTTGGGCGTTAAATGTTTCACCGATACGATAGCGAAGGCTCGGTGTAAGCTGCGTCCGATCACCGCCAAAAAAACCACCGACCTTTGCCGTCATATTAAATGACAGTGGCTGACTATCGTCCGTCATTAATACCAGTTGCAGCTCCTCATCATCGTATTCACCCGCTTCGACCACCTGCCCAGGCGCGAGCTCGAACGCCTCACGCACGCCTTCGTGCAACAAATTGACACCGGTATGAATTTCAAAACCTGACTTCCATTCCCAGTGGTTATCGATGTGAAGAAACCCCGTCTCGTGAAGGTCATCGGCACCGCCCCACCAGCCCCGATATGAAATATGGGGTCTCAACTCAAGTAAATTCTCCCACGCAGGATCGCGCCACCGCTTTAATGCAAAAAGACCCACCCGCTTAAAATCAGTTCGCTGCAAAAACCCAACCTCCGGGTTGAAATTCTCACCGACCTGCATGACGCTGGCAGAGTATGACCACTCCTCAGTGTCAGCCGCTGCGGAGAGCTGAAACGCCGTGTCGTCGCCATTGAGTCCGGGCGTCTTTGTCTTCGCATAAAAACCCGATACCAAGCCGTCATCACCCAAACCCAACCGACCATCGAGTGCATAAGTCCGGTTGTAGTGATCAGCGCCACCATCGAGTGAACCACTTTCCTCCTTGTTGACCACCAGGAGCCCCAAACTGGACCGGTTCTCAAATTCTTGGCTTACCCTCGCAACAGTAAAGTCGGTTTGTGGAACGACGCCCGCCACTGCATCGGCCTGCATGTGCAAGAAACCCACATTCGTCGCCTCGCCCACTTTTCCCGAGAGTCGAGCGCCCGCTTTAATAGGGATCTGGCTGCCATCATTTGCAATTCCGATGCGTCGACTAAAAAAGAGCTCGACCTCGCGCGACACTCCGACGCTGAATTGTCCGGCGTTCTCCAAAAAGAACGGTCGCTGCTCAGGCAAAAATAAGCTAAATCGATCGAGGTTAATTTGGAATTCGTCGACTTCCACCTGTGCAAAGTCAGTGTTATACGTCATGTCCAGCGTCAGGCTCGGCGTCACACTGTACTTCACGTCGAAACCCAACTCTTGATCACGGAGCCGCTCAATCTGATTACCACTGCGGTCTTTGGCGAGGCCGTAGGGCGTGACTTTTAAATTGCGTTGCGCGGGTGCTTTGATATTTGCAATCCGTCCGGCGTCCGCCAATCGTGAAAGGCTGTACTGCCGAGAAATCGGGGCCCAAAAAGCCACCTCATTATTTCTTCGGATGGTTCGCTTAAAGTTAAAGCCCCACGTTTGTACGTCATCATCACCGAACCTGAGGGACTTAAAGGGAATGGCAAATTCGGCTGACCATCCGTAGTCGCCAATATGGCTTTGCACCTCCCAACGCGTATCCCAGTTGAGATTAAATCCTGCCCCTCGGCTCATCGAGCCACTGGCCTCTTTACTCACCTGAGCGTCATATTCAATACCAGCAGGATTGGTACCAAACACAAATCCATTTTGTTGGTCTCGGAAACTGTCGACAATAAAGCTAAAGCTGTCGCCGTTATCTAAGGATGCATCTCGACGGCTGTCCGCGACGATAATGCCGGAAGGGTCTTCGTCATAAGCGATGACCGCGACGTAAAGGGTCGTATCCGTGTAACCGATAAACACCTCAGTTTTTTGTGACGACGGCGCGCCCTCCGTCGGGCGCTGCTGCCAAAACCCAGATAGCGCAGGCTGTGTCCAAACCGCATCCGCAAGCACCTGACCGTCGAGTGTCGGCGCTTCGTCAAGCCTGACTGCGTCCGCCATCGGTGTCGCAAGTGCTGTTGATGTACAGCTGAGAAAAAGGGATATCGAAAAAAGAAACAATACGGGCTGAAGCGTCACAGAGAAAACCGAAGAGATAAAAAATCAGGGCGCTAGATTACCATCTCCTCTTCATGATCTTTAGAAAACTAACCCCGTTGAGTTACTCAAATGAGCTAAAAAAGACGGCGCTTTCGACCAAAAAAGTGGGCTTGTGCGTGCTCAGCACCACCGCACTAAAATCTGTTTTTTCTCGGCAGACTCGGTGGCCATTGCCGCCGCCACATCACCAAAACGATCCGCGATTTGATCACGCTTTATTTTTAAAGTCGGCGTTAAAATACCGCTCTCAATGGTCCACGGGGCATAAGTTAATACCACTCCCGCAAGGCGCTCGTGCTTTTCAAGCGATGCATTCATGGACCGAATTGTCGATGTAACAGAGGCTTCTATGTCCTCAAGGGGCGTTGCACGCATCGACTCAGAAACCACCGCAACCATGACCGTTTTTGCCATACCCAAACCCAGCAAACACTGCTGTTCCACACAGGTATTTTCCGCGAACAGCGCCTCGATGGGTGTGGGTGCCACAAACTTTCCATGAATGGTCTTAAAGTAATCTTTAATGCGACCCGTAATATATAGAAACCCATCCTCATCTTGGCGGAAGCGATCCCCCGTATGCAGCCAGCCGTCCTGAATAAGCTCTGCCGTCTTATCCGGCTGCTTGTAATACCCCGGCGTGCAGCCGTCTGCACGAATAGCCAACTCACCCGCCTGAGTGATCTTAATATCCACTCCGGGCAAAGGCTTCCCTAGTGCACCCAGCCGCCTTTGGCCCTCTCGACTGATGATCAAGCTCATGGCCTCAGTTTGACCAAAGCCTTCCATCAGCGCGATTCCAACACTGTCCCACCAGGCCATCAGTGGCATGGGTAAGGGCGCTGAACCCGTAAGATGAAACTCGCAGCGATCAAGACCCAAGGCCGCTTTTACATTTTCCGAAACGACTTGTGAGTCCGCCAGTAGCGCTCGGTTAAATGCGTCGGCGCCACCAAACTGTGCAAGCACTGCCTGTTGGAACTGCTCCCACACGCGCGGCGCACCAAAGAAAAATGTGGGGCGGGTTCGCTGCATGTCTCGCCCAAGAAACTCAAGTCCTTCATTAAAACTTACCGGAGCACCGCGACAAAGTGCGGTAAATTCTATGACCTGGCGCTCCGCCAAGTGAGACAGCGGCAAGTATGAAAAATAGATAGGTTCTGCCTCAATTTCCAAGAACTCGCTGCCCCGTCTTATGGGGATCACGTTACTGTCATTCGTTTGAATAACGCCTTTTGGCCGACCGGTCGTACCCGACGTAAAAATCAGTGCAATGGTGTCGTCGTGACGAGGGACATGGCTTGGAGCACCTGCCGCGCCCTCTAACAACAACTGATCCCAGGTGAGGTGCGCTTCGGGAATTTCCACCCCCGGCAGGCTAATCACGCAGGTGTCGTCAGGTAAGATTTCTTTGACACTTTCCCAATTGTCCGCGTCGCCAACAAAAATGGCCCTCGCTTGGGTGAACTGGGCAATGTAGTGCGCAACATCAGCATTAAGCGTTGTAAACAAACCGACACTGACGTTGCCTGATGCCATAATCGCAAGATCGGCGAAAAACCAGTGCGCTCGATTTCGCGAGAGCAGTAAAATTTTAGTGTCTTTTTCAAACCGTGCCTCGAGCGCGGCAGCCACGCAGCGCACTTGGCGGCGAGACTCTGCCCAGCTGTAGTCATCGCTACCATCATCCCTTAGATCTTTGAGCCACACGGTGTCCGGCTTCTCAGATGCCCACTGGTCGAGGTACGCCAACAGCGTATCGTGCTCCATCATGTTGCCTCCGGTGACTTATTATTCTTAAAATTTTTACCGCAGTTTAGGCCCTGTCCTAACGCTCGCCACACGCGGTGATTCGGTCAAGCTCAGTCAACTCGACAGAGCCACCGATAATCCCTACGTTTTCACCACCGTTGGTAAAGTGCATAAGCAGCTGCGTATTCGCATCTGGTTCAAACTCGGCGCCGGGTACATCAAATGACTCGCGATAGCGCGCCACAGTGCTGACTCTGACCTCATCGATCAAGCCATTGAATACTTCGTAATAGCCTCGACAGCAATTATTTCCACCAATCGCAATATTTTGGTATCCCAGCTGAGCCGGACGGCCAGCAATTCGCTTTTCAGACACCTGCACGCCGTCGATAAACAATCTGACGTAACGACCATCAAACGCGCTTGCTACATGCACCCACTGGTTTTTTGGGACGGGAACAGCCGAGAGTACGATACGGCTATTATTGAACGTTCCATCAATGGAAAACCAGCTTCGCAAGAGGCCTTCTTTATTTACGGAAAGTCTATATTCGCGGCCACGACCGCCACCCGAGTATTTATCAACGATAATGCCAGAACGCACGTAATCGCGAATAAACACCCGCGCTTCGATCGTATAAAACTCATCAAGGTGAAGCTCTTCTGTCCCTTTAACCGTCATCGCCTGTGATCCTTGGAACGGATCGAAGTCGGCCGCCTTGCCGCAAAAAGTTGGCCCAACGTCAACAGCGCGAGCCTCAACGCAATCAGATTCGTCATCCGAACAGGGCCCATCGGCTGCGCTTGCAAGCACGTCCTCACGGTTTTTTTGGGCCGACGAATGTTGAACTAAGCGGTCAAACTCCGGGTCATAGTTTTCAGACACAATGCGAATAGTGCCGTTCTCAACACGAAGCATGGCGGTCAACACCGGAGTATCCACCGACGGTCCAATTTTCAGCCAGTAATCGCCTGTAATCGGCTGGAAGGGGAGCAGGACCTCAATCCGACGAGCGTCCACCTTAAGCACCCTTGGCTCGAGAAGGTAATCCGCGTCTTTCGCACCAAAATAGACTCGGTGGTCAACGGCACGAAAAAGTTGCTGCCCATAAACAGACAGGCGAGGCCCGTCCATACGGACTTGTGTCAGAAGCGAAGCGCCGTGTGATGCCCACGAACAGAGAGGCCCCAAGAGGCTCGAAA